>CAYIIH010000467.1:0-3603 GCA_964363225.1 uncultured Verrucomicrobiota bacterium | reverse complement strand
GTCCACGAGTACGGCGCTGCGCATAAGCAGCTTTTCTATCGGAATCGCTTCGGGAACAAGCTATCCGTTCCGGTCTCGTGGTGAGGGGCACTTCTTACGGGAGGCGCGCAGGTTGGACACCTGCGCTCCGGGCGGCTTGGGGATTACTTGCGGGAGGAGGCCATGGCGACGTTGGAGCGGCGGAGGCGGTTGGAAAGCTCCATGGCGACGTTGCGCATCACCATCATGCCCAGATGCGGTTCTCGCTGGGCCAGGACATTGAAGGCGCTCCTTTGAATGACCAGCACAATGCTGGCCTGGCTGGCCACCGCCATGGCCACCCGGGCGGCGCCGTCCAAAAAGGCGAGTTCGCCGAAAATCTGGCCGTTGCCGATGGTGGCAATCGGTTTGCCTTTTTCTTCCAGAACAATATCGACCTGTCCGCGCATCACCACGTAAGCCTCATTGCCGGAATCGCCTTTGTTGAAAATCTTTTCGCCGGGACGATAGAGTTTCTGGGTGAAGAGGCGGGCGATTTTGCGCAATTCCCCGTCGCCCAGGCCCTCAAAAATCGGCAGACCCCGCAGCAGATTGATGATGGCCACCCCCACTTTTTGGTCGTGGAAATTATGGTCGATGATCTCGACAATGGCGCGCGCTTTGGCTGTGAACGTCGCGTTCTCCTGCGAATAGACCATGTTGAGCTTCACCAGCTTGACCACGTCCGTGTAATGGCCCTCCTTGGAAAAGAACGCGGGCAGATACGCGATCGGAACAAAACCGACTTGCTCGGCGCTTTTCAGCAGTCGCGGCGCCGTGGCCAGAACGTCCACTTCCAGGTAAACCGCGCTCAACTGATCCTGGGCGATCTTGACCGCGTGTTGGAAAAGCCCTCCCATCGAAAGGTCGTCCTGAGAGAACGAATCGGTCAGGCGCACGCAGCGGTCTTGCGGATCGAAATAGTAGGCCAGGCCCGCCACCACCTTGTCGTCCCGCTGCGCGAGGATGGCGCGATGCGGTGTGTTGCCGGCCAGCCGCAGATAACCGATGCCCAGATTGAATACGCCCGAAATCTCAATCGGCGGGTTGGTGGACTGGGCCTGGAGGCGCCAGAGCTCAAAGTCGTCCAGGGTGGCATCATGAAACTTGACTTCGGTCTGGAGCGGGTATCCGGTCACGCCATCGCGCGCGGACAACGGATTCGGAATGCCCAGGTTGCTGAGCACGACGGTCGCCAGCTCGCTGATTTGCGGCAGCGACTCCGAGATGGGCAGGCGCGTCACCAGACCGGATTGAGACGCGCGCACATAAAAAAGAACGCCCTCCCGCACGCGGTGCATGTGTTTGAACGGCTGAAAACCTACGCAGACATAACCGGCATTCTCGTAGAGAATCTGCAGCCGGTTATCGGAAGCAAACACGCGCGAAACGATGAGTTGCTTTCTCTGTGTTCCCAATTCGTTCATCTTGCCGAGCAAGGCCTCGGCGGAACCATCGGCATAGCTTTCCGGGCGGTTGAAATGCCGTCCCATGTTCGCCACCGGATTGCTGTTGGGCGCGACCGGAGGCAAAAAAGCCAGGCTCGCCTGCAACCGGTTGTTGGCTTCGGCGACCCACGTCTCAACGTCTCCTTTTGGGTCCAATTGGGAACTGATCCAGGACAAATCGTAAATCTGCTTGTCCGAATAGTCCTCTCCCAGCGACGCTTTGAGCAATTCCAGCCATCGCGGAGCGTCGCTGGCGGCAGCTTGGCGAATGATGACACCCATGAAATAAATGTATCCAATGCGTCCCACGATTGGGGCGGACGCTTCAGCCCCCACGGACCTCAAGTTGGTGCCCGCGACAGGACTTGAACCTGTACGATGTTAATCACTAGAACCTGAATCTAGCGCGTCTGCCAATTCCGCCACGCGGGCGCACCTCTCTGCTGCGCTGGCAGCCAGAAGTCTTATTCTCACGCAGGTGCTGTTCCGTGCCAGCCCCGGCGCGAGCCAATCTCATACCGTCTCTAATACGCTATCGTTTCCCTTGGGAGCAAGGAAAATACGACTGGAACCGGAAACGGAATTGTTCACCCAGCGCGGCGAAGCTGTAACCAAAAGGTAGGGACGCATTCCACTGCGTCCCTGAATAAGCGGTCGAAATAAGTGGGACGCAGTGGAATGCGTCCCTACCAGAAAATTTGCGCCGGCTGCGAAAACTCTACCGGTTTCATCGGCTGGGAATGAGTCAGGTTCACGCATAATGCGTGGAATTTGTCACCGACGGCCTTAAAACAGGGTGTTCCCGCCGCTTTATGACCGAAAAACCGGCTTGGCACCGTCTCTGCTAATTTTCTTGAGAAAATGCGTTGACACTCTGGCCAGTTTGATTAGAGTGCGCGAACCGTAACCCAAAATAAACCGAAAGAAACTATGAACAGCGTTTTTCGCAAATATAAAGTCGGGGCTTTCACGCTCATTGAGCTGTTAGTCGTTATTGCCATCATCGCCATTCTGGCGGGCATGCTCCTGCCTGCGCTGGCCAAGGCCAAGGCCAAGGCCCAAAGAATCAAGTGCGTTAACAACCTGAAGAACGTCGGTCTGGCCTTCCGTATCTTCGCCACGGATAACAGCGACAAGTTCCCCATGGCCCTTTCCATGGCAGAAGGTGGTTCCTCCGAACTGGCGGTTGTTAATGGCGCGGCCTTGTCCAACTATTACCACTTCGTGGTGTTGTCCAATGAGTTGAGCACGCCGAAGATCATCCTCTGCCCCTCCGATACGGATGGGACCGAAGCCACGAACTTCACCACGGCCATGGTTAGACTCAAAAACAAAGCCGTGAGCTACTTCATTGGCGTTGCCGCTGACGAAACCAAGCCGCAGTCATTCCTCTCCGGCGACCGCAACATGACGAATAATGCGACCGGCGCTACTGCCCGCAACGACATCAAGAAATCTGAGATCATCAAGATTGGCACCAACCACACGGCCACGGTGGGAGCCGGTTGGACCAAAGACTTGCATCAGAATCAAGGTGACGTTTGCCTAGGTGATGGCAGCGTGCAGCAGTACAGCACCTCGCGCCTGCGCGATGCTTTGCGGAACTCAGGTGATGACGATAACGTTTTGGCGTTCCCGGGCCGCTAAACCGCCAAAATAATTCATTCATGCACGAGGCATCCGCAAGGATGCCTCTTTTTTTTAAGCAGAACCGGCAGTCATCCGAATAATCTGGTCCAGAGGTGTTTCCGCACGAAAACCGGTGTATTGGAACAGCTTGCCGGTCACCGGCTTGCGTCGCATCATATCTTCGAATCCAGGCGTATAAGCCTCGGCGTAGGGAACGAACTCGATGGCAGAGTCGGACTTTAGGGCCGCGATGACTCTTAGGGCTAATTCCCGGATACTGACTTCCTTGGTGCTGCCCACGTTAAAGATTTCACCGAAGGCCTTCGGGCAACGCTGCAACCGGACGAGGGCTTCAACCGCATCATTCACATAACAGAAACAGCGGGTCTGCCGCCCATCGCCATACACTTGGAGCGGTTTGCCGGCCTTGGCTGCGGCAACGAAACGTGGCAAGACCATGCCATACTGTCCCACTTGGCGGGGGCCGACCGTATTAAAAAGCCGGGCA
>CAYIIH010000466.1:0-5278 GCA_964363225.1 uncultured Verrucomicrobiota bacterium | reverse complement strand
TCTTCATGACATTAATTGTAGAATAGACGCCAGCATCCATACCCTATTCAGATCGTCCCCAGAATAGCATCGGCCGGCGGCAAAGCCAGATTCAAGAATCGTGCGCAAGGAGCGCGGGCAGCTTGCCCGCTCCGCGTTTCGGCCAGTTCCAAGGGAAGAATGCGCGGGCAAGCTGCCCGCGCTCCTTGCTTGAATCAGCCTTTACCGGCGGCCGGGCAAACTGGGAATTGGCGTCCGCTCACGGAAGGCCTGGAATTTCCACGGTTGATCTCGCTTGTCAGAGCCGGAAGGAATCCGCTATTTTGGCCCGCATGAAAATCGATCATCTTAAAAAGTATATTCAATTGCGCCAATCCTTGCTCAGGGAAAAGACCGCGCTCGAACGCCGGCTGAGCGAAATCAATAAAGCTTTGGGCATTGACAGCCTGATCCCACCAGCACAAAGCCCCACAAACCCGCAGCTCAAGCCTGCAAAGCCGTTTCATCCTAAGACCCCTCGGAGAAAGGCCGTTCGTAATAAGACCTCTCTGAGAAAGGCGATCCTTGAAGCCACGTGCGCCAAACCGCTGGCCAAGTTGGAAATACTGGCGGCGGTGAGAAAACAGGGCTATCGGTTTGCGACGGATGATCCGGTGAACTCGCTGAATGCGGTTCTCTACCGCAAAGGGCTGTTCAAGAGGGCTGGAGGCAAATTCAGTCCAGCCTAAGTCTCTTCTGACCTCCCTGCGCCCCATCCAATCTCATGCTGGCTAAACGGGTCATCCCGTGTCTGGACGTCCATGAGGGACAGGTCACGCGCGGCGTCCAATTCGGCAAGGCCGAAGCCGGCGAACTGCGCAACGTGGGCGATCCGGTCGAACTGGCGATGCGCTACAATGAGCAAGGCGCCGATGAAATGGTCTTTTTCGATATCACAGCCAGCGCGCATGGGCGGGCCACGATGGTCGAGGTGATCGAACGCGTCGCCAACCGTTGCTTCATGCCGTTGACCGTTGGCGGCGGCATTCGTTCCGTATCGGATATGAGCGCCATGCTGAAGGGGGGCGCCGACAAAATCAGCATTAACTCGGCGGCCCTGGCGAATCCCGATCTCATCCGGGCAGGCGCGGAAAAATTTGGCAGCCAATGCATCGTGGTGTCGATCGATGCCAAACGAGTTGCTTCCGACCGGTGGGAGGTCTTCTCGCATGGCGGCCGCAAACCGACCGGCCTCGAGGCGGTGGCCTGGGCCCAGCAGGCCGTTCAACTTGGCTCCGGCGAAATTGTGCTCAACAGCATCGATGCCGACGGCACCAAGGCGGGCTTTGATTTGGTCATCACTCGTCGCATCAGCGAGTCGGTGGGAGTGCCGGTGGTGGCCAGCGGAGGCGCCGGGTCGCTGGCGCACATGGCCGAAGTTTTGTTGGAGGGCAAAGCGGACGCGGTTCTCGCCGCCAGCATCTTTCATTTTGGTGAATTCACGGTGGGCGAGGTGAAGCAGTTTCTGGCCCGGCAACATATCCCCGTTCGCCTATGAGTGACGCTGCCCGGCGGCGTTGGCAAAGGATGGCGACGGTTCCAGGAAATTAAAGTGCGACGGCCTGTTACTCATGGTAGAATCGACAAATCAAAAACGGCATGACCTTTTACGAAAAACTGAAGTTTAACTCCGAAGGCTTGATTCCGGCCATCATCCAGGAGCAAGCGACCGGGCGCGTGCTGATGATGGCCTGGATGAACCGGGCGTCGCTCGAAAAAACCGTGGCCTCGGGCCAGACCCATTTCTGGAGCCGGTCCCGCCAAAAATTCTGGATGAAAGGCGAGACCAGCGGCCACACCCAGGCGGTGAAGAACATCGCGTTTGACTGTGACGGCGACACCTTGCTGATCCAGGTGGAACAGATCGGGGCCGCCTGCCACGAAGGGTATCAATCCTGTTTCTTTCGTTCCGTGGAGAACGGCGGCCCATCCTTCAAGATCACGGAGGAACAACTCGAATCGCCTGAAGATATTTACGGCTCCAAGTGATGGAAGACTTGATTCCATTTGGCAGCGCCCGCTATTTCCTGATCCTGGCTCTCTTGCTCTTCGCGCGAGGGATGGATTTTCTCAGCACTTGGATTGCGACGCCAAACCTCGTTTTGGAAGCCAATCCCATCGCCAAGAAACTGGGCTGGAAATGGGGCATGGCGGTCAATCTGCTTCTGTGCCCGGCGTTTGCGCTCTGGCCCTTGCCGGCCATCGTCATTATCACCACCAGTTTGCTGGTGGCGGCGCGCAATTTTCAGTCCGCGTGGCTGATGCGCTCGCTGGGCGAAGAGCGCTACCGCTGCTGGGTGGCGGAGCGCCTGGCCCAAACCAGCCTGAGGCTGTACCTGTTCTGTTTGTTGGCCCAAACGAGCCTCGTGGCCGGGATTGGCGCCACTTTGATGTATTCCAGCAGGCTGCATTTGGTCCCCTTTGCGGTCGGCATGGGTATCATTACCTATGCGCTGGCCGTGACCGTTTATACCTTGCCTTCTGTATGGCGGATGCGGCGGACCATGACTTAAACCCCGTCCAACTGCGCGAGTATGTACTCACCAACCGAAGACGAATTTCTCAAATTGACCGCGGCGGGGAACCTGATCCCGGTCACCCGCCGCCTCCTGGCGGATTTCGAAACCCCGCTCTCGGCTTATCGCAAAATCCGGGGACACGGCGAATCCTTCCTTTTTGAATCGGTGGAAGGCGGCGAGCATATCGGACGTTACTCTTTTGTCGGATGCAGCCCGCGCGCCGTCATCCGGCAAAACGGCCCTCGCGTCGAGTGGCTCGAGAACGGCAAGGTGGTGGAGAGCTTCGCCGTGGCGCGGGAATCCAGTCTCAACGGCGCTCCCTGCGTTAAAGACGGTCTCGAGGTGGTGGAACGGGTTTTGAAGAAATATCGGGCGGTTTCCTTGCCCTTCTTGCCTCGTTTTACCGGGGGTGCCGTCGGCTTTATTGGCTACGAATTCATTCACGATATCGAGCCGGTGGTGCCGCGACCGCCGCTGGACGACTTGCGCACGCCCACCCTTTATTTCCTGATCGCCGATGAACTCCTCATTTTTGACCGGGTGAACCAGACCATCACCATCCTGGTCAATGCGATCCTGGAGGACGGCATCAGTCCCGCCGACGCTTACGAAAATGCCGTGAGCGAAATCGAACGGCTGGTGTCACTGCTCGAACAACCGTTGGAGCATATCCCGGTGACGGTGCCACGCGAAGTGCCGCAAGTGCTGTTTGAATCCAACATGCCCCGGGAAAAATTCGAGGCCAACGTGCTCAAAGCGAAGGAGTACATTACCGCCGGCGACATTATCCAGGTGGTCGGTTCGCAACGGTTTTCCACTCCGGTCAAAGCGGCGCCGCTCGATATCTACCGGGCCGCCCGGTCGATCAATCCTTCCCCGTACATGTTTCTGCTGGAATTGGAGGGTTTCTCGCTCGTGGGCGCTTCGCCGGAGATTCATGTCCGCTGCGAAGATGGCAAAGTGGAAATCCGGCCGATCGCCGGCACGCGTCCTCGTGGCAAGACTCCGGAGCAGGACAAAGCGAATGAACTGGAATTGCTGGCGGACCCGAAGGAGCGCGCCGAGCACGTCATGCTCGTGGACCTGGCCCGCAATGACCTGGGACGCGTCTGTGATTTTGGGTCGGTCCGGGTTAAAGACTTGATGATCGTTGAACGGTACAGCCACGTCATGCACATCGTATCGCAGGTGGAAGGGCGGCTGGCGGCAGACAAAACGCCTTACGAACTCATGCGCGCCACCTTTCCGGCCGGCACGCTGAGCGGCGCCCCGAAAATCCGGGCCATGCAAATCATCTCCGAGCTGGAGCAAACTCAACGGGGGCCGTACGGCGGCTGCGTGGGTTACTTTTCCTTTAGTGGCAATCTCGATTGCTGCATCACCATTCGCACCGCTCTCATCAAAGAGGGCAGGGCCTACGTCCAGGCTGGCGGCGGCTGGGTCAACGATTCCACGCCGGAAGGGGAATTCCAGGAAACGGTGAACAAATCAAAGGCGATGCTCAAAGCCGTGGCCTGGGCCGAAAGCTTTGCGCAGAAGCAATAAACTGGGGTCATTGGGTTGCAGAATCCAATGCGCCATTGATGTGGTCCAGGCCGAAGACATCCTGTTCACCGCCGCCTCGTGAGATTCCTGCTCGACCAGGATGTTTACGCGCTCACGGCCCGCTTCTTTTCGCCAACTTGGACAGAACATCCCGTCTTGAGTAGTTACGTGCCAGAATGGGAAGTCGAGAAGCGGCGCCGAGAAAGCGAACGACACAAGAGAGAACTCGAACTGGCCAAGCAGCGGCAGGAGCAAGAACACGTACGCCGGCAAGCAGAGACCCAACGGCAGGCAAAGATCAGTGAAATTGAGGCGGGAGGGCCGTTGGCTCAAATCAGGGCTGTTTGGGAAAGCTGGCCGGAGTCGGCTACCTTTTATCCACAATCCTGGGCGCATCTTCCTGACAGTATTTTGCGCTCTTTGCCCGAGGCCTTGGTTCAGGGTGCTTTGGCTAAGTTCTCAACCAGCCACGATTGAGGCTCTTGGTCAATGCGACCGGATCGTATCCTCCGGCTGAGACGCAATTCAGTGCATAGTGCTCGACGTCAGATAGAAATCGATGATTTGGAGAGTCCGCAGCCGCATCGGTCTTGTTTTCGTCAGGCTCGCGGCGGGTTTTTCCCTTTGCCCTTGGCGTTGAATTGTCCGTCATTGACGACGGCTGGTTCGGCAAGGGCGACCGCGACCGCGTCAGCCTGGGTGATTGGACGCCGAGCTTGAGGCCTCCCAGAACAGGCCGCAGCAACGTTACTCGGCGCGAGCACCTCGATTTCTCTAATTTTGCTGGCCAAGTTGAGCGGGCCAAACTAAGCTGCCGCCCATGACTCAGGCCCTTATCCGTTGAGCGGCTGGCGCTGTGTCTCCGGCCAAGCCAATGGAACACGGGCTGGTAAACCGGGCAGACTCATGTCCCACTTCACAACCATTAAAACGCAAATGGCGAACAAGCGGCTTTTGCAACAAGCCTTGCAGGACCTGGGCTATCGCTGCGAAGAAGGACGGGCTGAGGTGCGAGGATACGAGGGCCATCGCACTCCGGTTGACCTCAAGATTCTGCTGCCAGGCTCCGACTATGATATCGGCTTTCGGCGTGCGGGTGAGACCTACGAGTGTGTGGCGGATTGGGATGCTCTGCTGGGATTCGACCGAAAAATCTTTGTCGAAAAAATCATGCAACGCTATGCCTATCACACCGC
>CAYIIH010000465.1:0-5300 GCA_964363225.1 uncultured Verrucomicrobiota bacterium | reverse complement strand
GAGGGGGATTCGAACCCCCGATAGGGTGATAAGCCCTATAACGGTTTAGCAAACCGTCGCCTTCAGCCACTCGGCCATCTCTCCCACTCAAGCCAATGAACAGTGATTGGCATGCTCAGGCAAGCAAATTTTGTCCTCTGATCAAATGCGCGTTGCCGCGGTCCTGCGGCGTGTGCTGGGACTCATGCGGATGGCTAAAGTGAGAGCTTGAGCGCCCGTTCCTGGAGTTGTTGCGTCCAGCGCGCAAAATAACTGACCAGACGGAAAATCTCCTCGAGACGGCTTAGCGGCAACGCAACAGCCCGGTCGCCACCCCCTTCCCTGGTCACCGATTCCCAAGCCGGATTCATCCCTCGAAGTTCCGCCATCAGTTCCTCCCTCCGCGCATCGATCTTGGCCTGCAACCGGTTGATCCTATCTGACCATGTCATTCCCTGCTCGAAGAGACGCACTTTCAACAACGGCGACGTAGCTTTCTCCTTTTCACCCAAAAAAGCATCCACCTCGCGGCAGGCTTGCCCTACCTCGAAAAACAAATCCGTGACCGCCGCTGATGCGCCTGTGACCATCGCCGGATTGCCGCTGCCTTCCAGTTCCAGCAAATGCTGCAGGCGCTCCTTGGGTTCACGCAAACAGTGGTAAGCTGCATTGAGTTCCGCCGCCCGCTCCTGGGCCGCCGCCTTTTCCGCTTCGTCGCCGCGATGGACTCGATCCGGATGCGCGGCGGCCAACAACGCCAGGAATTTTGCCTTCAGCCTCTCCGGGTCAATCCAGGGACGCCTTGGCTCGTGGAGCAGTGCATAGTAGTCCATTGTCAAAGTGCGACTCTGGCGTCTGATTTTCCAGGTCAGTCGGAGCAAACCGACTGGAAGAAGGCCCGCCCATCGAGGCCGCGTTGGAAGAACTGACCGGTGTCAGGCGCTGAAGCTTTCCCCGCAAGAACAAGAGGAAGCCGCATTGGGATTCTTGACCTTGAAACCGCCGTCTTGCAGCGCTTCAATGTATTCCAACTCCGATCCCGTCACATACAGGGCGCTTTTTGGGTCCACCACCACTTTGATGCCGCCGGTCTCAACCAGGATATCGCGGCTGGCTGGGCCGTCTTGCAGATCCATTTTATACTGCAGTCCCGAGCAGCCGCCTCCGACGACGGCGACGCGCAGCACACCCTCAGGACGCCCCTGTCTGTGCAACAGCAAGCCGACCTTCCGGGCCGCGCTGGGCGTCACCTTAATCAGGCGCTCATCGCCCACCCGAAAAGACGGTTGCGAACTCGAAGTTTTGTTTGGCACAGCAATCATACGACCGCGTGAACATATCGTCATTTGCTGCCAGCGTCAATGCTCCCGCTCATGAGCTCATGAGCCTGCTCTTGACCTTGACACATTCTTCACCCCACAAGGCTGTAGTCGTAAGGCTTTCTCATTTCCCGGGCGACGCAGGCATTGGCTTCCGCGGCGCCATCACCGGTGAAAAGCTCCTTCGCCGGGTCCCACTGCAACTTGCGGCCCAAGCGGACGGCAATGGCAGCCAAGTGACAAACGGAGGCCGAGCGATGGCCGACTTCGACGCGGGCGACCGGGTCTCTCCGCGAGCGAACGCAGTCGAAAAAATTGCCCATGTGGTCCCGGCTGACCTCGAGACGCTCGGCATGGTCAGGCAGCGGCGTCGTGTAGATGGCTTCATTGCTGGCCTCCAAGGCGCCGCGGTTGACCCAAATCCACCCCTCGGCACCTTCAAACTTGACGCCATTGCGCTGCCCCTCTTTGTTGAGAATCTGACCGAAAGGACTGTCGTCTTTGGTGGTCTTCACGAAGTACTTCACGCCATTGGCCCAAGTGAAGGTCACCTCGAATTCGCTCGGGGTATTGAAGCCGCCTTCGATCGGTCGGGTCAACGCTTGGCCTTCGACCGCGACCGGTCCGTCGAGACCGATAGCCCAGCGTGCGACGTCGTTGTGATGCGCGCCCCAGTCCGTCATGGGACCGCCGGAGTATTCGAACCACCACCGGAAGGTCGAGTGACATCGTTCCTTGACGTAATCGACCTGAGACGCCGGGCCGAGCCAGAGGTCCCAGTTCAACCCTTCTGGCACCGGCGTAGCGCGGAACGGTCCCCCAACCAGTCCGGCGGGAACGTACACGGTCACGGTCTGCAGCTTGCCGATGCGGCCGTTGCGAACCAACTCGCAGGCCAGCCGAAACCGGCGATCGCTTCGTTGCTGGCTGCCCGTCTGCAACACGATCTTGTGGTCGCGGACGGCCTTGATCAGATGTTTGCCTTCGTCAATGGTGAGCGTGAGCGGTTTCTGGCCATACACATCCTTCTTGGCCTTGGCGGCGGCGATATTGATCAACGTGTGCCAATGGTCCGGTGTCGAGTTGACGATGACGTGGATGTTGTCACGCGCGATGAGTTTGCGGAAATCGGTGAACTTCTCCGGTGCCGGGCCGTTGCCGCTGTACCGCCGGGCAACAGAGTTCAGGTGACTTTCGTCCACATCACAAATGGCTACGAGATTGCCGTGGCGCGCGGCGTTTTGCCCATCTCCGGTCCCCATCCCACCACAGCCAATGAGCCCGATGTTGGGCCGGTCATTGGGCGCAGGCAGAGGCGGTGTGGATTGTTCAGCAGCCTGCGCGAGTTCGCGTTCCATAAACCAGAGTGGCAGTCCTGTAGCTGCTGCGGCCACACTGCACCGCTGGAGGAACGACCGGCGTGATATCTGAAATACTATTGCCATGAATGGATTAGACACCTCGGCTTCATCGCCGTCAACGTGCAGTGCGATGCGGTGGCGGCGTCCCGCCTTGGTCAGTCCTCAGATTCTATTGTATTCACCCAATATTCGAAAAACGAACCTTTCGGTCATCCCGGCATTCTACTGAGCATGAAAGCAAAGGCTGCAATCGGCGCGGTCGTCGTTGCAGGTGTCGGAACAATCCTGGCGCTCAAACATCACGCCCTGATGAAGCTGCGCGACGAGAATTAGGCGTTGCAGCAACAAGTCGAGCAGTTGGCCCGGCAGGCCGAAGCGCATCCGCCCCAATCAAATCCAGTTGCGCAGGCCGGCAAATTCGGCGTCGCTCGGGCCGAAGCACCTTCAAGACTTGAACGGGCTCCGTGGCGAGGTTGGCGCGCTGCGCCCGCAAACGAACGAACTCGCTCAGTTACGGGCGGAAAACCGCCAATTGCGCTCGGTGACCGACGAACCCGACGCCCCTGCCGAAGACGAATTCAAGCAGGAGACAGAACGCCGGGAAACGCATCTGAAGCCCTGGGTGCCGCTCACGGCGGTCATCACTCTACGCCGGGCTTGGGCAGCGCCTTCCTCACCTCGGTGAGTCAAGGGTGATTTGCCTCAGCTCTGCAAGCTGCCGTCTTCGGCTTGGCCCGGCTCGTCGAGGAGTTGGATGCAGGAAGCCGGGCCGACGTCCGGGTTGGTCCATTCGCGCAAGGCCCAGACGACTTCCTTTTGCGGCGTGACTTCGATGACTTGCACGATGCCAGGCAGGCCACCCTTCTTAACTGCCCAAACAATCTCCCCTTGGGGATTGATTTCGCGCACAAAGCCATGCTCCGGCTGAACGATTCAATCGGACGGCGGACTTTGCCAGCGCGCAGCGCGTGGCCGCGGCCGGAGCGGCCTGATTCCACGGCGAGCCTCACACCGTCTCGGGCACGACCCAGGGTGCGCGATAGCCGGCGCGCTTCAGGAATCGGTTCGCCGCGGGCGTTTGCGGGAACGTTTCCGTCTTGGCGTCGAAGGCGAGCTTCGTGTTGCCCATCTGCCAGGCGATGTTCGCCAGGTGGCAGAGAAGCACGGACTGGTGGCCTTGTTCGACGTCCGCATTCGGCAGCGCGCCCGAACGCACGCATTGGAGAAAGTTCTCGATGTGCGGTTTGTCCCCCTGGCGGCCGTAAGCTTGTTCGATCAGCTTGTCGTCTCCATCGAACACCTGCCAGCCATCGCCGTGCCGGCCCAAGTACAAATAGGCTTTCGTGCCGAGGATTTCGATCTTCGTCGCGTTGAATTGCCAGTCGGAGAAGAGGTCGTCATCCCGGAGGTGGCCCGGCGTCTTTTGCATGTAAGGCGACCAAAGCGAGCCTTGGAAGAGCAGCGTCCAACCGTCGTATTCGTACGTGGCGTACTGCGTGTCCGGCAGGTCGCGCCCATCGCGCAGGGCTTGAATGCCGCCCGTATGGGTGACGGTTTTCGGAGGCGATGGATCACCCATCGCGTAGCGCGCGAGGTCGAGCTGGTGAACGGCATCGCCGGGAATCGGGCCGCAACTGTATTCGGCCATATTGAGCCAATATCGGCCCGGCGCGTAAGGCAGCTTGGCCGCCGGGCCGCACCACAGGTCATAGTCGAATTCCGCCGGCACGGCCTGCTCCGGACCCGGCTTCTGCATGGGGTGCTGCATCATGTTGTACACGCGCACCAGAAGAATGTCGCCCAGCTTGCCGGACTGGATGAACTCACGCGCTGCCTTGACGTAAGGCGCACTGCGGCTCTGCATGCCGACCGTGACAACGCGTTGGTACTTGCGCGCGGCTTCAACCATCTTGCGCCCTTCCCAGACGTTGTGCGCCATCGGTTTTTCGACATAGACATGCTTGCCCGCCTGGCAGGCCAGGATGGTGCCGAGCGCGTGCCAATGATCCGGCGTGGCGTTGATGAGCACGTTCACCGCACGGTCGTCCAAAATGCGCCGGAAATCCTGGACGAACTTGACCGGACGGCCTTGCGCCTCCTCGACCACTTTGCGGGCGTAAGGGAATCGCCGCGAGTCCGGATCGCACAGCCAGGCAATTTCGACATCTTTGCGCGCGGCGAACATCCCGGCCAGGGCCGTGCCGCGCCCGCCCAGGCCCATCACGCCGACCGTGATCCGGTCGTTCGCGGCCGCAGCCTTCGAGCTGCCGAGCACGGCCAAGGCGGCAGCGGTGCCTGCGGATTGCTTGACAAATTCACGCCGGTTCAAGGTTTTCATATTGGCTCCTTTCATTGAGTGCTGCGTTTCCTCCGCGAACGTGGCGGGTTCATGTATTCATTTGCTGCGTGCGATTGTTCGACGACACCCCGGTCCTGGCAAGCGAAATTCCTGATCCGGAGCCGGATGCCGTGATCGCACAGACCTCGGTAATTCTTCGTAAGGTGGCCCAGCATGAAGCGGCCGTTCAGGCAGCTCATCCTGCCGCCGTCCCATGAACGGAACGGGAACGGGGTCAGTTCCTGAACGGGGTCAGTTCCTAGTTTCGATTCTGCATAGAACGGGTAGGTTTTTCAGCAGGGG
>CAYIIH010000464.1:0-5324 GCA_964363225.1 uncultured Verrucomicrobiota bacterium | reverse complement strand
ACGTTGGGCAGGTTGCCGAACAGGCCGCCGAAACCCGGTTCCAGGCGCAGCGCCCGCACGTTTTTCACTTTAAACTCCAAAGCCTTATTGTCGCCGGTGCCGATGAAATCCGTTCCAGGATTTGAGCCGCTGTTGCCGCCCAGTTTCCAAAAACTCGGCGCCGTCAAACCGCCCAGCGTGGCCGCGTTCACATTCGCCAGTCCCGCCCCGCTGCCGTTGAAACTATTCGCGGTCACGCCGCCGGTAAAATTCACGCTCCCGCTGAGCCGCGGAATATTGGGCGATAATTGCGCGTCGGAAATCGCGCCGCTGACGGTGGCCGCATTGGCCGCTTGAATGGCGTAGGGCACGGAAGTGACTTGCTGCCTCGGGGCAAGAATGGCAAAGGGGCCCGTGTTGCCATTCGTTCGCACGCCGATTTCCAAATAGCGCGCGCTGCCACTAAAAACTGTCGCGCCAAAATCCAGCGTGACGGTGAACAGGCCGTTGGCCACAGGCGCGACGGCGATGGCGCTGCCCAGCGCGCTGCCGGCAGACGCGGCGGCGTGGAGGGTGAATTGCAGTTCGTAAGTGCCATTGGCGGGCGTGCCGCTGTCGGCGAGCCGGCCATTGTAAGTGAAGGCGGTGGTTTGGGCCGTGGCGGTGAGGAGATGGCCCAAAAGCAGGAGGCTGGTGAGTGCGGTGGAGATGAGAATTTTCATGGAGTTCAATGGCGTTGTGCCAAAAGTGACGGCTTGCTGATGTCTGTTGTTTGGGACGAACATGGCCTACCCTTAACAGAACGGCGCCGGAAGGTAACTGGGCAGTTGACGCCCACCTTGAGTTTTCTCCGCTGGGTGGAGTGACTGCCCGCGGGTGATCTGGCCCCGGTCAGGGATGCTTCCGCTGTCGAGAATGGAGCGGGCCCCGCGCGCGCCGTTATTCCGTGGCCGGCTCGACGCCGGGCGGCAGTTGTCCGCGCTGGATGAGTTCCTGGATGTCGCGCGCAATGCTGCGGCGGGAGACTTTCAAGTCCTGGGCGAGGCGCGTGATGTTGGCCGGCTGGCCGTCGCGCAGGCGCTTGAGCAGTTCCACCTGCCGGGCCAGCCGGGCGGCAAAGACCCGCTCCGGGTCCTTGCTGTACAGCATTTCGGCGCGCTCCAGCGAGCGGATGCAACGCACCGTTTCCGCCAGGCCGCATTCCTCGAGTGCGTGCGCCACGGTCGCGCGCAGCACCTCGACGTCCACCGGCTTCTCGACGAGGTAGTGTGCGGAATAGGGGCCTTGCAGGGCTTTAAGCTGGCCTTTGATATCGAGCGTGCCGGAGACGAGAATCACCGGCACGTGCGCCATGTCGGTCTTCAAAACCGGCAGGAACTCCGCGCCCTTTTCGCCCTCGGCCAACTGGTGATCCAGAATGATGACGTCGGGGACTTCCTGTTTCAACAGTTTCAAGGCCGCCGTGCCGGTGTCCACGGCGAGCAGCCGGTGCTGCGGGAGCGCCTTCGTGTAAAGCCGCACCTGTTTCGGATCGTCCTCGACGACCAGAATCGTCGCTCTCCACAATTGTGCAGGCGCGCTTGCCACGCAGCAGATTAGTCATTTACGGACCGGTTTTCCAAGCTCAAATTGTCTTCCCTGACCGTCACTCCAGCGGCAGGAGAATGCGGAAACAGGTCCCCTGGCCGGACTGCGTCGCCAACGCCAGCCCGATCCCCTCCCCCTCGGCAAGGGCGTGGACCATGTACAAGCCCAGGCCGGCGCCGTGGGCGGTGCCCGTGTGCTTGGTGGTGAAAAACGGCTCGAAGATGCGCTGGCCGGTTTCTGGGGAGAGGCCCGGCCCGGTGTCCGCCACCGTGACTTCCACCCAGGGACCGGCGGTGCGCGGGTGCAGCAGAATTCCGGCGGGCAGTTCCGTGACGGCCCGCACGGCCAGCCGTAACTCGCCCTGGCCCGCCATGGCTTTGGCGGAGTTGACGACGAGGTTCAGGAGAATCTGTTCCAGACGGGAACGCACCCCATGGACCGCCGGCGCCGGGGCGTCCAGTTCGAGGTGCAAGTGGATGCCGCGGAGAAACTGCTGGTTCAACAGGAGGGCGGTCTCGCGCACGGCCTCGTTGACATTGAACAGCGCGCGTTCCGCCGGGGCCCGGCTGTAGCCCGGCATGGAGCGGATGACCGCTTTGCCCTGCGCGACGGATTGCTCGACCAGTTGCGTGTTCTCGGCGAGATCGGGGTTGTCGCAGGTCTGTTCGGCCGTCAATTTGTTGGCCATGCGAATCACGGACAGGAGATTGTTGAAATCATGGGCAATGCCGGCGGCCAGGGTGCCGAGGGCTTTCATTTTTTGACTCTGCAGGACCTCGGCCTGGGCCTGCGTCAAGGCGCAGTCCCGCTCGGCGACAAGTTCCTCCACCTCCTCGTAATTCCTCAGCAAGTTACGTTGCCGCCGAAATGCGAAGAACGCGCAGAGAGCCGCCACCAGCATTCCTGCAAACACGCCCGGCAGAATAAACGAGCCGCTCACAATTCCGAGGCCGGTCGTGGCCCCAGCCGGCGTGCGGCGAAGCGGGTCCGTTTGCAGGCTTTCCCAGCCCAAGCCAGCCCTCTCCAGTTCCCGCTCCAAAGCCCGAAAATCCCAGTGATGGATGACGTCTTCGCCCAGACCCAACAGGTTCTCCCCTCGTTCATCGAGCAGCAGTTGGTGCGGCCGGGGCTCCTCGACCGGCAGCGTCAGCCATTCCTTCCAGGTGGCGCGATCCAGGATCATGACTTCGCGCGGTCCAGAGGTGATGGCCACGCGCCGGCCATCTCCGGACACGGCGATTTCCCCCGCCAGATTGGGTGCATCCTGACGGCGGTAGATCGTTCGCGATGGCCCTCCTGAGAGGCTGAACAGGTCGCAACCCTGCAAATGTGAAACCAACAATTCGTTTCCGCCGGGCAGGAACCGGACTTGTGGCCGCGTCAGGGGAAAGCGCGCCACTTCCTCCAGGGTGCGAGTGTTCCGAACGACAACTCCTGGCGCGTCCCACAACCCAACTGCGAAGTAATCTCCGCTCTCGCTGAAACTCATGGAAGCAACCGGCCCGCTGGCCGGGACCGCCTTCAGCGCCCGCGGAGCCTCCAGGTCCAGCAACCAGCATTTCCTTTCCTCATCCGTGAGCAGCAACCATCGGCCATCGCGGGAAAAGGTGACGGGTTCGACCCGCGCACATTCCGGCTGCGGCACTTCGAAAAGCGGCCGGGCCGAGAACTGCCGTGCCGCCTCGTGCCGCATTTCAAACATCCGCAACTTTCCTGGCCCGCCCACCGCCAGTTGATTCGTCCCAGGACGAAACTCCATCTGAAAGTTCCCCACCGCCGGCATCGCATCCAGCAACGCGCCGCTGGGAAAATCGAACAGGCAAACCCGGTCCGCGCCTTCGGCTCCCACGACCAAGCCCCACTCTTCCTTGAAGGCCAGATTGCGAAACGGCGGAGAGGCGCCCAACTCGGTTTTCCAGCGGCGATACCCGATGGATTGCGCCCAGTCCCAAACGCCGAACGATTGGCCAAAGTGCAAATGCCCTACGCGCGTCCCGGCCGAGGAGATTTGCCGGGCAAAGCCGTGGAACGTCGAGATCAGATCCCGGCCCGTCCACGCGTCCCACACCAGCGTATGGCCTTCGCCCCACGCGCTGGCCATCAGTGTTTGCTCGTCTTCGCTGAACAGCACTTCCACGCCAAATTTGCTGGGTCCCTCCAAATCCAGAGTGCGGCCGGTTTCGGTATCGAGGATCCAAATCCGGTGTTCGGTGCAGCCGGCCAGCAGCCGTCCGCGCGGTGACCACGTCGCGCTCCGGGTTGCCTCTCCTCGAGGCAGGGGGAATTTGCGGCTGGTCTCCAAATTCTCCGCGTCCTTGATTTCACAGGTGCCTCCGGTGATGACGGCCACCGATTGACCTTGCGGGTGCAGGGCGAACGCCTGGAATCGCTCGGCGACCAACCGCTCGCGGGCTTGCGGTGGTGATCCCAAATCAAACAGCAGCAATCCCCGGTTCTCGTCCCAAACCAGGATTCGCTTTTTGTCCCGGGACAGGTCCGCAGGACGGACGCTGTCGATGGGCACCGGCGTGTCGAACTCGAACAACGGCTTCGCCGCCGCAAGGTCCCAGATTCGCACTCTCTCATCGTAACCGGCCACCAACCAGGCGCCGTCGGCTGAAAAACTGAGGAACAACGGCCTCTCGCCAAAACCGGGCAAGGTGTGCTGAACCGCCCCCGTCTCAAGGTCGAGGAGGGTGATGTCGCCATTACGGGTGCCGTGGGCCGCGCGCCTCACGTCGGAATCGAAGGCGACGGTCATCCAGTCCCGATTCGTGGGGGAGGTGTTGGAGAATCGGGCCGGACCGAAATCAGGCCTCGTGATGGCCGCCGCGTATTCGTTGCGCACTTCCTGAGAAGGCAGCAGACGCGCTGCCTCCTGCAAGGCCGTCAGACTTTGAAAACGCCAGCCGACCGACCCACTGGCGCGAAGCGCCTTGGCCTGGGCCAGCCTCGAGCGCGCCAATCCCGACTCGGCGCGCTGTTTCTGCGTTTCCACCTCCTGCAACGCCCGCTGCGTCGCCTGGGTGCTCTGACGGGCCTGCCAGGCTGCGGCCAGTGCCACCAGCGTCAGCACGACCAATCCAGCCAAAAACGTCAGCGTGACCGTCGTCGAATGCAGCAACCTTCGCCGGATGCGCTCCTTGCGGGCCGCCAACTCGGCTTCTGCCAACGGGGGATTGAATTCAGGGGAGGTCACGGAGCCAAGGTTGATCCCGCAGGCCACGAGGCCTCGGCCATCCTGCCCGCCTGGCGAGAGGTGTCATGAGCCGGAAAGACGGCCAGGACGGCGAGGATGGGAGTGAACAACCGCACCCCCCGGTTGGCCAACTGCGCGCGACGCAACCCCCTCGGCAGGGCCGTGCGGCTCGTGTGCAATTCTGCTTCAGACCACTGGAAAAGCGGGTTTATCAAGCGCGGCGAGGATAGCCGCCCGACCGGCCCATGCATAGTGCGCAGTTGGCGCGCAGGCCAATGAGTTCGCCGTTCGCACCGCGAGACTATTCAGTCAGAAATGCGGCTCGCCCTTTCCATGAACCTGTTTGTTTGTTGTCCACCCTTTAGGGTGTCAGACCAGAAGGACCAGCGTTCGAACACCCTAAAGGGTGGACTACAAACGCCGCCCGGTTCGCGGTCCCAATGCGTACCAGAAATGGCGTCGAGGCTTTCCATGAACCGGCCTATGAACCTCCAGGTAGGGCGCGTCACTCCGTGCCCGCCGCAAGATCGAGCCTGGCACCCGGACGGCGCGCACGGAG
>CAYIIH010000463.1:0-5367 GCA_964363225.1 uncultured Verrucomicrobiota bacterium | reverse complement strand
CGCCGACATTCTTGTCGGCTTTGGCGCTGGCGGGCGATTCGGGCCGACAAGAATGTCGGCGCTCCTCCGCCACGCCAGAAAATCTTCGCAGCTTGCGAACATGTTGGGCCATTGCAGTACAGAGCAGCGCAGCCGCAACCCGAATCACTCCCTCTCCTCCATCCGATGGAAGAGAAGGCTGCCTGCCTGCCGCGCCAGCCACGGCGCAGGCAGCGGGGGAGGAGGCACGTTTAGCTCTGCAGATAGCCCCTCTCCTTGATCCTCTCCCAACTCCTGCGTCGTGGGGTGAGGAAGAAGAACGCGCTCCGAAAAACCTGCGCAGCCTGCGAAAATTCTTACACATCGTAATGCAGTGCGGCGGAGGCGCAACCCGGGCGGCACGCGGCCATCCTGTCCGCAGCGGCTTCGTCCGCTGCGAGACGACCGAGTCGTTCCAAACGGTTGTTCTGTTCGTGGCTGCTGCGGCCGAGATGGCCGCACTCCGGCCTTTGGACCACGCGCCCGAACTGCCGCACTTCAGGGTCGCAAGCCATCCTGGCCGGCCTGCGACTGGAACTGTGGAATCCAAGTTCATAGATGTCCGCAAATCCTGGACGCGACCGGGGGGTCGGGCTTTGACCTGAATCAATGCGTCTGGCCCGCATATTCCTCACACGCGGATTGAAACAGTCGCAGGCTGTCGGGAGCTCCAAGGAGGACCGAAAACGGTGAACGGTTCTGAAGAGCCAGAAGAGCCAGAATCGCCTGTTGACGCCCGAACCGGACTCTGGCCATATTCTAGGCAGAAATGCCGTACGAAATCCGGGTCGCCGACAATGCACGAGAGGATTTCCTGGCCTTGGACGCGCGCTGGCGCTCGGCGGTGAAGGCCGCGATGGAGACACACCTTCGTCACGAGCCGACGAAGGAGAGCAAGAGCCGCATCAAACGCCTTCGCGGATTCCGCCAGCCGCAATACCGGCTGCGCGTGGACATGATCCGGGTATTCTACGACATCGAAGGCGACTATGTGAATGTCCTCGGCATTGTGCCGAAAGACCGCGCGGAAGAATGGCTCGCACGACACGGAGCAACACTATGATTAAAGTGCCCTTGGCAGAGGTGAAAGACTCGCTGTCCGATTTCATCAAGAAGGCGGCGAAGGATGAAGTGCTCATCACCAAGCATGGCAAACCAGCGGCCATTCTCATCGGGTTCGCCGACGAAGACGACTGGTTTGACTACCGACTGGAACACGATGAGCGATTCCTCAAACGAATCGCTGAGTCGCGTGGGCAGATCAAGAACGGGGCGTTCACCCGGCTGGCTGATTTGCCTGAGGTTTGAACCTGTAAACGGCTGTTGAATAACCGCAAAGATCGCATGGATCGCAAAGCAGGGAACTTGAGCGAAAGCGGGTTCTCACCCGACAGGTGATCGCGTCTGTTCTCCCAAGTGCCTGCTTTTCTTTGGGTTCTCTGCGTTCTCTGTGGTTGAACTGCTCCTTTCCAGTTAAACCGAAAACCGAAGTTGGACGGAGGCGGCACCTCGCAAAGGCCGCAGCGACGGCTTTGGGCTGCCAGCAACTTGAAGCTGGCGAGGCAGGCGCGGGGGATACGACGACCTGCCGGCCGGCCGGCAGGTGACACTGAAATGGATCACGGAGCGGTCGTGGATGGGAAAATGGGCGAATGCGGCGATGATCGCGAAAGACAGAATGAATCTACTGTCAATCTGTGAGACCGACCCGTTTCCGTTTCGGGCGGGCACGAGGGAACTCCGCCAGCTTTTCCGCAGCATGGAGTTTGTGGCGCAGGAAACTGAAATGATTCTGTTGGCCGCAGGTGGCCGCGGTTTCACTTGCTCCACCACGCGTCCTTACAAAATGTGCCATTGTTCATCCCTGACCCTGCTTTAGTTTTGCTTTGGTTCGTTTCTTTCATAGGTGTTCCGGTTGCCGAATTATTCCCAGCCTGACCACCCCATGTTATCTTTCCGAAGCGATGGCAGCCAGCTTGGTCCAAGAAGATCGGCTCGCGCCGGTCGCCGCGATTCATGACGTGGTAAACCGCGCCGGGATACTCGACTCTCAGCTTGCGGGCCATGACTGGACAGGGGCCGCGCCGCTTCATGTGTCAATCTCAAGAACCGCTCTCGCGAATGGGTGACCCGTTTGCAGCGTGCTGAAGCTGAAATACCCATCGCGTGGATTCAGAAATGGATCCAAACGGGAGATTGATGTCCGCTGTTCACCCAGCTCACGCGCCAGCAGGCACGGCACATACGGCGCAGGGGTGATGGCAAAGGTTTCAGTGGTCAGGCTTTCGCCAGTGCATTATTCTGGGCGCATGAGCACAAAGATCATGGCGCAGACAATCGCGGACTTGCAGCGCCGGGTCGAGAGACTTGAGGCAACGAGCCAGCCTGCGGCCAAAGGCAGTTGGCGTGAGATGATCGGATTCGCCAAGGATGACGACCTCTTCCGCGAGGCGATGAAGCTCGGAGCGGAATGGCGGGAGAAGGCCAACCAGGAGGGACGGTAGCACCATGATTAAAGACCATCACCGCCTTCCACAAGTTTTCCATTCTTGCCTTCGACCCCGAGGCCGCAGAAATCTTCCACCACCTGAAAAGTGAGCATCCGCGCACCGGGACGATGGATCTCAAGATCGCCGCCATCTGCATGACGCATCAGGCTACGCTGCTGACGCGCAACGTGGTGGACTTTGAAAACATCACCGGCCTGCGCGTGGAGAACTGGCTGGATTGATCGCGGGCGCAGCGCAAGCGGATGGCAGACCGCGCCGGGATACTCGACTCTCAGCTTGCGGGCCATGACTGGACAGGGGCCGCGCCGTTTCATGTGCCAATATCAAGAACTGGGACGGACCCGTTTCCGGCGCAGGTCGTTGCCTCAGTTCATAACTTCCGCAAACGGTAGAACCTCGTTCCGCCGTCTGCGCTGTTTGTGACTGTGTGCTTGTAATCCAAGACAGAAGCAACGTTCGTTAGAACCGACCACTGGTTCAACGAGGACAACGCTTCGACGGCCTCAAGCTGCCAGCCAATCGCTGAAGCCGGCCAGGAAAGCACTGCTTGGTTGTTGCTTACCGCAAGCTTCAAGTTGGGCGCCGGCGGGCTGTAGAACTGAATGCCGCGCACGCTCAACTTGCCGGTGGGAGGACCGTCCCCGTTCAGGCTGAAAAATAGCTCCATGTCCTGCCCGGCGTATTCGGAGATATCAATCACGCTGGTCGCGGTCCAGACCCCATCATCAAGGAACTTCGCTTCCATCGTGAAGTAGTTTTCGTTCGTGATGCCCATCGCGAAGTATTCGTTTGTGCTCGCCCCTTCTACCCGGAACTCGAACGTCAACCCGACGGCATCTCGTGGGATGCTGACCGGCAGCCAGACGTAAACAGGGGTGTTCGTCTCTCCGCCACCATCAAGAGGTGATGGGGAGCCTTTCGCCCGGAGACCCAAGTGCGGCGTAGTTGCGATTTGGAGAGTGAACTGCAAATCCCATCCCGCCTGGAATGTCGAGGACACCGACGGCTGGACGTAATAGGCGGGCGTCGAGTTCGCCGTGCCGACAAACACAGGTTGCCCGTTCAACGGCGTGAAGCTCTCGACAATACTCCCGATGAAGCTTCCGGCATAGCGAACTCCATCCTTTACTCCCCCTGCCGCCAAGCTGCCCAGTTCAGCCAAACCCTGATACGCCTTCAGCGTTGGATAGGTTACGAAGCGGTTCAGTCCAACGCCGTAGCCCCCCGCCAAGGCCGCCGCTAGGCTGTCGGAAATCTCCACCACCTCAAGCTCGGGACGATTCACGAGCGCGCTTTGCAGAAAATACGTGCCCCGCATTGGAGCACTGCCCAATGTATCCCGCTCAAACGACCAGCGATGGCCCATGTCGCTCGCGGTTGGGTTCCCGACGGTCTGCTGATACCAACCATAGGAATAGCCGTGCGGCTTGAATGGATTCAGCGTGGATTCCCGCCAGAGCAACACATTGGCTGCTTCTGTGTGCAGCAACCCGACTTCACTGACGTAGTTGTCAATCCACGCTGACTGAGCAGGAATGACCTTCGCCCAAAAGTTGTTGATGAGGTTCGCGGTGGTGTCGCCTGTTGGCTTGAGCAGCACGTCGAGGAAGACATGAATGCCATTCACCGCGGTCACAAGCTCCGCCTCGTCAAACAGCGTCACGTGCGTGTTCTGCGCGTTCAACTTGAGCGTTGATCCGGGCAGTTTTCCAGGGCTGTTCTTCGCGTCGCCGTGGATGAAGTCCGCCGCGTGGCAGTTTACGAGTGTGCCGAGGCTGTGGCCGAGGAAATGAATGCGCTTGCTGTAGTTCGCACCCAACACGTAGAGCATTTCCGAGCCGAGCGCTTCGCCTTCGCTGAGGGTTCGGGCTGCCGCTGTTGAAGGTGATTTAGTGCTGGCGTTCTCGTGCCAATCCCACGCCACGATGTTGGCGTCGTATTCCTTCGCTGCGAGCGCGTTCTTCATTTCCGTTGGCCAGTCAGACGAGCTGCTCTTCCACCCGTGGGTGAGCACAATCGTCATCTTGTTCCGGTCCACCAGACCGCCGCCGTTGAAGACAACCAGTTGCGCGCTGCTCGGTTTGCGCGGAGCTGCGGTCAGGGCGGACGGAGGTGTCTCCGCGGTTGAAGTCGCAGCCGGAGGAGAAGGCTGCGGTGTGGGCGGCGGCAAATAAACGCTCAGCCGGGCGACAGTGCTGGCCACAGTGCCGTAGGGATTGCTCACCATCACCGAATAGACGCCGCTGTTGCTAAGCTGGACATTGTTTAGTTCCAAGCTGGGCGAGTTGGCATTCGCTATGAGGTTGCCATTCTTCCGCCATTGGTAAAACAGTTGCTCGGTGCCTGTGGCCGAAACGCTCAAAGTCACATTCGCTCCGGCTGGTGCGGCCTGGCTTTGCGGGTGGCTGGTGATGGCCACACCCACCCCTCCGGAAGCCGGCCAGCCTTTCCGGATCGTGTTGTTGCCTGTGTCCGCCACATAAACGTTGCCCGCGCTGTCCACCGCCACGCCGGAACCACCAAACCGCGCGGCGCTCCCCGTCCCGTCCGCGCTGCCAGAACTGCCCGCCAATCCGGCCAGCGTCGTCACCACTCCCGCGGGCGTCACTTTCCGGATCGTGTTCCCCCCCACAAAGACGTTGCCCGCGCTGTCCACCGCCACGCCGGAAGGTTGCATAAACCGCGCGGCGCTCCCCGTCCCGTCCGCGCTGCCATTACTGCCCGCCAGTCCGGCCAGCGTCGTCACCCCTCCCGCCGGCGTCACTTTCCGGATCGTGTTGTTGCCTGTGTCCGCCACATAGACGTTGCCCGCGCTGTCCACCGCCACTCCGAAAGGATA
>CAYIIH010000462.1:3880-5381 GCA_964363225.1 uncultured Verrucomicrobiota bacterium | reverse complement strand
AAATGCTGACGGGCGAGTTGCCATTGGGGAGATTCGCTCCGCCGTCGCGCAAGGCACAAATCGACGTGCGCCTGGACGAGGTGGTGCTGCACACGCTGGAGAAAGAGCCGGAACGCCGTTACCAACACGCCAGCCAGGTGAAAACGGACGTGGAGACGATTGCGGGCACCGCACAGCCCCAGGGCATCGTCTTGTCGAAGGCGCCCAAGAGCGAGACCGTGGCTGAACAGCAGGCCAGAAGAATCCGCTTGGAACGTATGCTGGCGTTGCCCCTGGGAATCATGGGTTTGCTTGATTGCCTCATTACCTGGATGGCCGGCAAGAACCTCGTTCGTTCCGCGGCCTTTGGAATTTTCTGCCTCGGCCTGGCTCTCGTGATGTTCGTCCGAAGCCGGCGCGGCTGGCAGCGCTTGTCGCGTGCCGAGGCGGTCCCCATCCTGGTCTTTGGGCTGACTTTCTTCGCGGCGGCGGCGGTCATCTTCCTCTTGCCGGAATCATTCTGCAGCACCGCGCGGGTCCGCCTGACCAGGGGAGGCCCCAACGCCCCGCTTTGGCTGGACGCGCGCTTCATCGAAACCGAATTGGCGGTGCTTCAGTCGCAACGGGTTCTGTATCCTGTGATCGAACGTTTGGAGCTGGATGAGCGCTGGGGCGCGCGCCAAAGGACGGGCGGGAAGCTCTGGCGTTATGAAGCCCTCGCCCTGCTGAAGGAGCGGTTGGACGTGCGCTCGATAAGAAGCAGCTCCTTGTTTGACATCCGCGTCCTCAGCGAGGAACCAAACGAGGCGGCTGAAATCGCAAACGCCATTGCGGAGAGTTATCGCTCCGCGCAGACCACGAACCACGTCAGGATCGTGGATTCCGCGGTACCGGGCTTGCAAACGGTCTTTTCCAGAAAGCTGCAAAACCTTGAGGGCGGCGCGGCGCTGGGGCTGATGCTCGGTTTTCTGGCGGGCGGGTTGACGCTCTGGCTGGGGAAAGTCAGACAATATTATCATCCCTGGCGAGCGCGGATTGGAATGTCGCTCGTGGTTTTGACGGTGCTGGTGTTGCTGGGCATCGGGATCCACTCCTGGCTGGGCACCAGGAATCAACCAGACCTGACCGTGACCGGCCTTGTGACCGATGTAGCCACGGGGCAACCCATCGCCGGCGCGCGCGTGGCGGATAACCGCTACGGCACGGATGCTGACCGTGCGCCGCAGGAATCGTGGACCGATGCCAATGGCCGCTACGAACTGAGAACCTGGTATGAGGAGCATACGGTGGCGGCCTCAGCTCCGGGTTACGAAACAAAGCTCGCCACCTTGCTGACCAAGCCCTTCGGCCATGAGCGCGAGGTGCGGATGGATTTCCAGTTGCAGCCGGAGCCGGAGCCGGGCCAGAGCGTGGACTCATTGCCGCCCGTCGTAGTGCAGACAGAACCGGCGTCGGGCGCGCGTGACGTGGCGCCTGGCATTGTCGAAATCCGCGTGAAGTTCAGCAAGGAAATGGCTGACGG
>CAYIIH010000462.1:0-3780 GCA_964363225.1 uncultured Verrucomicrobiota bacterium | reverse complement strand
GGCTCCTGGAGTTGGTCAACCGCCTGGCAAGGCTCCGCGCCGGAGTCGGTAGGGAAACCCCAATATCAAGCCGACCGGAAAACGTGCGTCATGAAGGTCAAACTGGAGCCGAACAAGACCTACGCCTATTGGCTGAACAGCGGCAAATTCCAGAATTTCAAAGACCGGCAGGGACATCCCTCCGTGCCGTACCTCCTCATCTTTCAGACCAAGGGAAGATGAGAGGTGCGGACTAAGGCCGCTTCAGTGTCACACGGCCGATGTAAAGTTCGGACGCGGTGGTGGCCAGGCGAAAGTCGGTGCCGCGGTTTTGTGAATTGAGCAGGCGGGCTTCCGGAAGAGAAAAACGCGCCCGCTGCCAGCGTTTGCTGCCGGTTAATTGCACTACCTCAGCGCTGCGGGTGTAAGCGCCGCTGAAGGGCGCCGACACATCACTACCGTCAAATTCCAGGCCCAACGTTCCGGGTGCCGCATCGTAATATTCCACCTCCACGGCCAGAGGCATCGTCTGGCTCCATTTGAATGAATCGTCCACCACAAAGTAGATGTAATGGCCTTTCTTGATCGTGCGGCAGGTCCGTTCTGCCATCGTGGCGGGCGCAGTGATGCCATCGTCATTCTCGATTTGGCGGAGGCCATTTTCCTGGTTGGGCTGGCCCAACGTCACGGTGATTGATTTCGCGCCGGTGTAGCTGCCTTTTGGCCAGGGTGCCTGCCATCCCTGCTTGAACAAATCCGCATACTTGCGGGTCAGTTCGATGAACTTGCGGCCATACTCTTTCGATTCACAGATATCGGTGCCTTCATGGAATTCATTCCAGGTTTCCAGCATGACAAACGGGGAGGGACGGCGCAAAAACCGGAGCCAATTCTCCTCGTAAAACTTGCCGCCTTCACGAGGCACAACCAGTCGCTCGCGGCCCGGCACGGCGGAGTGATCGTAGCCGGGACCGAGGGAAGCGATGCCTGGATTCTTCAAGCCGAGCGCGCCGCCCCAAGCGCAGGTGTTGTCGGCCTTGACCTGCCAGGAAATTTCGCGCGCGAGGTAAGGAATGCGCCCGCCAAATTCCTTGGCAAACTGGTCCTTGGCAAAGTCGATGCAGCTTTGATCATGCTTTCTGGCGAAGGCCGCCGAGTAAAGCAACACGATGGGCCGGTTCTCAATCATGGCCCAATGCTTCGGCGGAATCAGCGAGAAAAAGTCGCGGATCGTGGCGTAAAACCAGCGCCGGCCAAAGTCGGTGGTCAGGTCGATGTGTTCCCGCCAGGCATTGTGCTGCAGCGTGCTGGTGTCATAGAAAAGCCCGATTCTGGGCGGATGCTGGCCGGCCAGGAGGAGCTCTTCCCGCGCCTGGACCAACGGTTTCAGCCCGGCATAACTCCAGTGCAGGTGCGCCTGTTCGGCCTGCTCGGAGGGCGCGCCCCAGAACACCGGCAACACCACGTCAATCCCCGCCGCGATCATGTCTTGGAGTTGTTGCCGATGCCAGCGCACCGACTTGTAGGAGAAATCGTCCAGGCTGGGCGGATGGGTGGTCAAAGCGTCCGTCCCATCTCCGTCGATGATGTGCTCCTTGCTATACACGTCATACCAATAGAAATAGTAGGTCCCGACAATACGTTCCTCTTTGCCGAAGCTTTTGCTGCCGGCAAAGTCGGCGTCGCTCAGATTCACGTGAGGCCCAAAGGCCGGCGGAATGGGGCGTTGGGTTTGGGCGGGTGCCAAAGCGGCAGAACCGGCCCACATAAGGAAGGCCAGGGTCAGGGTGGCGCTAAAGCCCGACGGATTTTGCATTTGCGTCTTGGTTAGGGTTTTCATGCGAGGTGAAGAGCAGAGGTTCATGGAAGTTATTGTTAAAAGGCGGCTGGGTTAACGGGCTGTGAATTTTGCCAAAAGCGCTTCGACTTCGGCGCGGGTTGGCATGCTGGGCTGCGCTCCCGGGCGTGTGACCGAGCAGGCGGCGGCCGCGGCGGCGAATTCTCCCGCAAGCAATTCCGAATCGCCGGCGGCCAAGGCAACGGCAAAGGCGGCGTTGAAGGCGTCCCCGGCTGCGGTCGTGTCCACCGCGCTCACCGGCAAGGCCGGCCAGAAATGTTCCTGGTCTTCGCCGAGCAGCAGCGCGCCTTGCGCGCCCATTTTGACAATAACCTTCTTGGCGCCGCGCCGGCGCAGTTGGTTGGCCAGACGCGCGGCCTGAGCGCGACCGAGATCACCGGGGGCCGCTTCCGTGAGGATGGCCAACTCGGTCTCGTTCGGCGTGAGATAGTCGATGCAACCGAGCAGATCGTCCGAAAGAGGCTGAGCCGGGGCCGGATCCAGAATGACGGTGGCGCCCGCTGTCTTGGCCAGGCGGGCCGCGGCTTCAACCGTGAGCAAGGGAATCTCCAATTGCAGCAGCACCAAGCCCGCCGAGCTGATGAGCTCATGGCTTCGCTCCAATTGCTCGACGCCAAAGGTTCCGTTGGCCCCCGGCACAATGACAATCTGATTTTGTCCCTCGGCGTCGATGGTGATGGTCGCCACGCCGCTGGAGACGCCGGCATCGCGGTCCACATGCGACACGTCCACGCCGGCGGAAGCCAGGTTGTTTTTCAGCCACTCCGCCTGCGCATCGTTGCCCACTTGGCCAATCATGCTGACGTGTCCTCCCAGCCGGGCGGCGCCATAGGCCTGGTTGGCCCCTTTGCCGCCTGGAAAAACCTTGAAGTCCTGCCCGACTACCGTTTCACCGGGAACAGGAAATCGGGCCAGGTTAATCACGAAATCCGCGTTCAAACTGCCAATCACGATGATGCGTGCATTCATCATTTTCCTTTGCCAAACCGGTGCCGATAATGGTCCATGATGACCGCCGCCACGATGACCAAGCCGGTAATCAAACGTTTGGTTTCGTCCTTCGCACCGACGGCGGCCAGGCCGGTGTTCAACACCGCGATGATCAAAACGCCAAAGAACGAACTGATCACCGATCCTCGGCCTCCCATCAAACTGGTGCCGCCAATGACGACGGCGGCGATGGCCTGGAGCTCGAAACCGCTGCCGGCATTCGGGTTCGCCGACTGGAATCGCGAGGTGTCGATGATGGCCGCAATCGCCACCAGGAAACCGGTCAACAAAAAGACAGCCGCCTTGATCGGACGCGGATCAATGCCGGACAGGCGGACCGCTTCTTCGTTGGTGCCAATGGCAATCAGGTAACGCCCGAAGACCGTGCGCGAAAGCACCAGTTGGCCGGCGATCACGACCAGGATGGCCAATAAGAACGGCAGCGACAAGCCAAACAAAGCCGTCCCGGCAATGCCTTCGATGCTGGACCCGATGTACTTCGTTTGCGACTGAGTAACGAAGTGCGCTCCGCCACGCGCCATTTCGAGCATGCCCAAGGTCACGATGAAGGAGGGCAATTTCCAACGAATCGAGACCAGCCCATTGAACGCGCCGCAAGCCAATCCCACCGTCAGCGTTCCGGCCAGCGCCGCCCAGAGCGGCCACTGGAACTGCACGAGACTGACGCCGAGCACCGCGCTGCACAAACCCAGGACCGAGCCCACCGACAAGTCAATCTCGGCAATGATGAGGATAAAAGTCATGCCGGTGGCGACAATGATCGCAGAAGGGATTTGATTGGCGATCGTCTTGAAGGTTGTTCCGCTGAAGAAGTGCTCGGTGCTGAGACTGAAAACAAGGATCAAGCACGCCAGCGCCAGCGCCATCCCAAAATACTCGGCGGCCAGGCCGCGCAGCTCGGAGCGCATGCCCCCGGTGGTTGGTCTTGGTGT
>CAYIIH010000461.1:0-5405 GCA_964363225.1 uncultured Verrucomicrobiota bacterium | reverse complement strand
GTTCTGGCTTACCCCGATTTCGATCCGCTGGGCGTGACCATTTGCGATGGCAACACGCCGGCCCGGGCCAAAGTGGCCTGCAAACTCCTGCACCTGACCGGGCGCAGCCACATCCCGGTCGCGGTCGACCGCAAAACCCATGACGGCCAGGACCACCAATTTACCTGGGCCGAAGATTTCGCGGCCGTGCAGCCGGTGGCCCAGCCGGCGGCGGACTTCATCGTGCAGACCGCCAGAAAACACAAAGGCGAAGTGACCTTGATCGCCGTCGGCCCGCTTCAAAACGTCGCCGATGCGTTGCGCCAGGAGCCCAGCCTCGGCCAATACCTGAAGCGGGTCGTCCTGATGAGCGGCTGCGTCTATGGAACGGCCAGCAGAACCAGCCCGATCGCCGAGTGGAACGTGGTGGCTTCGACCGCCGACGCGCAAGTGGTCTACGGCTCCGGGCTGCCGCTGACGATTGTGCCGCTCGACTCGACCACCCACGTGCAATTGCGCGAGGAAGAACGCGAACGGGTGCGCAAGCATGTTTCGCCGCTGACCTATTCGCTCGAATGCCTTTATCGGTTGTGGCTCAACAGTCCCGGCAGCCGCATGACCTTGCACGATCAATTGGCGGTGGCGGAAACGGCCAGCCCCGGCACCTTCTTCGGCAAGAAGGAAACACTGCCGCTGCTCGTGGATGACAAGGGCTTCACCCGGATCGACCGCGAGCGGGGCAAGCCGGCGGTCGTTTGTCTCGAACCCAAGCGCGACGCGTTTATGGAGTATTACATCGCGCGGCTGACCGGACAGCGCCTGGGTCAGAAGAATTAGCCAAACAAGAAAGTCAGCAGCAACAAAAAGAAGGAGCCAAACATGAGTGCAATCCACATCGGCCTGAACGCGGAGTTCTCGCGCAGCTCGGACAAACCGTTCGAGTGGGCCGTGGCCAAAGCGGCGGACATGGGCTTCAAATACTTCGAGCCGATGGTTCATTTCGGCCGGGAGTTGATGAGTGAAGCCGGCTATTTCCACACCGTTTCCATGTTCGACGATCCCTTCCGGATCAAGGACGCCTGCGATAAAGCCGGTTTGACGATTTCCGGCCTGCAATCGCATGGCCCGTTGGGACGCCCGGACGTTCACGGCGAATACCTCAAGCTGGCCATTCGGGTCGCGGCCGAGATCGGCGTTCCCGTGGTCAACACCGACGAAGGCATCAAAGCCAAATGGACCACGGTGGAAGAGGACCATGTCTTGATCAAATACACGCTCCAGGAAGCGGCCTTCATCGCCGAACGCCGCGGCGTGGTCATCGGTCTTGAACCTCACGCGCAATACTCGCGCACACCCGACGGCCTGGACCGGATTTATCACCTGGTCAAATCGCCCGCCCTCGGCATCAACTTCGACACCGGCAACGCCTATCTGTGCGGGCACGATGTTTATGCGTGGCTGGAGCGCGTCGCCGAGAGGTTGGTGCATTTGCACGCGAAAGATATTTCCACCGCTCACTCCCAGGCCGAGCGCGGCAAGGTCACCGGGACGCCGGTGGGCTGCGCTTGCGGCGAAGGGGTGATCGATTGGGCCAAGGTCATCGAGATCGTCCGCCGGAAAACCCCGCGCGATATCGTTTTCTCAGTAGAGTGTGGCACCCCGGAGCAAGCGGCGAAAAGCCTGAAGCACCTGAGCGGGCTGCTGGCCTGACACCTTTTCGGAATAGCCTTCCTTGCCAAAGCTCTGGGCGGGCGGTAGCGTTGCGCCATGCTAATCACTGTCGAGGCCGTTTATGAGAAAGGGATGCTGAAATTGCCCGGCCTGCTTCCGTTGGCGGAGCAGTCGCACGTCCTTGTGACCATCCAGACCGGACCTGAACCCACTCTGGACAGCGAACGCGCCGCGTGGCTGAAGCTCTCCGAAGAGACTCTGCGGAGAACCTGGGACAACCCCGGCGACGAAGTTTTCAATGAGCTTCTCCAGAAATGAGGTGGTCCTGCTTCCGATTCCGTTCACCGACCTGACCAGTCGCAAGGTTCGGCCCGCCGTGGTCATCGGCCACAGCACTCACGCCGCCGACCTGTTCGTCGTTCCCATTTCCTCGCAGTTGCCAAACGTGGACTTGGTCCTCCAAGACTGGCCGGCGGCCCCCATTATCAATGGACCCGCAAGGTCCGGGGCAAAACCGTGAGCGTAGCCCTGTCGCGCGAACAGTATGAATGGCTCAAGAGCGCCATCGCCAACTGGCGGCAAGTGCAACAGACCCTCAACCTAAAAACGGCGGTTGAGAAGCGACGCTCCGCCATCCCAGCGGCGGAAAATTCCTAAGCTGGCACCTTTTCTGGCCTGGGTTTCGCTCGCTGCCGCGTCTTTCACCCACTCGGCGCCAGCAAAGCCGCGACGGGTTGGCGAAAAGGTACCAAAATTCGGTTCCAAATGCGCTTCCAGCGCTCCTCCGGCTTCAACTGCTCCGCAGCATTGAGCAGCCCGCTTAAAAACACGCTCAGCCGGGTTAAAATTTTTTGCACCTCGGGCGCTTCCGCGTGATGGCTCGTCAGCCGCAGAACTGTTTGCCTGCCGCTCTGCACGATCCGCCCCACCGCGTGCAGCAACAGGGGACGGCTCGTGATCGCTTCCCGAGCCCGCTCCGGTTGCTGGAGCCGAGTGTCCGTCTTCATCAGGAGTCGGGGTTTCATTCGTTTTTCGGAACGCCGCGTCAAGCGTGGTTCCACCCGCTTCAAGGCAACACCCGAATGCGGTAGAAGCGTGCCCCCCCCTGCAACGGAAGCTGAACTGCGAATTTCCCCGGCTCACCAGTGGAGGTGATCGTGGCATTCGTCTCCACGACCCACTGGATTGGGCTGGCCAAGAAGGCTGTGCTTTCCATGACAAAGGACGGCGCCGAATAGCCAGCCGCCTCGAAGGTCAGCTTTCCAGTCCCAGCTTCGTTCACGATCCTGGCGATTGTTATGGCGCCTTTGCTTGGAACTGTACGTATTTGCGCTACGAAGGCGTCACTACACTGGAAGGCGCAACCGCAGTTCGTAGTATAGCCGCCACTGACCCAACTTCTTGAGGTGGTCGTGCCCGAAATCAAGACGCTGCCGGAACTGTCCACAGCGATCCCATAGCCACAGTCGTCACTGGTTCCGCCCAAATAAGTGGACCAGAGATGCTCGCCGACGGGATTGAGCTTCGTTGCCAGGACATCCCAGCCTCCGTTGGCAGTGGTGTCGAAGGCGCCGCTGAGCAAATTAGTGGAAGTGCTCCGCCCGGTCGCCACCGCGTTGCCGAAGGCGTCCACGGCAATACCGTAAGCAGCCTCGTCGCCGTCGCCACCGAGATAGGTGGACCAAAGCTGCTGCCCCGCCGAGCTCAACTTCGCGACAAAGGCGTCTGTCTGTCCACCGAGGACCGAGTCGAAGCCACCCCTCCCTGGCCCAGTTGGTAGAATACGTTTCCCCCGTCACGAAGACGTCTCCAGCACCGTCCACCGCGACAGCGTGTGCCTGATCCAGATAATGTCCGCCCATGTAGGTGGACCATAAATGTTCACCGACGGGACTAAGCTTCGCGACGAAGGCTCTAACTCTGGCATCTCCATAGTCGGAATCGAAGCCACCGCTAACCCAACCGGCGGATTGGGTGCGGCCGGCAACGAAGACGTTGCCGGCGCCGTCCACAGCGAGGCCATTGGCCCCGTCAGTATCGCTACCGCCGAGGTACGTGGACCACAGGTGTGCCCCGGATGGGGCGAGCTTGACGACGAAGGCGTCGCCCACGTAGCCGCCGTTGTAGTTCGTGTCGAAACCGCCCCGTACCCAGGAGGTGGAATCGGTTTCCCCCGCGACGAGCACATTCCCTGCCGCGTCCACCGCAATGCCGTGCCCTTCGTCATCGCCTCGTCCGCCCAGATAGGTGGACCACAGATGAGCGCCGCTGGGACTGAGCTTCGCCACGAACACGTCGTAACTATAGAAACCACCGCCGTGGTAATTCGTGTCGAAGCCACCGCTCACCCAGTTCGTGGACGAGGTTGAGCCCGTCACCAGCACGTTTCCCTCACTGTCCGCAACGATACCGCGCCCCTCATCAGCACCCGCGCCTCCCAGGTAGCTGCGCCACAGCAATGACCCTTGGGGACTGAACTTGGCGACGAACGCATCGTCGCTACCGTGGTGGTTGGTGCTGACTCCGCCGATGGCCTCGTCAGCGGAGCCGGAAAAGGCCGAGCCCGTCACGAGGACATTTCCCGCGGCGTCCGTAGCCACCGCAAAGGCGGCAGGGTGTCGGTTCCAGGCCAGGCAGGTGGACCACACCAGCGACACGTCATCGTGGCCGTGCGCATACGCGGCGCTGATCCGCGTGGTGGCGTCCTTGGTGATCGCCACCCGGGGCGGGATCGGCACACTGAAGCCGGGGGTGTCCCTGAACTCGACCAGGTATTTGCCGATCGGGACGCCGGTTTCGGTCTCGTCGCTGTTATGCCAAGGCAATGATCCCAGCCGGCGCCATTTCGCTCCCGCGTCGCAGGCCTGTGGCGGACCGATCGTGACCTGAAGCGAACCGGTGTGGGGCACGTAGGTTACGGTCGCAACGGTCACGTCATCTTTGCGAATGAGCACGCTCTGATCCGCTGGCTGGTACCACCCGGGTGGATTGCTGAACTCGATGGCGCATGGGCCGGCGGGAACGCCGTATTCGACTTCATCACTGTCACGCCAACGGGAAGTTCCGGCTCGTCGCCAGCCCGCTCCGGCGTTGCAAGCCTCTGGTGGCGTAATCGTTACACTCAAGACCCCCACGTCCCGCCGCGGGATTCTCGCCACGAAGGTGTCTCCCTTGCCGTGGTAATTCGTGTCGAACCCCCCGCTCATCCAACCGCCGGAATCCGTGGTACCAGCCAAGACAATGTTGCCTGATCGATCCATGGCGACAGAAACTCCAACTTCACGCGTTTCGGCCTTGTCATTGCCCACGTAGGTCGTTCCGAGGAGCTGACCTGAAGCGGTCAATTTCGTCAGGAAGACGTTTACGTAATAGGGGCCGTGGTAGGTACGATCGCTACCTGTAACCAGGACGTTTCCCGCTTCATCCACGGCAATGCCGTGTGCGGTTTCGGTGCCATTACCCGCGACGTAGGTGGACCACAGGTGCTGACCCGCAGCGCTGATCTTAACGATATATGAGCTGGTTTCATCCGTGAAAGTGGTGCTGAAACCCCCACGGACCCAACCGGCGGAGGCGGTGCCGCCCGTTACGAGGACGTTGCCGGCGCGGTCAACGGCGAGCGCGTCGCAGGAGTCACTGCCGGTTCCGCCGACATAGGTGGACCACACGAGCGCCCCATCAGGACTCAGCTTCAGCACGAAGCCATCACTAAACCCCCCGTTGAAACTCGTGTCGTAGCCCCCCTCGATCCAGTT
>CAYIIH010000460.1:0-5454 GCA_964363225.1 uncultured Verrucomicrobiota bacterium | reverse complement strand
AGGCGAATCCACGCGATGTCGTCGCCCAAGCAGCGCAACGTCCAGCCGGGCAGCGCCGGCTTCATCATGGCGAGATTCGTTTTGCCACAGGCGCTCGGAAACGCCGCCGCGAGGTAGTAATTCTTCCCTTGGGGCGAGGTCAGGCAAAGGATGAGCATGTGTTCCGCGAACCAGCCTTCCTTGCGCGCGACGAGCGACGCAATGCGCAACGCCAGACACTTCTTGCCCAGCAGCGCGTTGCCGCCGTAGCCGGAGCCGTAGGACCAGATCGCGAATTCCTCCGGGAAATGCACGATGTGCTTGCGGGACACGTCCGGCTCGCAGGGCCACGGCACATCCGGTTGGCCGGGTTGCAGCGGCGCGCCGATGGAGTGCAGGCAGGGGATGAACTCGCCGTCCGCGCCGAGTTTGTCCAGCACCGCCCGGCCCATGCGCGTCATGATGCGCATGTTCACGACCACATAGGGCGAGTCGGTCAGCTCGATGCCCATTTTGCAGAGCGGCGAGTCGAGCGGTCCCATCGCGAACGGGATGACGTAAAGCGTGCGGCCTTTCATGCACCCGCTGAACAGGCCCTTGAGCTTCTGCTTCATCTCGGCGGGATCGGCCCAGTTGTTCGTCGGGCCGGCCTCCTCCTTATTCTGGGAGCAGATGTAGGTGCGATCCTCGACCCGCGCCACGTCGCTGGGATGCGAGCGGGCCAGGTAGCAGCCGGGACGGAGTTCCTCGTCGAGCTTCGTGAAGGTGCCGCCCTTGACCATGAGGTCGCAGAGCGCGTCGTATTCCGGTTGCGAGCCGTCGCACCAGTGGACGGCGGCAGGCTGGCAGAGTTGCACGGCTTCCTCGACCCAGGCGAGGAGTTTTTGATTGGTGGTGGTTTCGGTTGGCATGTTTTTTTGTTGTTGTCGTTCGATGCGGGTTGTGTGTGGGCAGAACGCCCGGTTACTTGTCTAAAACAGTTGCCGTCTTTACTTCGGCCGACGGCTGGCCGGGCTGTGGATGTGCGGCTGGCCTTTTTTCCGGGCGGTCTGCTGATTCCGGCGTTCCTCAATCTGCTCGCGCAGACGCGTCACCACCTTCCGCCACGCGGCAGGCCACGTGTGGTCGCGCGCGGCGGCGTGGATGTCCGGGCCGGGCACACTCAGCATGGCCACCGCCTGGTAGGATGGCGTGGCCACGTGCTGGTGCTGTAACGCGACTTGGGCGGAGTCCACAGCAATCAGGCGGCTGAGGTCTTCCAAGTCGGCCTCCAACTGCCGCCGCATCCCGTCGTCGTCTTTCAGACCTCGAATTCGGAATTGGGTTTTCACAATGGATGCAGTGGGTAGGCGTTGGATTGAGGGAGAGGGCATGGGCGCTGCGTCCGCAGTCTGCCCGCGACTCCGGGTGTTCTCGCCGCGCCGGCCAGTGGCGTCCCTCTCCCTCGTGGGCAAAGCGAAATGGCGTGGGGCCGCCAAGGAGTAACGGGCGGGGGAACGCCCGTTGGGGGCAACCAAACCCCACGCCAAATTGTGGAGAGCTTTTTCAGCGGCGCTCCCGTCCGGTCAGCAATGGCAGCAAGTGCCACAGGAAATAAATCAGCGACGAGATGAATGCCGCGACATACGTCCAAGCAGCGGCGTTCAAGACCTGACTGACGGCGGCCCGTTCCGCGCCAGCCCGAATGAAGCCCATTTGTCCGAGGATGGCTTTGGCGCGGCGCGAGGCGTCAAACTCCACCGGCAGAGTGACGAGGTTGAAGGCCATCAGGATGCCCCACGCCAACGCCATGATGAGCAGGCCGATTTTGGGTGCCATCAGCCCGCCAGCAATGCCCAACAGCGGAATCCACAGCACCAGTTGGCTGGCGAAACTGGTGACGCCCGCCGCCGCCATGCGCAATTCCAGCGGGGCGTAAGCCTGCTGGTGCTGGATGACGTGGCCACATTCGTGCGCGGCCACGCCCAGCGCCGCCGCGGACGTGCCGTGGTAATTCTCGGAGGAAAGCACCAGCCGCTTGCGCTTCGGGTCGTAATGGTCGCCCAGCAACTCTTCGTGCTCGACGATGCTGACGTTGGTGATGCCGGCCTGCCGCAGAATCTCATGCGCCGCTTCCGCGCCGGTATAGCCGGAGAACGTCGGCGTGCGACTGTGCCGGGCGTAGGTGCGCTTGACGTGCCATTGGGCCAGGAGACCAATGGCTAAAGTGATGAGGAATATGGTGAGCATCATAGAGTCTCCTTTTTCGTTAGTGGCTTCGTTCGCAGCAAAATGTCCCAGGCGTGGCGCAGCCATCGGCTGGCCCGCTCATATTCGATCGTCAGAATCCCCAGGCCGCCGGGGATCAGGATGAAAGCCAGTCCGAGCAGCAGCAGCAATACGACCGCGACTGGCAGCACCGCGGCGTAGATAACAAGCAGGATCACTCGTTGGATTGTTTTAAGGGCCGTCACGCGGTTCCTTCATTTGGGCGACAAATTCCGGGGATAGCTTCGCGGGTTCAAAGGCAGTCCTGCTCCCAGTGTCTCCAATGACAGAACTACGCCCGGAGTTTGCTCCCGCGGCGGCGTCCGGGGCCGCCTTGGGCGAAACATAGGCCGGGATGACCGCCCCCAGACTCATGATGAACTTGATGCCATCGGCCACGGACATCTCCAGTTTGATAATGTCTTTTTCGGGCACGAGGACGATGAAGCCGGTGGTGGGGTTGGGGGTCGTGGGCACGAAGACACCCACCACCACCTCCTTGGTTCTGTCCTGCACCTCGCCATACTGAGTGCCTGTGATGAATCCGACCGAATAGAGACCGGGCCGTGGGAATTCCACCAAAACCACTTGTTTGAACGAAGATTTATTGCTGGAGGTGAACGCCTCGTTTATCTGTTTCAAAGCGCTGTAGATCTTGTTGAGCAAGGGGACGCGCATGAGAGCAAGGTCCGCCAGTTGAATCAGTTTTTTGCCGAAATAGTAGCGGGCCAGCCGGCCCACCATCCCGATCAGCAGAATCGCCAGCGCCAGCGCCGCCAGGCTCCAGTAGAAATGCATGGGCCCTTCGCCGTTCCGTTCGTGGGTCCAATGCCTCGGCAGGAAAAAGAGCAAGGTGTCCGTGAAATTGGCGACCGTGCCAAATAACCAAATGACGATTCCAATGGAGACGACCGCCGGCAAGACAATCGCCAAGCCAGTGAAAAAGTCTGCTGTCCACTGGGCAAGAGGTTTTTTCATCACGGGTATATTCGGGCCGGGTTCAATGCTCAGGATGGCGCGGCGACATTTAAGACCGAACTCAGTCCCCCGAACGGGTTGGGGGCCGTTTCGCTGGCGCGCGGATCAGGCATCCATTTGCAGCCGTCCACTACCAGACAATATTCGTAAACGCCGGGCGGCAAGGCGAGGTCCTTGACCCAGCGGCCTGCGCCGACGTGGATCATCGGAGTTATCCCCGGACGCCAGTCAGTAAATGTGCCCGCGATGCAGACCGACTCGGCCACCGGGTCAATGAATTCCAAATGGACCCGTGGCGTTTTCCTGTGGCGAGGCGGATGGGATGGTCTCTTTTCTGTGGTCATGGTGTTCATGGTTCATTCCTGGGATTGAGGGGTTGCAGTTGGCTGTGGCTTCAAAGACCTGAACAGCGCCGGCAGCATCGCGCCCGAAGCCGCCAGCATCACCGTCAGCAACAGCGCGGCGAAAAGTTTTTCCGATTGACCCTCGAGGACCGCCCGCCAGCCCACGCTCGCCCGCCAGGCGCACGCCAAGGTCAACAACGCCGTGGTCACCACCGCCACCGGCACCATCCACCGGACACCCCGCGCTCCGAGCACACCCCACAGAATCGAGAGCGCGCCAAAGGTGCCGCCAGTCATCAGCGCCGTCTTCGCCTTCTCCGGGTTCGACAAATAGCCGAGCAACCCCAGGACAATGAGGCCCCCGCCATAAAGAATCAGGTAACCCGCCGTCGTCATGTTCATGGGACGCAACATTCGTTTCCTTTCATTCACGCGGCCCGGCAGCCTTCATTTGGGAGCCGGCGTGGCGCCTGGCGCTGTCTTGTCGCCCTCGGGACGCGGCCCCGCCAGATAGTGAAACAGCGGCGAGTCCGCCGACAGCAGCAGCGTGCTGCGTTTGCCGAGGAACAACTCGTAACTCTGGAGGCTGCGCACGAAGCGGTAAAACTCCGGGTCTTGGCCGTAAGCCTCCGCGTAGATGCGCGTGGCGGTCGCGTCGCCTTCGCCGCGCAGTTTCTGGGCGTTTTGTTCGGCCTCGGCCAGGACGATGGTGCGCTCCTTGTCGGTCTGGGCACGCAGTTTGTTGGCTTCCTCCTCGCCCTCGCTGCGGTAGCGCTTGGCCTCGCGTTCGCGCTCGGCCTGCATGCGGGCAAACACGCTCTGCTGCACTTCCTGGGGCAGGTCGGCGCGCTTGATGCGCACGTCCACCACCTCGATGCCGAATTCGCGCGCTTTCTCTCGCGCGCTCTTGGCCACGTTGTCCATGATGGCCTCGCGCTTGGAGCCAATGACGGTCGCGAAGGTGTGGCTGGCGACTTCGCCGCGCAACTCGGAAAAAACCAGGTCGTCCAGGCGGGCGCGGGCGCCGGATTCATCGCGCACGGTCTTGAAAAAGACCAGCGGGTCGGCGATGCGCCAGCGGGTGACGGGGTCGGCCACGAGGCGTTTCTTGTCCTGGCTCAAGTATTCGGCCTGCGGGGCGTCGCTAACCAGGATGCGCCGGTCGAAGCGGATGGCGCTGTGGAGAAACGGCGTTTTCACGGCCAGGCCGGGCTTTTGAATGGTGCGAATGTATTCGCCGAACTGGGTGACGATGACCTGCTCGCGCTCGTCCACGATGATGAAGACTTGCTTCAACACGACGGACGCGACGACGAGGGCAGCCAAACCGCCGAGCAGAAATATTTTCGTGCGCATAGAATTACTTTCCTTTCACAGGTTCGGTGGCCGGGCGGAGACTCGCCGGCAGCAGGGGCGAAGTGCCCAGCGGCATCAACGGCAACAGCCGCTGGCCCAGGTCGCCATCCAAAATCACTTTGTCGGTGTCCGGCAGGATTTTCTCCATGGTTTCCAGGTAGAGCCGGTCGCGGGTCACTTCCTTGGACTTCTCGTATTCGGCCAGCACGCTGAGGAAGCGGGAGGCCTCGCCTTGCGCGAGCAGGACGCGCTTTTCCTTGTAGCCCTCGGCTTCGCGCAGGATTTTTTGCGCTTCGCCCCGGGCCTTGGGCAGGATGTCCGCCTGATAGCCCTTGGCCTGGTTGATGAGCTTTTCCTTGTCTTCGCGGGCGCGCACCACGTCGTGGAAGGCGTCGCGGACGGCATCGGGCGGGTCGGCGGCTTGTAACTTGACCTCGGTGATGACCAGGCCGGACTCGTAAGCGTCCATCAGCCGCTGGATGAAAACGCGGGCGTCGTCCTGCACCTTGGCGCGTTCTTCAATCATGACCTGGTCAATGGTCATGCTGCC
>CAYIIH010000459.1:0-5495 GCA_964363225.1 uncultured Verrucomicrobiota bacterium | reverse complement strand
CGATTTTTGGAAATTCTTTTCAAAAATGTGGACAAATTATCAGCCAATACAAAAAGCGCAGCCGACCAAGAAGGCAATATTGATCAAACCCCAGTAAAATCAGGCATTTTATGCGATTTTCTGCGGGAAAAACGATGGTGGTAGGAGATGGATTCGAACCATCGAAGGCGTGAGCCAGCAGATTTACAGTCTGCCCCCGTTGGCCACTTGGGTATCCTACCACGCTGGCCCCTCCCGGCGAGCCGGGGAGACAGTTAAGCCAAAGACCACTCCTTGTCAACCTACTCCGCTTGCTTTACGGTGGACCCATGTTCGACTCTCTGAGCGGCAAGCTCCAAAATGTCTTTCGCAACCTGCGGGGACTCGGAAAGATTTCCGAAGCCAACGTCAGTGATTCGCTCCGCGAAGTCCGGCTGGCCCTATTGGACGCCGATGTGAATTTCAAAGTGGCGCGCGATTTTATCGAGCGCGTCAAAGCCAAATCCGTCGGCCAGGAAGTGGTTCAAAGCATTCAGCCCGGCCAGCAAATCATCAAAATCATTCATGATGAACTGGTCGATCTGCTCGGATCGGCCAACACCGGCCTGGCCTTGAGCGGGAATCCCAGTTGCGTCCTCCTGGCCGGATTGCATGGCTCCGGCAAAACGACTTCCTGCGGCAAGCTCGCCCGGCTGCTGCACAAGCAAGGGCGCACTCCTTTGCTGGTCGCGGCCGACGTGTACCGTCCCGCCGCCATGGACCAGCTCCAGACCCTCGGCCAACAACTGGGATTGCCGGTGTTTGCGCCAAAAGGAGAAACCGACGTCCTGAAAATCGCCCGCCAGGCCCTCGATTTCGCCCGGGCCAACAATCGCAACACCTTGATTTTCGACACCGCCGGACGCCTGCACATTGACGAACCGCTCGTCCAGGAACTGGTGCGGCTCCGCGATCTGGTCAAGCCGCAGGAGATTCTGCTCGTGCTCGACGCCGCCACCGGCCAGGAAGCCGTCAACGTCGCCACCCATTTTGACCAGGCCTTGAATATCACCGGCGCCGTCCTGACCAAGCTCGACGGCGATGCCCGGGGCGGCGCGGCCTTGAGCCTCAAAGCCGTCACCGGCAAGCCGATCAAGTTTGTTGGCGTCGGCGAAAAACCGGAAGATTTCGAGCCGTTCCACCCCGAGCGCATGGCCTCGCGCATTTTAGGCATGGGTGACGTGGTCAGTCTGGTCGAAAGAGCCGCCGAAGCCGTCGATCTGGATGACGCCAAGCGGATCGAGGAGAAAATGCGCAAAGGGCAGTTCACCCTCGAGGATTTTCTGGATCAATTGCGCCAGATGAAAAAGCTCGGCTCGCTGGAGAATATCGTCGGCATGCTGCCGGGAGGCGTGGAAGTCATCAAGAACGCGGACTTGAGCAAAAGCGAAAAAGAGTTTCGCCGCATGGAAGGGATGATCTGCGCCATGACTCTGCAGGAACGGCGTCACCCCCAAATCCTCAATGCCAAACGGCGCTTGCGCATCGCCAAAGGCAGCGGCGTCTCCGTGGCCGAACTCAACAACCTGCTCAACCGCTTTGGACAAATGCAGCAGATGATGAAGAAAATGGGGAAGTTCCAAAGAATGATGGCCAAAATGGGCGGGCCACCACCCGGCCTCCTCCGGAGGTAATCTCTCTGGTTCCCGCCCGGCCCTCGCGCCTTATTTGATCCCGGCCAGCCTCTCCTTCCAGAGGTGAAAAAGGAGCACGGTGGCCTGGACATCACGCAGGCAATATTCGGCAATCTGACGGTGGCGCCCTTCCGCCAGCAAACGGTTCACATCCAGTCCGGTGACGCCCTGGCTTTTGGGAGATTCGATCCCGAAAGCCTTGCAGTAAAAATCAAGATTAAACCGGCGGGCGGCGCCTTCCCGGCCGCTCACACCGTAAAAAGTGAATTGCTCGGCCAAGTCGCAATGAGGCTCTGTCTGGAATCGGTACCCCAGCCAGTCCTTGCGCGAGATCGGCACGTTGAGCAGGGCCGACCGCAGATAGATAAACGGGACGTCGAAGCCGCGCCCATTGAAGGTCACCACCGTCTCGTAATGCCGGGCCACGTCCCAAAAGGCCGTCAGCAGCTCCACTTCGTCCAGGCAGGGCACAAACTCGACCGGTCCCGCCTCGTCGGTGTCCGGTTCATGATCCACCGCCGTAAACAGCACCTGGCCGCGCGCGGTCTCTGCGTTCAGCATGGCGATGCAGACCACCTTGGCGGTGAATGGCCAGAGGTTGAACTGTTGCTGGATTTCAGCCCGGCGCACGTGCCGCGCGGCTTCTTCCGGCAATTTGACGGCCTCGCGGAAGAGGTACTCCTGTTGGGCCTCGTCAAAGTTCTCGAGAGGAAGCGCGGACGTTTCGATGTCGAAAACCAAGATGGCCATGCGAGAGGGATGAAGGCGGACTCGAACTCGAGCTTGGATGCAAGTCCTGAAGCTGTTCTCCAGGACCTGCAATCCTGGTGTTTTAGCCGGCCAAGAAAGTACTACTTCTTCTTAGCGGGTTTTGGGGCGGGTTTCTTCGCTGCGGGTTTTGCTGCTTTTTTCTTATCGGCCACGTTAAAGTCACCTCCGTTCAGTTATGGGTTTCATTTCGAATCATGCAAAGCTTACACGGTTTTCTTTGGGTTGCCTAGCTTTTTGATGAGTTCAGCGAAAACTTTCAAGGCAAAATTTCTCTTCGACCGGAAAAACTTTCCTGTTTATCGTCTCCTCCTGATGGCCCATGACACGCAACTCACCCCGATGATGGCGCAGTACCGGCGCATCAAAAGCGAGCTGCCAGCCGATGCGTTGCTGCTGTTCCGCCTGGGCGATTTTTATGAAATGTTTTTTGAAGACGCCCAGGCCGGAGCGCAATTGTTGAATGTCGCCTTGACCCAACGCGGCCTCGTGCCGATGTGCGGCATTCCTCATCACGCCGCCCCCGGCTACATTGCCCGCCTCCTCAAAGCCGGACGCAAAGTCGCCCTTTGCGATCAAATGGAAGACGCGCGCCCAGGGCAGCTTGTCAAACGTGAGGTCACACAAATTCTCAGCCCTGGCACCCACTTTGATGAACGGATGCTGAGGGCGGAACGGAATAATTACCTGGCCGCCGTCGGCCCGCTCGGCAAAACCTTTGGCCTGGCTTTCGTGGACCTGACCACCGGCGATTTCAAAACAACCGAGCTCGAGGGCGAGGCCGCCCTCCTGACCGAACTGGAGCGCCTGCGCCCGGCCGAAATCATCGTCCCATCCCAGGCGGCCGCGACGCGGGCGCTGCTCCAAAATTCCTTTCCGATCCTGAACGGTTACGAAGACTGGGTGTTCGCTCCGGAGACGGCGCAATTCACCTTGCGCGATCATTTCAAAGTGGCTTCCCTCGATGGATTCGGCCTGAAGAAGCGGCCGGCGGCTATTGGCGCGGCCGGGGCGGTGCTGCATTATCTCACCCAGCATTTGCGCCGGGACGTGGCCCATCTGACCCGTCTCTCCTGCTACCAGTCCTCGGACTACCTTATCCTCGACGCCACGTCGCTGCGAAACCTGGAAATCCTCGAGCCTCTGCACCGGGATGCTCCGGTCGCGTCGTCGCTCTATGGCGCGCTGAATCGCACCGTCACGCCGATGGGCGCCCGGCGCCTCCGCGATTGGCTGACGCAACCGCTGGCCGCGGTCGAACCGATTCGCCGCCGTCAGGACGCGGTGCAGGTTTGGATCGATCACACTCCGGTCCTGGACCGTTTTCGACAGCGCCTCGGCCCGGTGCGCGACTTGGAACGGACCATCAGCCGCTTGAGCGTGGGGACCGGCAACGCGCGGGATTTACTGGCCCTGCGCTGGGCGCTCGAACAAATCCCCGCCCTGCGCCAAATCCTGCGCGAGCTGGAAATACCGACGGTTCGCCCGCCCGGCGATTCGTTCCAGGAGGAAATTCCGCTCGGAGAAACAACTCCGGCACCCTCGCAAATCGTGGCGGCGCCCGAAGCGTGCGCCGGAGCGAAAGCGTCCTTGACGGAAAGCGCCCGCGACGGAGTCGAGCCGGTCCCGTTTCCGCCGCCACACGCCGCCGAGGAGGGCACGCTTTTGGACGTGCTGCAATCGCAACTGGCCGAATTGCCGGACCTAGTGGAGTTGATCGCGCGCGCCATGGTCGATGAACCGCCCCTGGCCGTGAAAGAAGGCGGCTTGATCCGCGACGGCTTCGATCCGGCCCTGGATGAACTGCGCTCGGCGACCCGCGACGGCAAGGAGTGGATTGCCCGGCTGCAGCAACAAGAGATCGAGCAGACCGGCATCCCTTCGCTCAAGGTTCGTTTCAATTCCGTGTTCGGCTACTACATTGAGGTGACCAAGGCCAACCTCGACAAAGTCCCGGCGCATTACCTCCGCAAGCAAACCATCGCCAACGGCGAGCGGTTCATCACCCCGGCGCTCAAGGAAATGGAGAGCAAAATCCTCGGCGCCGAAGAACGCAGCGTCAAGCTGGAGTATGAACTGTTCCTGCGGGTGCGCGAAGCCGTCCTGGGCCGCTTGCCCCAGATTCAGCAAACCGCCCGGGCGCTGGCGCAACTGGATGTCCTGGCTTCTTTCGCCGAATCCGCCCGCTTTATTGGCTATTGCCGCCCTGAAGTGGGCGAGGAAGGCGCGCTCCACGTCCGCGAGGGACGCCACCCGGTGCTTGATCAAACCTTGACCGAGGAGCGGTTCGTGCCCAACGACACGCAATTGGACCCCGCCGGGCAGCAGATTGCTTTGATCACCGGTCCCAACATGGCCGGCAAGAGCACCTACATCCGGCAAGTGGCGCTGCTGGCGCTGCTGGCCCACACCGGCTCCTTCATCCCCGCGGCCGCCGCCCGCATTGACTTGATCGACCGCATTTTCACCCGGATCGGTGCCAGCGATGATCTGGCGCGCGGCCAATCGACCTTCATGGTCGAGATGAGCGAAGCGGCCAATATCCTGAACAACGCCACGCCGCGCAGTTTGATTATTCTCGATGAGATCGGGCGCGGCACCAGCACCTTTGACGGATTGAGCCTGGCCTGGTCCATTGTGGAATACCTGCACAACCAGACCGGGGCCAAGACGCTTTTTGCCACGCATTATCATGAACTGACCGAGCTGGCCGGGCGCTTGCCGCGCGTCCGCAACTTCAACGTGGCCGTGCGCGAGTGGAACGAGCAGATCATTTTCCTGCGCAAAATCGTTCCGGGCGGCACCGACAAGAGCTATGGCATTCAAGTAGCGCGATTGGCGGGAGTCCCCAAAAGCGTGCTGGACCGCGCCAAAGAAATTCTGTCGAACCTGGAGGAAGCCGAGTTGACGCCGGAGGGCCGGGCGCGGTCCTCCTCGCGCCATCGGGCGGAGCGCGAGAAACTGCAAAAGCTCACCCCCCCGCCGCAACTCGATTTGTTTGCCTCCTGATGAATCCTAAGAAGAGCAGTTGAACCGCAGATAAACGCGGATGGACGCAGATGCAGAAGGAGTTAC
>CAYIIH010000458.1:0-5588 GCA_964363225.1 uncultured Verrucomicrobiota bacterium | reverse complement strand
CCCGGCAAGTGCAGGATGCGGTCGTTGAGCCGGCGCACCTGCGCGGCCGCCTTGGTGTTGCGTTCGTCCAACCCCCGCAATTGGCAGCGAGCCAGCACAGCGGCCATTGGATGCATCCGCAGCTTCAGGCCCAAGCCCGAGCCTTGATACTTCCGATACGGACTCGTTTCGGGGTAGTCCTTTGGCTTGTCGTAATGCCCCAACGTCGAACCCCGTTCGTAGTCCGCGCGCTCCTGATAGACGGCCAGGCCTCCCTCGATGGCGGGCAACGGTTTGGTGGTCTGAAAACTGAACGCAGCCATCCGGCCCCACGAGCCCATGTTCTTGCCCTGCATCGAGGCGCCGTGCGCGTGACAGGCATCTTCCAGAACGATGAGGCCCTTCTCCTTCGCGAATTCACAAATGCGATCCATTTCGCAAGGCAGCCCGATCCAATGCACCGGCAGCAGCGCCTTGGTGTTTTTGGTCAGGCGGCGTTTCGCGTCCTCCACGTCGAAGTTGAGCGTGCGCGGGTTGATATCGACAAACACCGGCACCAGCCCGAAAAACCGCATCGGCGTGATCGTGGCGAAGAAGGTGTAACTGGGCACCATGATCTCGCTGCCCGGCGGCAGGTCCAGGGCAAAGAACATGGTCGTCAAGGCGCTGGTGCCGTTGCAATACGCCCGGACATGCGGGACTTGGAAGCGTTCCTTCCAGTCTTTTTCCAGTTGATCAATCGGGGCGTAGTTGGGATCCCTGATCAGCTTGACAATCTCCCCTTCCTCCTCCGCCCCGTAAAGCGGCCAGCGCGTGGCGTCACCGTGCGGGTGCGTGACGGCTTTGGCCCCGCCGAACTGGGCCAGGGTTTCCTTGCTTCCCTGGCCCTCTGCGGTTGCGCGCGCGCCGGCCGCTCCTGCCAGGCAGAGGCCGCCGACCAGCGCGCCTGTTGACTTCAGAAACGCCCGCCGCGTTTCCAGTGGTTTCTGCTGATGCGTTCTGTCTTTCATTCGTTCATCCCTTCATTCACATGCAATTGCTTCCACCCTAGTCCGAATGCAGAGAAAGTATTTAGCAGCCACGGAAAATTCTTTCGCCGAGATGGAATCGAGGAGGGAGCAGCAGGTCTGGGCTTCCCCTGGAGTTGTCCCTGTCGGCGAAGCCGATTGCCCGGTTGCAACACCGCGTTGTGTCAACCCAGCCTCTCACAGCTTCCGCGGCTTCGGATTCTCCTGTTTCTTGGAATTGTCCCTCAATGCAGGCACAGCATGCGCACGGTCGCGTGACCCGCCGTGGGCGCTGCTGCAACCGCGCAGTGGAGGCTGGTTGGCCGTGGCCACACCTCCGGCGAGGCCCGCCATGGATTGCGTGCTGGCATAAGGGTGTCGCCGGCGCCGAACGAAACTCCATACCACCCGGCGATTGGCCTGCGCTACAACCGCAGCCACTTCGCCGCGTTCTGCCAGCGGATTTTTTCCTTGTCTGGCTCGCTCGCGTCCAGCACGTCCAACTTCAGCAGCGCCGGGTCGGGGTAGTTGAACGGCATCCCGCTCCCCAACATCACCCGCTCGGCGCCCAAGTTCGTGATGAGTTTCCCAATTTCGTTGCCCAGCAGGGCGCTGAGGCGCGAGATTTCGATGACGTAATTCGCGGGGAGGCCATTGTCTTTGCTCCCGAGCGGCGAGTTCGCGTAGCCGAGGCCGTTCAGCAACATGAACCGCGCCTTGGGACAAGCTTTCACCAGCGCGACGATTTCGTCCAGCGGCACGTCCGGCACGTTCACCAGCCAACTCCGATTGCGATTGTCCTCCACGCGAATGGGGATGGACACCACCAAGCCGCGCTCCGTCGCCGCGTTCACCAAGTCCAGACAGGATCGGTCGGACAACTGGTAGTTGTGCCATTTGGGATAGAGGCGCAGGCCGCTCATCCCAAAGTCCTCGTGACAAATCTTCAGATCGTCCTGCCAGCCGGTGTAAAACGGATTGAGGACGGCGAAGGGAATGAGCCGGTCACGGTGGGATTTCACTTCCGCGAACACTTCCTCATTGCCCGTCTGCGCGTTGCGATACGTGATGGCGCTGGCGCTCGAGACAACCGCTTTGTCAATCCGTTTGGCGTCCATCAACGCGACCAGCGTCGCAGCGGTGTTGTGCCGCAGTTGGCGGAAGGCGAATTGGCCGAGGTAGGCGTTGATGTCGATGATCATGATTTTCGTCGCTCCAGGAGTTTCGCCATGTTTTCGCCGAGGATTCTCTGTTTGTCCGGCGCGCTCAGATTCGCCCCGCGAATCTTGCCCACCCCGGCGGTCATGGACATGTCACAGCCAAACAGGAGCCGGTCCACGCCCAATACCCGCGCCGCCATCTCCACCACGCCCTCGTCCGTCACCGTGCCGCTGGTGTCGAGAAAGACGCTCGGCGCACGGCGCAGGGCCTTGATCGTCCATTCCCAGTCGCCCCCGCCGCAGACGTGGGCGCAGATGAGCTTGGCTTCGGGGTAGCGGTGCGATAGTTCCGCCACGTGCCCGCCGTCGGAGAGGCGGGGCTGGTCCTCCAACACGTGGTGGTTGTGCCCGGCGTGCTGCAGAATCGGGACGCCCAATTCAATGGCCAACTCCACGATGGGAAAAACCACCGGCTCCGTGCAGGTGTATTCGTTGTAGAGCTTGACGCCCATAAACCCGCGCTCCTCGACGCAGCGGCGGATTTCCTCCAAGGCCTCCCGACCGTGGCCAGGGTTGACGTAGCAGTAGCCGAGCACCCGGCCGGGGAACCGTCGCATCGCCTCGGCCACCCAGTGGTTGCATTCGCGGAAACCGTCCGCAGTGGCGGGCCGGCGCGGGGTGAGAATCGAGCAGCACAACTGGTCAATCCCCAGTTTGTCTGCCGCCTCAATCAACTTGCGGTCGTCCGCCTCCCAGGTCGCGATGCTGCGGTGATGCAAATGCGCATGACAGTCAATCACCTTGCTGCGGCGGGAAGGGCCCGCCGGCGTGCCGGATGCAGGCTGACCGCCGGCCAAGCCTCCAAGAGGCGGCAGACCCGCCGCCCCCAGCGCTACGGCTGCCGCAGCGGAGCCTCTCAAAAATGTTCGCCGTGATACGTGCCGCCGGGGTCGGGATGAATTCATCTGGTTTCCAATCTTCAGTTATTCTGGCAATCTGCAAGTGTTCATTTCAAAAATGCGGGCAACTCGCGTCAGGCGGAGTCTCCCCAAATGAGTGGAGAATCCCCGGCCTCTTCTTCTGTCGCGATTTGTGGACACATCTTTCACCCAATCTCCGGCCCGGCCAGGGCGAACTGTTCTTGCGCGTCGCCGGGCGCGGTGTTCTGGCCCAGATACATGCGGGTCAGCGATCGTTGCTGGGTGAACCCCTGCTGTTTGGCCCACTCCACCGTGGCCGTGTTCTGGTCCGGGATGTCCCAGAAGACCGTTTCACCGTTGCTGTGCGCCAGGAGTGCCCCAAGGAGCCTGAGAGCCAGAGGGGTGGACCTCGCCACAACGGGACCGAGATAGAGCGCTCGCGCCCCCGGCCGGAGCAGGCCATAGCCCGCAAGCTGGCCTGGCTCAGACTCCAGGACCAACGCGCAACGGCTCTGCGGCGCCAAGGCCTGGACGAGCCGTTGGCGGGAAACGCCAAACGTGGCGACATCGAACTGGTCAACGCTTCGGCCATCCGCCTCGCGCCAGTTTCTGATCTTCGAATCACGCACCGCTTGGCGCGGACGGAAACCGGCGTGTTCCCATCGGGTCAGAGTCCATTCGTCTTTGAAGCCCAAGCCGCCATACACCTTCCGGCCGAGTGGGGTGGCGTCGAGCTTGATGCAGCGCACCTCACGTCCGCGCGGATACTCGATGCAACGTTCCAGCAAGGCCCGGCCGATGCCCCGCCGGCGACAATCGGGATGCACCAGCACCATGCCGATCCAAGCCAACTCCGGTCCGTACACCGTGGTCGTGGCCGTCCCGGCCGGCGCCCCGTTCCATTCGGCCAGAAAACAGCCGTTTGGCTCCAGCGCGAGGAAACGCCGCCAGTCGTCATGAGTTTGGTTCCAACCTGCCAGCGCACGCACCGAATCCGCGAACGGCAGGTCTGCGCTTGTCATCAGGCGCAGGCGTAGCGGCGAGGTCATGGCGTTGCTTTGCGGCATGCTCTTCAGAAAACGTGGAGCGAGAATGTGCTACTCATGCGAATCGGGTAGTTGAAGGCTCGAGGACGGCCCCGCAGATCAGCGCCTGGCCTCGTTGCGGAGTCAAAGTGCCACGATCGTCGCCGATGCCGTTGGGGAACATGTTCGTTCGTTAACAACGCCCCTCACTTTGATCCGAATTCATGAAAAGTATTTAGCAGCCACGGAAAATTGTTTCGCGGACATGGAATCGCCGAACGAGCAGCAGATTCGGGCCTCCCCCCCGGTTGTGGCTGCCGGCCCAACCCATAACCTGCTTATCGCGTAAACCACTGTCAACGTGAATCTGGCCTCCGGCGGTTCGGGCTTCTTCGAGTTCCTCCCCAACGCGGTGGGAGCAGGTGCAGGTGGGAACTGCGCGTTTCCCAATGAGGAAGTGGAGGAGTTGGAACGCGGACCACCCCGTTCTCCCGCAAAACGGCGCAAGTGGAATCGCCCGGCTCGCGCAGAGGGAGTGAGGCGGCGGCGCGCCTCCGTCCCTCGATCAGGTAATCAAAGAAGATTGGAATGGATTGGCCCGCCATTCCGACGGCGCCACGCCGGCTTCCTGATGAAAGGTACGCGTGAATTCATGTTGACGCTCATAGCCCAAGCGGGAGGAAATCTCCTTCATGCTCAGCGAGGTTTCCAGAAGCATGTTCTTGGCTTGCTGGAGCCGCAGTCGCCGCATCATCTCCCGAGGGGAACAGCCAAACGCTTTCTTAAACGCATGCCGCAATGAATCGTAGTTGGGAATGAGGTAAACCTGCTTGACGAATTCGTCGGGCTTGCCGACCGAGGCATTGATCAGGTGCCAAAGCCGCAGCAGATCCGGACTGATCCCCGCTGGCAGCGTGCGGGCCGCGCTTTCACCTTCGGCCCACCGCTGAACCGTCACCAACAACAACTGCAGCCAGGCAGATGCAGCGATCAGGCTTCGGCTGCGTCCTTGTGTGTGTTCCGTGAGGATCTGCAAGAATTGCCATCTGAAAGACTCGACTTGCGCCTCGGAAAGCTGCCAGACGCGATCCTTTGGATCAGCCGCCCTGAACCGGTCCATTTCATGACGGAGTTCGCCACCGATAGTGAAGTGGACTACCCAGAACCGCGGTGTTTGTCGCCCTGAGCACCAAGCGCCATGCTGCTCACCCCGGCGATACATCAACAGCGTGTTCTCCCTCACCGCCATCTTCCCCGGAGGATAACCAATGGTTGTGTCGCTGTCGGTTACCAGCGTGAATTCGTGAAAGGGATGGTTGTGCCAATCAAAGCTGTCACCCGGCTTAGCCATGCGACAGCGCATTGAGATGATCTGCGGATTGCCGTTCACGTGCTTTATTACTTGGATCGTGGCGCATCCAACGAACCTTCGCAAGTAAGAACAGTTCCAGAGAATAGTCCCTCAATCTCAGGTGGAAGAGCGTCGGCAGAGGGTTT
>CAYIIH010000457.1:0-5701 GCA_964363225.1 uncultured Verrucomicrobiota bacterium | reverse complement strand
TGAACTCCCAATAACAACCTGTAGTGTGAGGTGGAGTCAATAGGATACCCAGATATTGCTTTTCCCCGGCGACCTCGACGTGTCGTTGTTCCGTCAGGTCCTCCAGACTCCCCTGGTACTGGCAAATCCTTCCAGTGTTATCTCTGATGGCGCCTCCGGTAATCCGCGCCCAAATCACCTGGCCGGCATAGTGGCGCAACGGCAGTTCACGTCCGCCTGACCGGGAGCCCTCAAAAAAACTTTTCCACCCTTGGTTATCTTCGGTCTTGACACAAAGCGCAGCCAGGTTGATCTGCAACAGGCTTTCCCGTGTCGGATACCCCAGTGTCTGAACAAAGGCAGGATTGACTTCTATAAACTGCCCTTGGGATGTCGTTTTAAACAGGCCAATCGGAAGACCTTCCCATAAGGCGCGATAACGGCTTTCAACCTCCTCCAGGGTCTGCCGCTGCCAGGAACTTTCCAGCATCGTCCATATTGTCGCGACCAGTTCAGAAAAACTCTCTCCTGATTTTATCACGAAATCATGCAGACCCGCCTTCATCGCCTCCGCCGCGATGGCCTCGCTCCCATGGCTCGTGAACAAAATTGCCGGACAATGCGGCCAGCGGGCTTTGACGTTACGCAGGAGGGCAAGGCCATCGGTCCAATCCAGGTTGTAATCAATGACCACCAGGTCGAAAACGCCGTCTTCTGCGGCCTGTACATAGTCCTCTTGCTCCCAAACTTGCCGAACTTCCGAGTCGGGAAACTTTCTGCTCAACTCCCGCTCAATTAAGATTCCGTCATTGGGATTCTTGTCGATGAGAAGTATGGAAATACGCTTATTCACTGAACTGACTCCACCTAGTAACTGATGGCAAAATCCAAAGCAAGGAAATTTCCGCGACAGGAAATTTCGGCGACAGAGAATCTTGGCGGGCCGTGTTGAAAAGGTGCTGCGTCCCTGGAAATGGCGGGCATTGTCCGAGCCACACGGAGACTGCGCCAACTCTCAGCAAAAGGTCCATTTTCCTGCAGCTTGGTTAGGACAACCTTGCCTATCCTCCTTCACGTGGCCGGAAACATTTTCCTGGTGGAGCCGGCTTGCGCTGCGAAAGGCGCATGATTCGGCACTTTTTCACCGGTGGCACAACGGCTGCTAAACGTGTGGACGAATTGTTGAACGGCCATGATTGACGCACTATTCCGCCAGCCAAATTATCTCGCAGCCAAGAAGCTTCTCGATGTGACGGTGCTGCGGCATGAAGCCATCGCCAGCAACCTGGGCAATGTGGAGACACCCAATTACAGGCGGGTCGATGTGGCGCCCGGCTTCGAGGTTTCACTGCGCCAGGCTTTGGCGGCGCGCGATCCGGCGCGGTTGGCTTCACTGCAGCCGCAAGTGGCCGTCGATACTCAGGCTATTGCGCAACGCCGTGACGGCAATACCGTCCAGTTGGAGAACGAACTGGTGCGCCTGCATCAAAACACGGTCGCCCACACGTTGCACAGCCAACTGATCACGGGCGCTCTGCTGCGCTTGCGCCTGGCCATTACAGGGCGGCCCTCTTGATCCGAGATGAGTATGATCAACATTCTTCCAGGTGTCGAAAGCAGTGCGGCCGCCTTGAATGCCGAAAGGATTCGCATGGAAGTCATTTCCCAGAACATCGCCAACGTCAACACCACCCATGGCCCTGACGGAAAGCCATACCAACGCCAGCAAGTGGTCTTCGAAACAGTCCTGCAACAGCAACAGCAGCAGGATAATCCTGGCGGACTCGCCGGCAGCTTGCAGGCCGTCCAGGTCAGCCGGATTGAAAATGATCCCTCGCCACCCCGCATGCTTTATAATCCTGCCCATCCCGACGCCAATGCCCAGGGCATGGTCGCCATGCCCAACATCAATGTGCATTCCGAAATGGTCGATTTGATTTCGGCCTCCCGCGCCTTTGAAGCCAACCTGGCCGTGGTCAAGAACGCCCGCGCCATGGCGCTGCAGGCCTTGGGCATCGGCAGACGCGGTTAAGCGAACTTTAGATCGCAATGGACCCCCTTTCCGCACTCCGCACGTATGCCAGCCCACTGATGCGGGCCCTGCAACTGCCCCAGATGGTGGAAAACCTGGCGGCGCCCAAGACGATTTCCGCCGGTGAATTGCAGAAGCTTGCAGAACTTCCGCCCCTTCAGGCTCTGGCCAATGCGCCCTCCAGCCCGATCCAACTGAACACCGGCGGCGATTCCTTTGAAAAGTTCCTGGGGCGCGTGGTCGATGAAGTCAGTGCCAAGCAAGCGGTTGCGGGGGAAACGGTCAATGGTCTGCTCAGCGGCCAGAACATCCCGCTGCATCAAGCCGTGATCGCCATGGAGGAGGCCGGCGTTTCGTTCCAGCTCATGGTCGAAGTCCGAAACAAACTGCTCGAATCGTACCAGGAACTCATGCGGATGCAGATTTAACAGGCGATTTCCGAATTGAGATTTGAGATTTGAAATGAATGGTAACCTTGCCCAACTCGGCCGCCAACTGCTCGAAATTTGGAAACAGCTTGGCCTGAACCAGCGCATCAGCGTCGTCCTGGCGACGAGCGTGGTTCTGATCGGGCTGTCCAGCCTCGCTTTTTGGTCCAGCCGCACCGATTACTCCCTGCTTTACGGCAAACTGGATGATGCGGAAGCCGCCAAAGTCATCGGTGCGCTCGATGAGCTGAAGATCCAATACAAAGTGGGACGGGGCGGCAGCTCGATTCTGGTCCCGGCGGACAAGGTGCATGTCATGCGCATGCAATTGGCCTCGCGCGGCATCCCGCGCGGAGAGGGCGTCGGTTTTGAGATCTTTGACCGGTCTAACTTCGGGATTTCCGACTTTGTCCAGCGGGCCAATTACGTGCGCGCCGTGCAAGGCGAACTGGCCCGCACCATCGGCCAGCTCGACGAAGTGGAGACGGCGCGAGTCATGATTGTCATTCCGGAGAATCGGCTGGTGGTGGAAAACCAAAAGCATCCCACCGCGTCGGTGTTCGTCCGCGTGAAGGCTCAGGCCCAGTTGTCTCCCTCGGCCGTGAATTCCATTCGGTTTTTGGTGGCAAATTCCGTGGAAGGTTTGCAGGCCAGCCACGTTTCCGTGGTCGATAATCGCGGCAACGTCCTCTCCGAAAACAATGAGGCCGATTCCATTGCCGGGCTGACCAGCAACCAGTTGGTGGCGCGCCGCAATTTCGAGCAGTACCTCTCCAAGAAAGCCGAAGGCCTGCTGGAAAAAGTGCTGGGTCCGGACCAGGCCGTGGTGCGGGTCGCGGCCGAAATCAATTGGGACACCGTCACCAGAACCGAAGAGAAATTTGATCCGGATGGCCAGGTCGTTCGCACCGCTACCGTCAACGACGAAAACACCGATACGACCAACGCCAATGGCGGCGGCGGCGCGCCGGGCGTGCCCGCCAACGCCAACACTGAAACCAATACTTTGGCGGCCGGGCCCTACAACAGCACCCGCATGCGCAAGAAAGTGACCAACAACGAGTACGAAATCAACAAAACCACCAGCAACATGGTGCAGGCGGCTGGGGGTTTGAAACGCCTTTCCGCCGCCGTCTTTGTCGCTGCCAGAATGGAGGGCACAGGTGCCGATCGCAAAGCGGTTCCACGGACCCCGGAAGATTTGCAGAAACTGCGCCGCATTGTGCAAAGCGCGCTCGGCATCCAGGAAAATGGCGATCCGACCCGCGTCGATGAGATTACCCTGGAGGAAATGCCCTTCAACGATCGCACGGTGATGGAGATGAACCAGCAATTGGAAAAGCAAGATCGGTCGCAGTTTCTTTGGGACCTGGCCAGGAACGCCGTTTACCCGGCCTTGGCTCTGGTTCTTCTCGCCGCGTTCTGGAGGACCTTCCGGCGAACGCGGTCCGACGATATTCCCATCGGAATACCGCTGGGGAAATTTGTGGCGAACGGCAACGGACATGGCAATGGCAATGGCAATCAGTACCCGGCTTGGCCGCAGGAATCCACCGAAGGAGTCGTGACGGTTGAAGTCCTCAACCAATTGATCCGCGAGAATCCGGCCAACATGACTCAGGCCGTTCGCTCCTGGCTGACTCGCGGCAAAACCAACAACTGACTTTTATGGCCTCCTCTGTCGAAGCACTGTCGCCCGTCGCCAGCAAAGTCGCGCAGATGACCGGAATTCAAAAACTGGCTGTGCTCCTGGTTATTCTGGGACCGGATAGCGTCGTCGGGATCATGAAGCACCTGGACGAACCCGAGTTGGAAGCCGTCTCCAGCGAGATGACCAAGGTGCGCCTGGTCCAGCACGAGTTGCAGCAGGAAATACTGAAGGAATTTACCGAAGTGGCGGTCCAGGCCAGCACCGCTATTCTGGGCGGCGTCCAATACACCCAGAGTGTGCTCGAAAAATCGGTTGGGGCCTATCGTGCCAGCAACATCATCAGCCGTGTTTCGCCCACGCAAACTCCCGGGGCTGCCGCACAGCAGATCGCAGAGATGGAGCCTCGCCAAATCTCTAATTTGCTCAAGCACGAAAAAGCCCAGACCATTGCGCTGGTCATCAGCTATCTGGCCCCTGAGAAAAGTTCCCAGGTTTTGTCTCTGCTGCGGCCGGACTTGCGCGAACAGGTCGTCGAACGCCTGGCCAGCCTGGCGCCGACTCCGGTGGAAGTGGTGGAAAAGCTGGTCCAATTGCTCAATCAAAAGCTGGGCACGACACAAACCCGCGCGCTGAACCAGACGGGCGGCGTGAAGGCGGCGGCCAATTTGCTCAATGCCATGGAGAAAAACCTCAGCAAATCCGTCCTCGCCGCCCTGGAAGAACGGAGCCCGGAGCTGGGCCAAGCCATCCGGCAGAAAATGTTCACCTTTGAAGATTTGGCGGAATTGGATGCCTCATCACTGCAAAAGCTGCTCCGCGAAGTAGAAATGCGCGATCTGGCCGTGGCTCTCAAGACGGCCAGCGACAAGCTCAAAACCGCGCTGCTCAGTTGTGTGTCCAGGCACGCCGCCGAAACCATCACCGAGGAAATGAGTTTTCTGGGTCCGCTCAAATTGCGCGATATTGAAGCCTGCCAACTCCGCATCATCGATGTCGTCCGCCGGCTGGAAAGCGAAGGCGAAATCGACCTGAGTGATGCCAAAGTCCACACTCGCGATGAAGTCCTGGCCTGAACCAATTCAGTTTCGACAACCCCTGCGCGACGTGCGCCTGGCCACGCGCTCCACGTCGGAAGCGGACTGGGCGGAGCGCCTGCAACAGTGCGAACAAGCGAGCTACGAACGGGGCCGGCTGGAGGGCGAGAAAGCGTTGAGCGAACAATTGCTGCGCCAGCGGGGCGAGGTGCTCGAATTACAGAACGGCGTTTTCGCTTCGATGCAGCAGGCGCTCCCCCAACTCGTGCGCGCCTGCGAGAACGCGCTCATTTCCCTGGCGCTCGAAGCCGCCCGCAAACTGGTGGCTGACATGCCTGTGCCGGCCGAAATGATCGAAGCCGCCGTGCGCGAAACCCTGGCCCAGGTCGAGGAATCCGCCGTTTTTTCAGTGCAATTGCATCCCGAGGACCTGGCGCTGCTGCAGCGCATGAATTCGCCGGTGTTGCTGTCGCCAAGCACGGGCGAGCGGATGCGCTTTGAAGCATCGTCCGAAGTCAGCCGGGGAGGGTGCCTGGTCAAAACACGTTTTGGCCTGGTCGATGGCCGGCGGCTTGCC
>CAYIIH010000456.1:0-5738 GCA_964363225.1 uncultured Verrucomicrobiota bacterium | reverse complement strand
AACGCCGAGCGGGCAAGCTGCCCGCGCTCCTTTCGCACCATTGAATCAGCCCTGCGTCGGGATGATCCGCAAAATTTCCTTTTGTTCTTTGTTCTGCCACTTATCTTAACCTTGCTTTTGCATGGACGATCAAAGTCAAATTTCTGCCTGGCTGGAACAAGCCGGGCGCGATCCGGTCATGATTCATGGCACATGTTCGATCGGCCGTTCGCCAAACAACCAGGTGGTCTTGGCGGATGTCAAAGTCTCGCGGCGCCATGCGGTGATTCATGTGCAAGACCAGCATGAATTCTGGCTGGTGGACCTGGGGAGCAGCAACGGCACCTACGTGGATGGCCGCCGGGTCACCCAGCCGATTCAACTCCGCAACCGGAATCAAATCGAAATCGCCGACTTCCGCCTCCTGTTCCGCCAAACGCTGGCTGATCCCGCGACTGAATTGGAGCCCAGCGTGTCCGAAAAAACCATTCAAGAGATAAAATCGCTCAAATGTTGGCTGCTGGTCGCCGACATCATCTCTTCCACGCATCTGGTCCGGCGGCTTTCGCCTGATGAGCTGCCCCAAGTGACCGGTCACTGGTTTTCGGCCTGCAAAGAGATCATCGATGACTGCGGCGGCAGCATTAATAAATTCCTGGGTGACGGATTCTTTGCTTATTGGCCGGCACGAGAGAAAACCGTATCCGAGCTGGTGCAGGCGCTGGCGGAGCTCAAGAAAATCCAGGCCTTGGGTCAACCCAACTTTCGGGTGGTGCTGCATTATGGGCAGGTGTTTATGGGCGGAAGCGCATCCTTGGGCGAGGAAAGCCTGATGGGGCAGGAGGTGAACTTTGTCTTTCGCATGGAGAAATTGGCGGCGGCGCTGCACGAGTCCTGCCTCCTGAGCGAGCCGGCCCAGGCTCAGCTTAAAGCCCATTTGCCAGCCGTAGAATCCGGGCGGCACGCCCTCACCGGCTTTGAAGACCAGTTTTTATTCTTCAGCTTTTAGTTTCCTGTAACCTTTCGCCCGCAAGCAACACCTCCGGCAATGCCGGAGCCTTGCCGATGCAGTTCAAGGCTCCGGAGCTGGCGGCGGGGGAGACGACGGCGGAGCTGCGTTCGGGCCGGCGGGCCGGTCCCCAATCCGCCTCCAGCCTCGCTTCCCAAGCGTTTTCAAATTCGGCACACCCAGATCGTCGAGCACCGCGGAACCATAGAGCATCCAGAAAGTGAACTTGAATTGATTGTCGTCATACCACCGAATCAGCCCTTCGATGGTCTGGATGCTATCCGTATCGAAAACCAGGCTGGCCGCGCTGTAAATCACCGGGTGCAGCCATCCCAAGGTCAGGTGCGCCACGAAACGCACGAAAGACCACTCGTGCAAGAAATGGATGCCGATGGCCCCGAAGAGAGCGCCGAACGCGTTGCCGACAACGACTTCGAACCAACGGTCTGAAATTCTCCGGGTGATGCGCGTGAGAACAGCGGCGATCCGGCGCTCGTTCTTGCTCCGCGAACAGGAAGCCAGTTGCAGCCCGGCCAGACCGGCATATACAAACCCAAACACGATTCCGAAACGGTGTTCCCGGACGAATGACGCCCATTCGGGTCTCGCGGCCTGGGTGTTCAACGAAGAAAGGCCGGCCTTCACCGTTTGACTCAACGGCGGCAGGCTGGGCGTCATTTCGTTCCAGATTGACGAGCAGATGCCGTAAGCCAGGCCGCCCAGGACGAACAAACCGATCGTGGCGGCAAGAGCCTGCCAGGCCGTGCCCCAGAGGATCCCGATCAATCCGGCGGGGGCCAGACGTTGACGCTCGTCAGTTTCGCGCCCTGTATCGGCTGTGCTCATGCGCCAATGGAATTCGATGACGGCCTGGTAAACTCACCGCACCTTATCTTCGCCCGAAAGCCTGTGCCAGTATAATGCGCCACGCAATCTGTAATCATGGCGCTACGCATGGCCCTGGATACCCAGCATCCCAAAGAACTGTGAGTGCGCGAACTGGACCCCGGGGCGTTGGATCAGTTGCGAGCCCAGCTCCTGCCCCAAGCCACTGTGAGCCCCGACTCGGGCAAGTTCCTCAAGGCCCACCAAGCCAAACCACCGCCACATCGACTTGGTCAATGGCCGTGCGAGAGGCTTGTCCTCACCGGGAATCTCCTTGACTTTCGAATTGTGGAGCAAAAGATGCCTCAAATTTCCATCGCGTGGATCACTTGACGTGTTATGAATAAGATCTCTGAGGCAAGGCGCAGAAGCGGTTTCACGCTCATTGAGTTGCTGGTGGTGATCGCGATCATCGCCATTCTGGCTGGCATGCTGTTGCCCGCTTTGTCGAAAGCGAAAGCCAAGACGCACTCCGTCAAATGCGTCAGCAACCTCAAGCAAATCGGCCTGGCCAATTACATGTATTTCAGCGACGAAGGCAAACCGGTCCACTACGACGCCTGGCCGGACTTGTGGATGAAGAAGCTGCTGGTGCGCTATTCCGCGATTGACAAAGTGAGGTATTGCCCCACCGCGCCCGAGCGAAATCGGGCGCAGTTGACCAGGGATGCCTCCCCGGAGGGTTGGGTGACCCGGGCGTGGATTGTCATCCAGGGATCCGCCACCGGGCCCCAGTCCTACCAGGGAAGTTATGCGCTGAATGGCTACCTCTACACGGACGATCCCTATAGCGATAAGAAGCACCGATTCGCCGCCGAAGGAGATGTGCAGCAACCGTCCAAGACGCCATTCTTCGCTGACTCGATCTGGGTCGATGCTTGGCCCCTGGAAACAGACCTGCCGGCCCGGAACCTTTTTGACGGCGATAAGTTCCAAGGGGGCGGGCTGTCGCGAATTGCCGTTCCGCGCCATGCCGCGTCGGTGGCCGCAGCCTCACGCAACTTTAACGCGAGAAACACTCTCCCCGGTGCCGTCAATGTGGGCATGGCCGACAACCACGTGGAGACGGTCAAACTGGAGAACCTCTGGAACCTCTATTGGCATAAGCTTTGGCAACAGCCGGCCAAACGGCCTGGGCGCTGAACCCGGTTTTCGGCCACGGCTCGTTTTGCCTCCACAGCCTGCGTTCGACCCCGGTTGCGTTATTCCCGCTTGGGCGGGTGGACAGCCGCCCAGCGGTTCGCTCGGATCGCCGCGCCCATCATCGGTGAACTGCCCGGCTCGCCACACCAGGTCAGCACGCCGGACAAAGCGAACGCCACCGGCACTTGCGGTCTCGTGTTCGCGCTCCGCGACAACGGTCCGGCTTCCGAAATCGAAAGTGCCAAGCCAAAGATGATCGGAAAGCAGACGAACTCCCGCCGCCAGTTCACTACAAGACCTCGATGGAGTGGCTCGTGAGCCAAATGTCGAGTTGCTGGAAACGCGCTTTGGTCCGCTCCTTGAAGCTGGCGAAGAAGGCTTGAACCTCAAGGGTCTGTTCGGCATCCACGTAAACCCTCATCAGATCATCGCGAAAGGCTTTGCCTTCACTACGCCAACGTCCGTGGATGATTTGGGTTTCGCAACTCACCGCGCCGAAGCGATTTTCCCGTTCTTGGACTGTTTGAGCCAGCAGCGCCTTCGGCACGCGCTGGCCATCATTAAATCGCAGTGGCAGCAGGATCTCATAGCGTCGCCAGTTTTTCATACGCGGCCGAACCTTCGAAGCTGAACGGGATGTCCTCGCGCGCCAGTCGCGGCAAGGCTTCTTCCGGCAGCAGCATTTCCCCCGAGGACCAACTCTTAAAGGAGAATTGCCCTACCAAGGCTTCCAAGGCCCGCCGCTTGCTTTCAGCGTCTGTGAAGCGAATCAAAACCATGCCGCAAGACTACGCCAGGCCTGCTTGATTGGCAAGCAGCTCGAAGTGACGGCCCGTGAGCGCGCAATCTTCCAACTCGGCGGGGTCCATCGGGCCGTCTTCCAGGAAAGGGACGCCCGCACCGACCGTTCTTCGGCCTTCGGGCTTCGGGTTTCCTTCGGACCTCGGCCTTCGGATTTCGGAGGTTCTCATGGGCCTTGCTCCGACACGGTCTGCGGCAGCGTAACCGTAAACACGGATCCTTTGCCGGTCTCGCTTTGCACGGTGATGTCCCCGCCCATCAGCCGGCAGAATTTGCGGCTGATGGCCAAGCCTAGGCCCGTGCCGCCGTACTTCTTGCTCGTGGAACTCTCGGCCTGGCTGAACGCCTGGAAGAGTTTGCCCAACTGCTCCGGCGTCATGCCGATGCCGGTGTCGCTCACGCGGAAAGTGACCAGTGAACCAGTAATCAGTGGGGCCACAGGAGTTCGCAGGTCATCACTGATTTCTGAACCCTGATTACTGATTACTTTTTCCACCTCCAGCCGAATCACGCCCTTCTCAGTGAACTTGCTCGCGTTGCTCAACAGGTTGAACAGCGTCTGCCGCACTTTGGTCACATCGGCCTTCATCTTCCCCAGGCCGGCGGGGCAGATGACTTCCAGCTTGTTCCCCTTCTTCGCGACGAGCGGCTGCACGGTGGCGGCGACTTCGCCCACCAGTTTCGCCACGTCAAATTCCTCGAGGAACAGGTCCATCTTCCCAGCTTCGATCTTGGAGAGGTCGAGGATGTCGTTGATGAGGGCGAGTTGGTGTTTGGCGGAGCCGTGAATCTTCTGCAGGTCAGGCACCATCGAGCCGGCCCCGATCTCGGGCGCTTCCTCCTCCAGCATCTCGCTGTAGCCGATGATGGCATTGAGCGGCGTGCGCAGTTCGTGGCTCATGTTCGCGAGGAAAGCGCTCTTGGCTTTGTTCGCCTCGTCGGCACTTTGGCGGGCCTCCTCGGCGGCTTTCCTGGCCGTTTCCAACTGCGCGTTCTTGGCTTCCAGCGCTTCGCGGGCTTTGTGTTCCTTCTCCAACAACTGCTCTTTGAGCCGCTCGGCCTCGCGGCGTTTGCGGACGTAGAGCGAGCGCGCCACCAACGCCCAGACCAGCAAAGCGCCGGTCGTGCCACCAAACGGCCCCACGATCCACGCGTTGAGATACCACGGCGGGACGATCCTCAGCGGCAACAGCGTCGGCGTCGAATAGTTCAAGTCACGATCAATGTACTGCACCGCCAGCGTGTGTTCCCCGGTTTCGGGCGCGTTCCAATGGAATTGCGGCTCCGTGAGAACTCGCCAACCGGAGTTCGCACCTTGAAGCCCCTGAAACGTAGCAGCCGACGTGAGTCGGCTCTGACTTCTTTGGAATTCAGATGGAGCGGACTCACGTCCGCTGCTACGAGGTTCATGCGCCGGCTGCCAGGTCTTGCTGTCTCGCAACGCCTCCGCCGTTGGCCGTCCGGGGACGACCTGCCACCGAAACCGGCGGAGTTCCGAGCGGGTCTTGTAGTCGGCGACATCGATCTTCAGGTCCACCCGCCGTCCGCGTTCGATCGACGGCAGTGCCGCTCCTGGCTCGTAAGTTTTGTCCAACAGCACCGTGACGCGCGGCGGTGGGGCGGGAACACGCGGCGCCACATAGCGCGTCACACCTCGATCCGTGCCGAACCAGAGCGCGCCCGATTTATCCTCGCAGATCGTGCGGACATCACTGCCGGCCAGGCCATCGGCCTTCGTCAATGTGGACCACACGGCGCCGTCAAACCGAGTCGCGCCAGCCTTAGTGCCGAACCAAAGCACGTTGTGGCGGTCGCGATAAACGCATTGGACCATATTTTGCGCGAGCCGCCCTTTTGATTTCGTGATGCGCGTGAGTTCTTTGCCGTCAAACCGGACCGCTCCCGCATCCGTGGCAATCCA
>CAYIIH010000455.1:0-5758 GCA_964363225.1 uncultured Verrucomicrobiota bacterium | reverse complement strand
CTCCAGCGTAGCCGTGTAGGTGAGGCGCTTCGGCACGCCGCCTTCGGAAGGAACCAGATAAACCTCCGTGTTCCCGTCGTATTGGCCGGTGAAAGCGATGGATTTCCCGTCCGGCGAAAACCGGGCAAACATTTCGTAGCCTTCGTCACTGGTCAGTTTTCGAGCCACGCCGCCGGACGAGGCAACCGTATAAAGATCGCCGGCATACGAGAAAACAATCTGATTTCCGTGAATGGCGGGAAACCGCAGGAGGCGGGCCTCTTCAGCGGCAAAGGGGGCCGCGGCCAGCCAGAATGCCAAGGCCAGCAGACTCAAGGCAGCCCCACGGATGGGGATCAGGGAACGGAAAGTTATCATGGCCAATTAACCTGCCGTCCCAATCGCGACAAACAAGCATAATCAGAAAGCAACGTGGGCAGCTTGCCCGCGCGTTTCTCCCTTGGAACTCACCGAAACGCCGAGCGGGCAAGCTGCCCGCGCTCCTTTCGCACCATTGAATCAGCCCTGGAAAAGGGCTCGAGAGCAGCAAAAGGTTTTGACAACCGTTTTAGCTCCAGATAGTGAACGCACAGAATCCTGTGATTTTATGCCCATTTCCAAAGACGACCTTGAAGCTCTGCGCAAGCTGAGCACGCCGACCGTGTCCAATGCCGTGGAGCAATTCCATGCGCGGCCTCGCAATCAGGGCTTTATGTCGCCGGACATCCGGTGCCTTTTTCCCGATCTCGGCGTGATGGTGGGCTATGCGGTGACGGCGCATTTTGTGGCCGAGCAGCCGGCCAGCCGGACGGTCTCCCGGCATGATTTCTGGAAGCACGTTTTGGAAATCCCGGAGCCGCGCGTCCTCGTCTTTCAGGACATGGACCAACCGCCGGGAGTCGGGGCTTATTTTGGGGAAGTGCAGTCGAATATTCACCGGCGCCTCGGCTGTGTCGGCGTGGTGACCAATGGCCACGTGCGCGACCTGGACGAAGTGCAGGCGCTCGGCTTCCATTATTTTGCCGCCGGCGTCTGTGTCTCGCATGCCTACGTGCATCTGCTCGATTTTGGATTGCCGGTCAAGGTGGGGGGAACCATCGTGCGGCCGGGCTGTCTTCTGCATGCCGACCAGCACGGCGTGCTGGTGGTGCCGAAGGAAATCGCGCATGAAATTCCGAAAGCGGCGGCCCAAGTGGTCGAACACGAGCAACGCATTATTGCGCATTGCCAATCCCCGGACTTTTCGCTGGAGGAGCTGAGGAAGCTGACGGAACTGTGATGATGGGAAAGTCTGCCAGGCCAAAGCACCTGGCGGGTGATTCCTCACGCTGCTCCATCTGCTTCTTCATCCGTGCCATCCTGAAATCCGTGGTAGCAAAGGCCGCATCCAGGTTCAACAGTCACGGCCTAGCCAGGGCGGCCTGCCATAGTTTTTGGATTTTGCGGAAGCGGGACGGGTCAGAGTCTTGGTCGGAGGCGAGGGCCGCCTCGAGACCGTCAGACAACTTGATCGCCGTTTCCACGTAGGACTTGTCGGCGGCCACTTGGGAAGGCGGCGGCAGGACTTTCAATTTGCCCTCGGCGAGCAGTCGCCGCCGCTCGTAAACAGTGGCGATGCAGTCCAAAGCCAGTCGCGCGTGAGCGGCTTCGTAGCTCTCGGCCCAGCCGGCGCGGGCCAGGCTCTGACAAAACCGGCGCAATCGGATGGCGCGATCTTCCAGGTTGGCTAGATCAGCGGGCGCCGCGTTTGACGCCGTGAGCGACGGCGGCGCTTTGGCCGGTTTCACACCGGCGGTTTTTGAGGGCTGGCCGCTGCCCAGGAGGATGTGGATGCGCGCCACAGGCGGAGTTTTTTCGTAGGGCAAAGAAATCGTTTTTTTGTCGTGGTCCTTCCAACGGCGTCCGTTCACCTGCACCTCAGCGATGGAACCTTGTCCGGCGGTGGAAAGGTAAAGCTGCTTTTTTCCAAACCGAATGGGAAAACGTTGCTCGAGCTCGGAGATAGCGCCTGGAATGTGGGGAACCAAGGTCAGCCGGTCGGCGTCGTAGAGGTACTCGAACAAGCCGCGAATCAAAGCGGCCGGCGGCCCCAGGCTGTCGTAGCAAAGGTTGATCGGCTGGTTGGGCTGATAGACCTCGCTGCCAAACTTGACCAGCGGATTGTCCATGCGGAATTTCTCGGCAAAGGTCAGCAGTTGGCGCATGGAGTTCCGTGCGTCCTCGAACTGCCCCAGCCGATAGTAGGCCAAGATCATGCGGGCTTCGCAAGTGGACCAATGCCCGCCGTTGACCCAGGTGCCAAAGGCCCAAAGACCCTCCGGCTTTTCGTACATGTCATCGTAGGAAGGATAATTCGGCAGCACAAAGTGGTAAGGCCGCAAGCCGGGGATGGAAGCGATCTTGCGATAAATGTTCTCGGCCTGGGCATCGTCCGCAATCCGAAAGGCGATGGCATCGTGGTTGGGAGACGCTTCGAAATAGCCATGACGCTCGGCTCCATAAATCCCGTGTTTGACGCCGTCCGGATCAAGCGAACGGATGAAGTAGCCTTCGCTGGTGGCCAGGAGCGCCAGGGCCTGTTTGGCGGTCTCACGGCGTTTCGCGTACAGCCCGGTTTGGTCCTGGCGTCGCATCAATTTTTCCAGCTCGATCAAGCGGTCCAGCGCGGCGAGGTAAGTGATCGAAAGACCGGTGAGATAGGCTTGGCCATAAGTTCCGTCCGGACGTTTCCATCCGGCATAGCTGGGCGCCAGCAGGTTGCCGGCGGGGCCAGCCAGGAACAGGTTGTTGGTTGGATCACGGCGGGTCTCGATGAAATTGGCGCAGCGCTCCAGTTTGGGGAGGTACTTGGAAATGGCTTGCGGATCGCGGCTGATGAGGAGCAATTCGGATTGTAGAAGCAGCCCGGCGGCGGTGAATTCCATGCCCCAATCGTGAATCGCCGTTCTGCCATCGCCTTGCTTGTACACGATCCAGCCGGGCCGGGCGGCGTCGCACAACGCGCCGTCGGGCGCCACCCAATTGAAGGGCGGCGGCGCGCCCACCCGTTTGCCATCGCCCATCTGATCGAACCAAAGGTCTTGAGAATTCTGGAGGAAGGTGAGAAACGGTTCGCGGCAGAAGGGCAAGGCGGCGTAGGTCGTGCCGTAACTGTTCTGAATCCACCAGGCATCCCACGTGGGACCTTCGACCAGGCCATTCCAGTTGGTGGTGTAGAGCATGGAAAGGTTTTGAAATTCCGGGTCCGGCTCGAACATGCGCCGCGCCGTGTCCAGCAAACGGAGGTACTCCACGTCGCCCCTCCCACGAAAATACTTTCCTTCAAAGAGGTCTTCGGCCCCGCTTGTGGCCGGCGAAAGCAAGATGAGAAAGGCGGCCGTTACGCTCGAGAGACTAAGAAAGTTCATGGCAAATTGGCATCAAACTCGCCGCCAGAGTCACTCAATGATCTGAAGGAAGCAAAGAGAAAAAAGGCCCGATGCCAGGATCAATTGCAGTGTTGCTTCAACCAAGGCCGTTTCATAGGATGCGGCAGTCATGACCGGCTGGTCTATCATGTATCAAACCGAACCTCTGAAAGGCTGTGCGCGAACCGAAACACAATAGGGAAGAGCACCGCTATTATTTGCTTCCTGGCATGGGCCGGTCCAACAAAAGATGGCACGCGCAGATTTTCAAGTGGTCGATTATTTTTGGGGTGCTCATTTCCGCGCTGGTTGGCCTCCTGCTTTATTTGCTGAACCGGCGCGGGCATTGAGAATGGGTTCAAAACGCCACCTTGGTTCCCGATTCCTTCAAGGCGGGGACCTGGCTTCTCCTGGCGGCGGCATTCAGCGGATTTCCCTTCAAATAAACATTGAGAAACGGCGCTGATCTGATTGTGGGCCAGGTTCAAGTATTGCAGCTTGCGGAGGGCTTGCAGTGGTTCAAGGCGGACGATTTTGTTGGTCGCCAAATCGAGCGCGGCCAGGTTCCGGCATTTGTCGAGGCCGGTCAAATCTGCAATGTCTTTGCCAGCGGCCTGGATAGTGGAAAGATTGGCCAAGTCCGCCTCCGTCAAAGGCTTGTCGTTATCCCGCTTGTCGAAAACAAACTTTCTCACGGCGGCTTCCAGATCCCGGTCCTTGAAAATCGGTGTTTCGGACTGCGCGGGCGGGACCAGACAAAGGAGGCTCGACAGGAACAGCAGGCTGAAACGCCGACGAGACGGTTTATCGATCAATGTTGTCATAACTACCGCGCCATGAACTTGAAGATGGTAGTGGTTCTGAAGGTTCGACCGGGGCGGAGGATGACGGAGGGAAAATTCGGGTGATTGACCGAATCGGGGAAATGCTGGGTTTCCAGGCAGAAACCGCTGTGTTGCCGATAGACTACGCCACCGACGCCCGTGAGTTTGCCGTCGAGAAAATTGCCGGTGTAAAGCTGCACGCCAGGCTCGGTGGTGTGCACTTCCATGATCCGGCCGGTTTTTGGCTCATAAACGCGCGCTGCCAAGGCCGGCGTCATGCCGCCGCTGTTCAACATAAGATTGTGGTCGTAGCCGGTGGGCTTGGCCGTGAGCTGCCCAAAGCGTGCGCCGATGGGGGTGGGACTGGTAAAATCGACCGGCGTGTCTTTGACGACGGCGATTTCGCCGGTTGGAATCAAGGTCGCGTCACTGGGAGTGTAACGGTCGGCCGCGATCATCAACTCGTGGCCGAGAATGTCACCGGAACCAGCGAGATTGAAATAGCTGTGATTGGTCAGGTTTACCGGTGTCGCTTTGTCGGCGGCGGCCGTGTAATCGATGCGCAATTCATTGTCGTCGGTCAGCGTATAAACCACGGCAACGGAGAGGTTTCCGGGATAGCCTTCCTCGCCATCCTGGCTGAGATATGTGAACTGCACGGACCCGTCATGCTCGCCACCGGGCAATGGCTGGGCCTGCCAGACTTTCTTGTCAAAGCCTTTCAGGCCGCCGTGCAGGTGGTTGGGGCCGTTATTGATGGCCAGCTTGTATTCCTGGCCGTCGAGCGTGAATCGGCCTTGGGCAATCCGGTTGGCCACACGGCCGACGGTGGCGCCGAACGACGGATGGCCCTGCAAATACTGGTCAAGGTTGTCGAAGCCATGAACGACGTTCTCCACCTTGCCGTGGCGATCCGGCACGTGCAACTCGGTGAGAATCGCTCCGTAAGCCGTGATCTTCGCCACCATGCCCTGGCGGTTGGTCAAGGTGAAAAGCCTCACCACGGTTCCATCTGGCATTCTGCCAAACTCTGACTGTTCGAGTTTTGTCATCGCATTCTCTTTCGGATGAGTCGTTTCATTGAAACCTGGCCCGACCATCAGCAGGGCTGACCGTGAAAGCGTTGTCACGCGTTTCACAAGATGTTAGCCGGGAATCTTAAGGAGGACCGTCGGCAAAGAGCAACTGCCAAAATGCGTCGCCAGAGGGCCTTGCCCATCCAACCCCTTGGCTGGCCCGGTGCGGCAACGGAATGAATTCCGCGTCTCCATTGCTCGCATGAATCACCTCCAGCCGCAAAGATCCTCAGAAAGGAGCGCAGGATTCACCCTTGCAATTATATTACGGAGTAATACCTTTCTTCGGTGACGTTCATTGAACTGCCGCTGTTCACCGAACTCATCACCGATTTGGTGGACGACACGAGCTATGCCGAGTTCCAGAAAGAACTGCTGCGCCAGCCCGAGAAGGGCGGCGTCATGCAGCACGCCCGCGGCCTCCGCAAGGTGCGGTTGCGCCTGCCGGGGCGCGGCAAGAGCGGGGGCGCTC
>CAYIIH010000454.1:0-5770 GCA_964363225.1 uncultured Verrucomicrobiota bacterium | reverse complement strand
CGGGGATGAACAATTGGGTGTCTGTGCTGGCGGTGTCGGGGAGTGACGTGTATGCGGGGGGCTTTTTTACGAATGCGGGCGGGAGCGCGGTCAATTACATTGCCAAATGGACCGGGAGCAGTTGGTCGGCCCTGGGGGCGGGGATGAACAACTGGGTGTCTGCGCTGGCGGTGTGGGGCAGCGACGTGTATGCGGGGGGCTGGTTCACGACGGCGGGCGGGAGCGCGGCTAATTACATTGCCAAATGGAACGGGAGCAGTTGGTCGGCCCTGGGGGCGGGGATGAACGTCTATGTGTGGGCACTGGCGGTGTCAGGGAGTGACGTGTATGCGGGGGGCATTTTCACCACGGCGGGCGGGAAGGTGTCCGCTCATGTGGCGAAAGCGGTGGTCGGTGCGTCAGCCAGCGTTGATTTGGCGGTGCAGAATGTTTCTTTTACCCCAGCCAGTTTGAGCGCCGGGCAAAACTTGAGTGTGAGCTTCCGCGTTCGCAACGTCGGCAGTGTCGCTTCGCCTCCATCGGAAGCCCGCGTCCAGCTCACCGCTGACGCTGTTCTCACCAGCTCAGACCCGGGTTTCATTCCTTTGGATGTCAGTGTTCCAGGACTGAATCCCGGAGTGCCCTACGACTTCACCGATGCCTTTACTGTGCCTGCGGGACTGCTACCCGGAACCTATTACGTCGGGGTGACGGCGGACCCGGACAGAATCTTGAGCCAAATCACCCGAGCAAACGATGTGGGTTTATCCGTCGGAAAGCTCACGGTGCTTGGAACCGGCGGGCCATCGCTACAGGTCACACCAGCGAGTCGGGACGTGAATTCCGGGAATGGGCTTGTCGGGCTTTTAATTCAGAATCTTGGTGGAGGCACATTGTCGTGGAGCGCGTCAATCACCGATGCTCCGTGGCTGCACTTCACGAGTGCCAACAGTGGGGTTGTTGAACCCAACGGCACCACAGTCGTTCTGCAGTTCGACGCGAACCCGTCCACAAGCGCGCGGACGGGGCATGTGTTGGTTTCCGCGCCGGGAGCAAGTCCGGCTTCCCAGGAAGTTGCCGTGACCCAGGCCGGGAGTGCGCCTCCCGGACCGACGGTGACACATTTCGAATTCTCGACCATCCCATCGCCCCAATCGGTGAACACGGCGTTTCCGGTGACGATCACAGCAATGAACGGCGTGGTGGTGCAGACCGCGTTCAATGGCCGGGCCACGTTAAGCAGCGAAGCTGGTGGTAGTGTGGGTTGGAGCTTTGTGGATTTCCGGAATGGCGAATGGACCGGGCCGTTGAGTTTGAACACGCCTTGCGCACAGACCAGGCTGCTTGCCGAAGGCCGGTTCGGAACCACTGCCGAAGGGCAAAGCAATCCGTTCGCTGTGGTAGCTGCGAATTCGGACGTCAAGGTAACCGTCAAAGTGCAAACGCAGGCTGGCGCGGTTGTGAGCGGCGCGACCATGTCGCTGCAACGGACGGGCGAGTCTCCAGAAACGAGGGTCAGCGATTCTCAAGGGCAGGCCGAATTCACGGTTGTCGGTGGCGCCGAAAGGGGTTCTTACCTCCTGCAAGTTGAAAAGAGTGGCTTCATTACCCATGCGGAGACGGTGGACATTCCAGCGACTCCCTGCACGTTTGAAGTTCAACTGCAACAGTTGGGTAAGCCGCCTGTGGTGCTGGTGCCAGGAATAATGGGAAGTTGCGACCAAACGGAATGGGACATAGATGAATGGGACCTGGTGAGGCTCAGCTACGGAGCGTATCCGTTGCTGCCGCCTTGGATTGCAGATCCGAATGAGTTGAAACTATTTGATCCAAGAATAGTGAACCTCACTGGCTCGGGCTATATCTACGAGCCGCTTGGTTGGATCAAGCTTTGGAAGCAATTATCGGACGCTAATTACTCTGTTTTTGCCGCCCCTTGGGATTGGCGAGTACCTCCAATCACAAGAGACGGCTCTGAGTCCGCCTGGCAGAAATATTTGATACCAGTAATCGACAAAGCGAAAGAACTGACCGGCTACCCCAAAGTCGATGTTGTGGCGCACAGCATGGGAGGGCTGGTGACCCGAGCCTACATTGAGAGCAAAGGATATCGCGATGACATCGGCAAGTTCGCAATGGTTGGTACGCCCAACGAGGGATCAGCCAAGGCCTACTGCCTCTGGTTTCTCGCCGATCCGAGCATCGATCCATTTTACGAAGGCACGTCCAAGTACAATTACGAGAGATGGAACAGCCCAAAGAAGTGGAAACGAGCGACGACGCGACAGCGGTTCGATTTCTATCAAAAACAGATTCCTGCGCTAGAACAATTGTTGCCGGTTTACGATTACGCTCTTAGCATCGATGCCTCTTACCTGCCATTCCCAGGGCACACTGCCAACGCTCTTTATCAGCTTAACCAGGGCCCATTTGACCGGTACGACCGGGCTTGTGCGTCTGGCAAAGTCTGCGCCAAGGTCTTCTATTCCTACGACGACGCTAAGACCTTGGCAACCATACGGCTTCGTCCGCACTCTGAATCGCCAGATTATCCGCATGGCCGGCCCGAGGGTACGAAATATGATTTTGGTGACGGTACCGTTTTACACTCCTCTGCGTGGATGAAGTCCTTTGGAATTCCTTTCCCATCGGACGGCTTTCCGGACGGCGGCGACCACAAGGGATTGATTGGCAGACTGTCCACGCAGATTACGGAGTTCCTAACCGGCCAAGAAATTCAAACACTTGCGCGCCGAAAGTCAAGCGGTCCGGGACCGACATGGAGCGACTCGGCATCAAATCATCTGGGCATTTCGGTGCGTGGTCGCAGCCGGTTGTGGGTGGTGGATCCGCAACTCGCTTTAGCTGGCGTCTCACCATTGACTGACTCATATACCAACGGTTGGCCGGGAAGCGTGGTCGAACTGGGGGCAAACGGCGCCACCCTGCTGCGAAGCGATGCCCCGGACGGCCTTTACCAGGGCGATATAAAGGCGTTCCCCGGCGAGACGCTTTCCCTGGGTGTCCAGTTTTTCCGGACCAATGGGGTTTCTTTGACTAATGTCTCCTGGATCGTAAGCACCAACGACATCACGTTTGCTTTTCAGTTGAATTCTTCCGGTCCTAATCCGATTGGTTTGATTGTGGCGGCGTCTGCCCCGACGAACGTCACGAGTTTTTCTTCAAATGGAACTTGTCACCTTTCTTGGGCCGATTCTTCCGGCGGCGCTACGCCGGCCTACCGCATCTACGCGCGGCGCGAGGACGCCTCGCTTTTTCAGCTACTCGGCTCGACGACAAACCTGAGTTACGACACCAGCCACCAATGGGAGGCAGGACAAACCGGCACAAATTGGTTCTTTGCCGTGGTAGCAGTGACGACCAACAGTGCCGAGAGCCCTTTCACTGATGTTGTGATGAACGCTGCCCCAGTTCAGGCCGCCTTCTCCGGGGGCCTGCTCAGCGGCACGCCACCGTTGACAGTGTCGTTTACAAACCTCTCAGTCGGCAGCGTTACGAACTGGGCGTGGGACTTCGACAGCGACGGCACCGTGGATAGCACGGAGATGAATCCCACCGCAACCTATGCCGAACCAGGTGAATATTCAGTGACTCTTTCGGTGACTGGCCCCGACGGCACAGACACAAAGGTTGCCGTCGGCTACATAACAGTGACCCTTTTGGCGTTCCAAAATGTGAGTGTGCTTCCGGATCGAACGGTCGAGTTTGAGGTGGTGGCGCAAGCTGGGCACGAATACTTGATTCAAAGCAGTGCGGACCTGGTAAACTGGTCCACGCTTGCGAATTTCATGGCGACAAATTCGATTTCGATCTTCCGAGACACCAACGCGCCCAGTTCTGACAATCGGTTCTACCGGCTTGCCGTTCCTTGACCCATGTTATGGAACCCAGCGCAAGGAGAAGACATGATGATTAAGGCGACTTTCAACAACGTCCTGGATTGGATCTATGTCCCGGTCCACTTGATATTCATCTCCGTTCTGTTTGTAGTCGCGTACTACTGGCTCTCGACCAAGTTCTGGAAGCACGCAGGTGAGACGACGGACGCTGGCGTATGGAAGCAAAACGGCGCCCTCGACATAGTGACGAGCGTTTTGCTGTTGTTGCCGGCCGTGGTTCTCGTGTTGAGTGTCATCGATCTCGCTGCCAGCGCGCAAATGAGCGTTACATACCTTCTCTGTTACTACGGACTGCTGATCCTGTTTTTTAGTTTCGGGTTCAGCCTTCTTGAGTGGCACAAGAACGGTGCCATCGAGAAGGCAGGAAAAGGCTGGGAGTGTGAGCTTCGCTGTTTGCTCGTAAGCGTTCAGAGCATGACAGGGCTCGGATACACAACCGCTCGCCCGCAATCCGTGATGGCGGAGGTAGTAGCCGCTGCGGAGTCGCTGCTAGGCATCTTCTTTATCGCAATTTTCGTAGCCAAGGCTGTCGCTGCCCAGACGGCCCCGCTGATGAAATGACTACCGGGGCTCGGAGCTTCCGAACAAGATCATGAACGAATGAACGTGTCAGTCGATGGCATCGTGCTTTGTTTCTGCCTTTGCGCCGGTGGGGCATCTCGCCCCGTGGGATACGCGCCACCGGAACCCAGCCGGATGCGGGAGGTTTTATCCCACGGGGCAAGCCGGTGGCTTGGCGGTTGTGACTGACTCCGGCCTGGCCGACCCGCCGCGGCGGGCTTGCCAGGTCGTGGTGCCGTAGGCTATAGTCCTGCCATGACAGAAACCGTTGCTCTCAACGTGCTGGACCGAGTGCTGGAGCCGCTGAATCGGAACCTCACGGCAGAGACCGCCCGCGTTCTCACGGCGCTTCGCCTGGATGAGGCGGCCCAGGCGCGCATGGAAGAGCTGGCCGCAAAAAACACCGAAGGCCGGCTCACTCCCGACGAGCGCGCGGAGTACGAATCCTGGGTTTCCGCCTGTGATCTCGTGGCCATCTTGCAGGCGAAGGCCCGGGCGTGGCTGACGCGGGCGCGGGCCGTTTGATGGACCCCGCCCTTCGCCAACGCGTGCAGGCGCGGGCCGGGGATCGGTGTGAGTATTGTCACTTGCGCCAGGAACACCAGCCCGTGTGCCGTTTCCAGATCGAACACATCATCCCCCGCCAGCACGGCGGCGGGGACGCGGAGGAGAATCTTGCGCTGGCCTGTTTCCATTGCAATTTGCACAAAGGGACGAACCTCACCGGAATTGATCCCGAATCGAACCAAGTTGTGCGGTTGTTTCATCCGCGCAAAGACGGGTGGGCGGAGCATTTTGCGTGGCAGGGGATCGAGTTGATAGGATTGACTTCGGTCGGCCGCACCACGATTCGTGTGCTCAAGATGAATGTGCCGCGGCGGCTGGAGTTGAGGGCGTCCGTGCTGAGATGGAGCAAGTTTGACTGAGAGTTGAGACTAGAAGCGCGAACGATGAAACTGCACTATGACCGGAAGCCAACGCGTTGCTGATCGTGCCTTGTTGCTGCCTTTGCGCCGATGGGGTGTCTCGCCCCGTGGGATACGCGCCACTGGAACCCAGCCGGATGCGGGAGGTTTTATGCCACGGGGCGAGCCGGCGGCTTGGGGGTTGTGACTGACTCCGGCCTGACCGATCCGCCGCGGCGGTTTTGCCAGGTTTGTTTTACGCTCGCGCCAGAAAGCTTGACCGGCGTCCGGCCTTGTGGTTAAATTCTACCACAACCGGCGTTTGTCAATGGGGAGGTGTGGAAACAGTGAACCAGCGCCGGTGAGAAAGGCAAACGATGAACTTCGGAGAATTGATGAAAGACC
>CAYIIH010000453.1:0-5882 GCA_964363225.1 uncultured Verrucomicrobiota bacterium | reverse complement strand
GAGCGTCTCGTTCGCAATGAGAAGGTCAGGGGTTCGACTCCCCTCGGCTCCACCACCCAATAAAATCAAGGGCCGCGGGAGATTTCAGGCCGCGGCTTATCCACAGGACAGAAAGCCATCGAGGTTTGGATTGGGTAGGGGCAGACGCAGCCCGCGCTTGCCTCCGGGATCAGCACCAGGCTCCGTGTCCCAGTTCTCCCGGTTTTTGTCGGCCGGTCAAGGATCATTTCAGTTGCCGGCGCAAGCGGTCCAGGATTTGCGTGGTCAGATTCGATGGATGAATTTCGCCCGAGCCCCGGACCGCCCAACGTTCGGTCTCCCAACGATCATCCGGCATTTTGAACGCGGTCCAAATGTATTTCGCCCCTTTCTCATCGGTCTCCACCGGACCGGCGGCGATGGCCCATTGGCTTTGGGTTAGCCTGGCCGCTGCTGCGGCCAGGGTCTTGGCTTTGTCGGCGCCGGGTTTTTTCGGTTGCTCCGGTGAATCAAGAGGAAGCTGAAGCAGCCGGGCCATCGCTTCCTCGGTCGGAGCCGTGTAGGCTCCGGCCAGCAACCGGCCGATGCCCTCCACGCCGCTCAAAGCCGCCGAGAGATGGCCGCCGCTGCCCACTTCCACCAGCACCAGTGATCCGCCGCGAGCTTGCAACTGTTTCACGACTACTGCCTCCAACGATGCGCCATCGGCCGCATAAATGTATTCGCCCAGATGCTCGCGAATGGCATTTTCCAACTGCTGCAGCCGCGCCCGGTCGGCCGGTGTGTTGCCCGGCAGAGAAAAGGTGAAATCGACCCGGCTGCTTTCGAAGAGCGAAGTAATCGTCACGTCGGACGCGATGGACACATGGTCCTTGATCGTTTGGTCAATCAGCGACTGGCCTGCGCCCACAAAACGCAAGCTGAGCGAGCAACCGAAGTCCCGCACGCCGAACCGCCGCTGAAGATACGGCACCAATTCCTCGCGGACCATCGGCTGCAATTCGCGAGGCGGACCCGGCAGGGCCACAATAACCGGTCCGCCAGAGTCAAAGATCAGTCCCACCGCCGTGCCCGCCGGATTCTTCAGGTAGCCGCCGCGGGCGGGAACCAGCGATTGCCGCCGCAGATTGGGGCGGAGTTGATCGCGGGATTGGTTAAAGCGCCGTTCCATGTCCGCCAGCGCTTCCGGATGCTCCTGGAGGGTGATGCCGGTGAATTCCGCCAAGGTTCCACGCGTGATGTCGTTGGGGGTCGGGCCGAGTCCGCCGGTCACAATCACCAAGGGCGCTTGGTTCGTGGCAAAACGGAGCGCCTGCCTCATGCCATCGCGGTTGTCATCCACCGTCAGCGAACCGACGCACCGGCAACCGAGAGGCCGGAGTATGCGCGTCAGGTAAGGGGTGTGCGCATCCGGATAAACGCCTTCCAGCAATTCGCCGCCGGTGACCACGATCATGTAATCGAGCGGCTTGGATGCCACAGGGCGCGGCTCCGGTTCGGCGGCGGCACCCAAACTCGCATGGACGGCGCCCAGCGAGAATAACAGCAGCGAAAAAAAGGTTTTCATGGGTCGTGCGGATTTTCGTTGTGCGGGCAAGATTGCTCCGCAAGGCGGCCACGCGTCAACCTCGAAGCGGCGGCGGCAAACCTCACACTTGAAGAAAGCCGCGCCAAAATCGTCTCAAAGTAACAGTGACCACACCCCATGAACTTGCTCACGCTGCCGGAAATGCTCAAGGCGCGCGGCTTTTATCTGGCCGATGTCGGCAAGCTCTTTCACACCCTCGAGTATGCCGAGCGCCAGTTTCGGGTTTTTGACCGCCTCGAAATGCACGGGCGGCCCGAGGGCTGGAACGGGCCCAAGCCGATCCTGACTTTCCCCCCCGTCCCGCAGGACGCGCGCGATCCCGCGCCGCGCGATCGCACCAGCCGCGAGTTTCGGCTCTGGCGCGCCCGCCAATCCGACCGCTACGGCGACTCCGGCCTCACGCGTGAGCAGGAAGGCGATTACCGCAAAGCCCTGACCGCTGTGGCGCTGCTGAGGGAGTTCGCCAAAACCAAACAGCAATTCTTCCTGGCGGTGGCCCAGTCGCGGCCGCACACACCGCTGATTTGCCCGCAGTCCTACCTCAAGCTGTATGACCCGGCCAAGATTCCCATGCCACCTGCGCCGCCCGACAAACTGGTGAACTTCCCCTATATGAAACGCGCTCTGGGCGGCAATCCCGACATCTTCATGAAGCAGCAGCCCACCCCGCAGCAAGTGCGCGAAGCCATCGCCGCCTACTACGCCTGCCTCACGTTCGTGGACGAAAACATCGGCTTGGTCCTCGAAGCGCTGGAACAGGAGGGACTGGCCCGGAACACGATCGTCATCTTCCTGGGCGATCATGGATTCCACCTGGGCGATCATGGGTTCTGGTCGAAATACTCGATGCTGGAGGCCACCCGCCGCGCGCCGTTGATCGTGCGCGTGCCCGGCGCTCCGGCCAACGGCAGGGTCTGCCGAGAAATCGTTGAGTTCGTGGACCTGGTTCCGACGCTCGGCGAGTTGGCGCGCCTTGATTTGCCCGGGAATCTGGAAGGCGCCAGCTTCGTGCCTCTGTTGGTGAACCCGGAACGTCCGTGGAAGAAAGCCATGTTCATGGTCGAAGACGACAGCGAGTCCGGCCAGGTTGTGCGGACCAGGAAATACAGTTACCTGGAGTTCAAGAAAGGCGAGAGGCCCGCCGCGTTGTTTGACCTGGAAAAAGACCCTTGGGAAACCGTCAATCTGGTGGACGAGCCGGCTTACGCTGCCGTGCGCCGTGAAATGGCTGAGTTGTTCCACGCAGGCTGGAAAGCCGCCCTGCCGCCGGGAGTGAAGTCGGCCGCGCCATAGCCATTCTGAGTTCCTGATGGCCGCAGAAAGTCGCAAGAGGTCGCAACGCGGCGAGGCCGCAACCAAACCGCCGCGCCAAGAAAACCGCCGAGGCGCGATGAACCCAAGAGAGTTGATCCTTTTTGCGTCTTCTTGTGCCTCTTTGTGGCCATTGAAAACTTCTTCGCAGCCTGTGAGCAAGTTGGGATATAGCAGTACACGCTTTTTCCCAGACTGCGCTGGGAAAAAGAGGCTTCGCAGCCGGTTGGCGGCCAACAGGTTTCCGTCGTTGCGACCAACATGTTGGTTCTTCTTTATCCGTAGCGGGGCAATCTGTACGAATCCTCGCGCCCCGCGCGGATCTTCTGGCGTGGCGCGGGAGCGCCGACATTCTTGTCGGCCCGAATTGTTCGCCAGCGCCAAAAGCCTGCCTGCCGGGGCGGCGCAGGCAGGCCGACAAGAATGTCGGCGCTCCTTGGGTGGCGGCTCCGCTGCACTGGGCATTTCATGGTTTGACCTCAGTTTTTTAGGGTTAACTTTGGTTTGCGGGCCTATTGCTTTTTGCCGTCTTCCTGCTTTGCTCATTCCGTTGCATGTTAACCTCGCCGACTGAATCGATGGCCTATGGGAGGGCCTTGCTGATTTTGGGGCGCACCTCGAATCTGCCCACGGTGTGGTCCAACTGCTTGGCCGGCTGGCTGCTGGCCGGCGGCGGACCTGTGACACGGTTTTGCTGGCTCTGTCTGGGCGCCACTTTCCTGTATCTGGGCGGCATGTTTTTGAACGACGCCTACGATATCGAGTTTGATCGCCAATACCGCCGGGAACGGCCCATTCCCAGCGGCGCCATCACGCTGGAAGAGGTTTGGAAATGGGTTTTCGGCTGGTTCGGTTGCGGAGCCGTGATCCTGATTATGCTCGGCCAAACCACCGCGCTCCTGACGGTGATACTGGTCGGCTGCATCGTGCTCTATGATGCCATTCACAAAGCCATCACCTGCTCGCCAGTGCTGATGGCGCTCTGCCGTTTTTTGCTCTACGTGGTCGCTGCTTCGGCTGCCGGCAACGGAGTGACCGGGCTGGCTATCTGGAGTGCCCTGGCGCTGGGAGCCTACATCATCGGCCTCAGTTACCTGGCGCGCAAGGAAAACGCGCGCGGACCGTTGGGTCATTGGCCGTGCTACCTGCTGGCCATGCCCATTTTGCTGGCGTCGCTGGTCAACAGCGGCGAGTTCCGCAAGCCGGGATTGCTGCTCTCGTTGATCCTGGGACTCTGGATTCTGCGCTGCCTGCGCCACACTTTTGGAGCCGGCGACCGCAACGTCGGACGCACCGTCAGCGGATTGCTCGCGGGGATCGTGCTGGTCGATCTGCTCGCTGTCGCCGGGGCAACGCCGCTGATCAGCCTGGTTTTTGTGCTGTTGTTCGTCGCCGCGTTGCTGTTCCAACGCTTTGTTCCTGCAACGTAAAAGCGCATCTCAAGATGGCGAGCCGGAGGGCCGTTGACAAAGTCGTAGCGCAGGTTTCCGAACCTGCTGTATCGCAGGGCTTCCAGCCTGCGGACGACGCGAACCCAAACACGCTTTCTGACTTCGGACGCGTTGCCGATTGGAAATCGGCGATACAGCGCAGCGCGGCAACGCCGCCACCAAAGGCAGAAGCCAAGCAGACCGCAGAGACGCGATAGACGCAGAGAAAGCAAACTGAGAATCCCCCTCTGCGTTCATCGCGTCTCTGCGGTTCCCAGCCCGCCGGCAGAATGCGCGCGGCTCGCGACGATTTGGCCAGATACTGATAGGTTGGGAAACCTTCGCTACGTTCTGGCGGCTTGCCTGTGCCATGGAATCCTATACGATGCCTCCGATTTCAGGTTAAGGTCACATGACGCTCCGGCATTTCATTTCGCTCCTCATTTTGGCAGGCGCACTCGCCTCGGGAGCATCTTTCATGGTTTTCGCAGTCGAGTCCGCGCTTTCCCAAGGAGCCGAGGCCGCGGCGCTCTCGCATCACCACCAGACAAGGACGCCCAACGACGGACCACGGACCACGGACCACGGACCACGGACCACGGACCACGGACCACTGACCGCGGACTCGTATCACCACCAGACGTGGACGCCCGACGACGGCCTGCCGGATAACGCGGTCAATTGTCTGCTTCAGACCCGCGACGGTTGGTTGTGGATCGGGACGCGCAGTGGGCTGGCGCGGTTTGATGGAATCCAGTTTACGGTGTTCGACGGGCGGACCCCAGGTTTCACGGATGACGCCATCCTCGCTCTGGCGGAGGACTTGTCGGGCAACCTCTGGATCGCGACCAAGAAAGGACTGTATCGGAAGCAAGGCGGCGTCTTCACCAAGTACACGAGCGCTGAGGGTTTGGTGCATGATCACGTGGCTGGTCTCCATCTGGCGCGGGATGGCAGCTTGTGGATCGCCACGCACGGAGGTCTGAACCGCCTCAAGGATGGTGTACTGGCGGGTTATTCGCTGGCGGAAACGGTCGATAACCACGATGGGCAATTGGAGACTTATCATCAGATCCTGACGGTGACGGACAATTCTGAAGGCAGCTTATGGGTGGGCACAATCTGGGGCCTTAAGCAATTCGACACGGTCGCCGGCCGATATCGCCCCGTCTGGAGCAGCCCCGTCCTTCGCTCTGGAACCTTTATGGCGCCGGTGCAAGTCGTGTTTGCCGACCGGGATGGAAGGCTCTGGTTTGGCACCGACGACATGTTGGCGCGGCGGGAAGGCGACGCGTGGCGGGAGTATCGGTTTGAGGCCGACGGCGGGGATATTCGGTTGCGCCAGATCGTTCAGGCTGCGGACGGCACGATTTGGGTGGTGCGGGCCGGCAAGTTGTTTTCCGTGCAAGGCGACATGCTGGTCCGTGAAGATGAGCGGCTCGGCCTCGCGGACAGTTACGTGACGGATGTGCTGTCTGCGCGCGAAGGGATCGCATGGGTGGGCACTCGGTATCGCGGTCTGCAATGTCTGCGACCGGCTACGTTGCGGGTTTTCACGACGCGGGACGGCCTGT
>CAYIIH010000452.1:0-5893 GCA_964363225.1 uncultured Verrucomicrobiota bacterium | reverse complement strand
TTGGCCTGCTGACTTCGATGCTGTTGAACATGATTGTCGTCCCGGCGCTCTACCTACGCTTCGGACGGCCGGTGGAAGTTGAGTGAAGGATCTGACTATGAAGAACCACAACCACGATGCCCATCACGGCAGTCATCACCACCACGGGCATGACCACGACCACCACCATGACGAGGAGCATGGTCATGGCCACGAGCATCCCGCTGGAGCGGTCGAGTATGTCCGGCTGGGCCTGCTCGCGCTGGTGATTGTCGCCAGCCTCACGGGTTGGTGGAAGCCCTGGATGAGCCGCGACTGGCTCGCGTTTGCAGCCACGCTGGTCGGCGGGTTTCCCATCTACGCTGAAGCCTGGGCGAACCTCCGCAAACGCCGCATGACGATGGAGCTGTCCATGTCCATTGCGCTCGTTGGCGCCCTGCTCATCGGCCAGTTCCTGACCGCGTTGGTCATCGCGTTCTTTGTCTTGTTCGCGGAGTTGCTGGAAGGCTTCACCGTGGGGAGCGGACGCAAAGCGATTGAGAAACTTATCAACTCCCTGCCGCGCTCCGTGACGGTGCGCCGCGACGGACAAGAGCGGGAGACAAGCACCGATGACGTGGCGAGCGGCGAGACCATCATCGTCCGGCCGGGCGAGCGTATCCCTGCTGACGGCGCCGTGAGCAAAGGTCACAGTTTCGTGGACCAGGCTTCCATCACCGGCGAGTCGTTGCCCGTGGAGAAAGTCGAGGGGAGCAAGGTCTTTGCGGGCACCATCAACAAAGACGGGGTGCTGGAAGTTTGCGTCGAGAGAATCGGACGCGACACCACGTTCGGTAAAATCATCGCCATCGTCGAGCAAGCCGAGAAATCCAAAGCGCCCGTCGAGCGCATCGCTGACCGGCTCGCAGCGGGGTTGGTCTATTTCGCCCTCGCTGCAGCGGTCTTGACGTTCCTCGTCACGCGCAACGTCACTTCCACCATCGCTGTCATCATCGTGGCAGGCGCATGCGGTGTGGCCGCCGGAACCCCGCTCGCTATCCTGGCGGGCGTCGGCAGCGCGGCGCGGCGCGGCATCATCATTAAAGGCGGGCTCTACCTGGAGCAGCTCCGCCGCATTGACACCATTGTGCTCGACAAGACAGGCACTCTCACTCTGGGCGTGCCCCGTGTCGTGGCGCTGAATCCCGCCGATGGGCTTGGCGAAGATGAACTGCTTCGAACTGCCGCTCTCGCCGAACAGCACTCCGAGCATCCCTTGGGCGAAGCCATCCTGACCCTGGCGCGGGAGCGCAGGCTGGCACTGGGGGAATACTCCGGCCTGCGTTATTTCCCCGGCAAGGGGTTGAGGTGCTTCGAAGGCCCCAGCCAGATTGTGGTCGGCACCCGCGTCCTGCTGGAAGAGCACGGCATTCCCCTGTCTGCCGGGGCACCAGATACAGCCGCCAATCGCGGGCATGCTGGTGCGACCACGGTGTGTGTCGCGCGGGAGGGGAGGCGGCTTGGAACCATCCTGCTGGCCGACCAGTTGCGCGCGGAGGCCAAGGAGGCGGTCGCCGAACTAAAACGGAGCGGTTACGATACGATACTGCTCACCGGCGACGCGGACGAGATCGCCAAGGCCGTCGGCAAGGAATTGGGTGTGCGCGAGGCCATCGGCGGCCTCTTGCCGGAACAAAAGCTCGAAACAATTCGGAAGTTGCTCGGGCAGGGACGCAAAGTGGCGATGGTGGGCGACGGCGTGAATGACGCGCCAGCGTTGGTGGAAGCGACTGTCGGCATCGCGATGGGCCAAGGCACGGATGTCGCCCTGGAAAGTGCCGATGTCACGCTCATGACCAGCGACCTGTCCCGCCTAGTCGAAGTGTTGGCCATCAGCAAACGCTGTTACGGCGTCATCATGTTCAACTTCTGGGGCACCATCGTCGTGGACACCGCGGGCATCCTGCTTGCGTTCTTCGGACTGTTGTCCCCGATCGCCGCTGCCCTTATCCACGTCGGTTCTGAACTGGCGTTCATCCTCAACTCGGCGCGGCTATTCCGCCACCACATAGCCAATTCCCAATCCGCATGAAACCTCACTTTCAGGAGATTACTATGAAACCACTCTCACTGCTCTCTCTGTTCATCTTCGCCTTCATCGGTCACGGAGCCACGTCCGGGACGAATTTCATCGAAGCACTCACGCTGGACCAAGCCTTGGACATGGCGGAACGGCTCCAACCGGAACTCGCCGAAGCCAAGGCGAGGGTCGAGGCCGCCGAAGGCCGCGTCCGGCAGGCGGGCTTGTTCCCGAACCCCGACGCCGTTGCCCGCATGGAATCGGCCCGGTTCCGTGACCGTACCGGCCAGGCGGAATACCCCGTCGGCCTGTCGCAATCCGTACCCCTTGGCAGCCGGCTCAGCAAAGCGCGTCAGGCTGAGCAACTCGAACGCGAACTCTGGGCCCGGGGCCTGGAAGTGAAGCAGCGCGACATCCGCCAGCGCGTCCACAGCGCCTTCGCCACGGCGCTGTATCAGGAGAAGGCTTGCCAAGCCCAAACCGAAATTCTGCAAAATACCGAGAAAGCTGTTGCCACCACCCACGCTCGTCTCGAGGTCGGCGACGCCTTGCGGGAAGACGTGGCGCGGGTGGAAATGGAGCTAGCCCGTGCCAAAGTCGAGTTGAAACGCGCCGAGTCTCTGCGCGAACAATCGCTGGCTGCGCTGGCCTTGGCCATCGGCGACTCGGCCTTGTCCGTGAGGTCTCTCGCCGGGAGTCTTGACGTGACCTTCGAGATTCCGACCCTGGAATCCCTCGCCGCGAACCTGTCTGCGCACCCGGAAATGGCGATGGCCGACGCCGATGTTCGCGCCCGCAACGCCCGCGTTGACTTGGCGAAAGCCGAGCGGATTCCCGACGTGAAGGTGGACTTGCTCTATCGTCGTTTGCAGGCCAGCAAGGAGAATGCCTTCGATGTGGGCCTCAGCATCCCACTGCCGCTGTTCAACCGCAATCAAGGCCGCCTCCGCGAAGCCCGCGCCGAAGTGGCGGCGGCCGAAGCCCGGTCGCGCCTGACGCAAAACGAGCTGACCACGCGGCTGTGCGAGTCCTATCTGCAACTCGCCGCTGCGCTGGCCAACAGCCGCACGTTGAAGACGGAAATCCTCGCGCGGGCCGAGACGGTTCTGAAAAGCGCCGAAGCGCGCTACGCCGCCGGAGACATCAGTCTGACCGAAATCCTGCCCGTGCGCCGCGATTGGGCGGCGGTGCAACTGAGTTACCTGGAATCGTTGCGCGACGTGATGCTGGCGTGGGCGGAAGTGAAGTTGTTCGCCAACGCACATTGAGTGAACCTAAAAAGAGCAATTCAACCGCAGATGAACGCAGATGAACGCAGATACGAACGAGTTGAATACCGGCAAGGATTCACGTCCTGGGTGAGCACTGTTTTCCTTGTTTTATCTGCGTCTATCTGCGTCCATCTGCGGTTTTCTCGTTCCCCAACTGCCGGACTTAGGGTGAAGCTGAGAACGCCAATCAGTGGAAGAAAAGACGGTCAAGACAGCGGTTGGATCTGCCCGGCAGGAGGCGGACTTTGGGCCGACGGGCTTCCTGCGAGAGCCGGCGGCCTTTCTCAGGCGGTCCGGTTGCCGGAACCTGGCCGCAAAGAAACGCCGCGACGCAGGTGAGAAATAAGGGGGAAGGGGCGGCAGAAGGGGCTTGCGCGCTGCTAGAAGAAACTTTGAAAAACTAGTTGCATGGGGGAGTTCCTTTGTTAATATTCGCGCTCCGTTTCCTTGGAAACTGCGGGAAACCGAGTAATTTGGGAAGATTTAGAAAGTCGCGATGCCGACCATCAACCAACTCGTCCGAAAAGGACGTAACAAATTAAAGTACAAGTCCAAGTCGCCAGCCTTGGGCACGGCGCCTTTTCGTCGCGGCGTCTGTGTGCAGGTCATGACCCGCACGCCGAAGAAGCCGAATTCGGCGATGCGCAAAGTGGCCAAGGTGCGGTTAACCAATGGCTACGAAGTGATCGCCTACATCCCGGACGAGGGGCACAACCTCCAGGAACACTCGATCGTGCTGGTCCGCGGAGGGCGTGTCAAAGACCTGCCGGGAGTGCGCTACCATATTGTGCGCGGGACCTTGGACGCCGCTGGAGTCGAGAAACGCCGGGTCAGCCGGTCCAAGTATGGCGTGAAACGGCCGAAAGCAGCCAAACCGGCCGCTGCGGCCGCCGCCAAGTAAGAATTTTATGTCGCGTCGCCGCCGAGCCATCAAGAAACGCGTGTCCGAGGATGCGAAGTATGACAGCACCCTGGTTTCACGCCTGGTGAACATGGTCATGCTGCGGGGCAAGAAAAGTCTCGCGCAACGGATCGTCTATGGCAGTTTCGACCACATTGCCGAGAAGAGTCCGAATGCGAACCCGATGGAAATCCTGCAGCGGGCCGTTGACAATGCCAAACCCCGCCTGGAAGTGAAAGCGCGGCGGGTGGGAGGCGCGACCTACCAGGTGCCGATAGAAGCCTCGCCGGACCGGCAACTGTCGCTGGCCTTGCGCTGGCTGGTGGATTTTGCGGATGCCCGCAAAGGCATTCCCATGAAAGAAGCCCTGGCGGCGGAGATCATGGAAGCCTATCAAGGGCAAGGCAACGCCATTCGCAAGCGCGACGAAGTGCATAAGATGGCGCAGGCCAACAAGGCTTTTGCCCATTTCCGCTGGTAGTTAAACGACCGTTTAGTACGCCCCGTAGGCCGAAGCATAGCGGGGCGTTTTTATTCTCTGAATCAATAGATGGAAGCAGTGATCGAAAGCAAACAGTCTGTGAATTCGCCGCAGCGGCGGTACACGATGGAGTGTACGCGCAACATCGGGATTGCCGCGCATATTGACGCCGGCAAAACCACGACGACGGAGCGCATTCTCTTTTACACCGGCCTCATCCATAAGATGGGAGATGTCGATGATGGGAATACGGTCACCGACTGGATGGAGCAGGAACGGGAACGGGGCATCACCATCACCTCGGCCGCCACGACCTGTTACTGGACGCCCAAAGAGGACGGCACCGAGAAGCTGTTCACCGGCATCGCGCACCGCATCAACATCATTGACACGCCCGGGCATGTCGATTTTACCGCGGAAGTGGAGCGGTCCATGCGCGTGCTGGATGGAGCCGTCGCGGTGTTCTGCGGCGTGGCCGGCGTTCAGCCGCAGTCGGAAACCGTTTGGCGGCAGGCCATCAAATACAAGGTGCCGCGCATCGCGTTTGTCAACAAGATGGACCGCACCGGCGCGAATTTTGAGAATGCGGTCAACGAAATGCGCAAGAAGCTGGGGGCCTACGCCTACCCGGTCTTCATCCCCGTCGGCAAGGAAGATTACTTCCGGGGAGTCATCGATGTCGTCAATCAGAAGGCCGTCATTTATGATGAAAAGGATGAAGTCGGCCTCAAATACAGCGTCACCGAGATTCCCGACGAAGATAAAGACCGCGCGGAGTTGGCCTTGGCCGAATTGATCGATGCGGTTTCCAACAAGGATGACCTGATTGCCGAGCTGGTCATAGAGGAGAAACCGATCGAACCGTTGGTTCTGAAACAGGCCATCCGCCGTTTGACCTGCAAGATCGAGTTGGTGCCGGTGCTGTGCGGGTCTGCCTTTAAGAAGAAGGGGGTTCAACCGCTGATCGATGCCGTGGTCGATTACCTCCCATCACCGCTGGAAATACCCCCCGCGGTCGGCTTGGACCCAACCAATCCCGACATCCATGTTGAAGTGCCTTCCGATGACAACGGGAAATTCTGTTCCCTGGCTTTCAAGCTTTGGACAGATCCGTTCGTGGGCAAGCTGGTTTTCTTTCGTGTTTATAGCGGCCAGCTCAAGAAGGGCGATATTATTTACAATCCCCGCACCCGCAAGCGGGA
>CAYIIH010000451.1:0-5895 GCA_964363225.1 uncultured Verrucomicrobiota bacterium | reverse complement strand
CCGCCTGTCGGCGCAGGCCGGCGGAGCGTTGGGGGGATTCGGCGTCAGGGAGTGCCTGTTTCATAGTTTTCATGACGGTCCTTTCCGCCAGACCGGCGGGTATTCCGGCTTCCGCCCCAGTTCCTTGCACAGCGCGTTGACCTCCTCTTTCATTTCGATGATCCGCTGCTCGCGGTCCACCATGACCTGGTTGAACGCCTTGAGTTCCGCGGCCTGGCTTTTGAGGGTCTCATTGGCTTCCCGCAACGCCACCGTGCGTTCCTCGACCCGCCGCTCCAGATCGGCGTTGAGCGCGCGGAATTCCTCCGCCACCCGCTTGCGCTCGGTGATGTCTTTGAAGATGACGACTGCGCCGATTAACCTGTCCCGCTCATCGCGCATCGGGTTGCTGGAGTATTCCACCGGGAAGCTCGATCCGTCCTTCCTCCAGAACACTTCATCGTCCACCTGGTGAGTCTTGCCATCTGTGGACGCGGCGTAGATGGGACATTCTTCGCGCGGGTAAGGGCTCCCATCGGGGCGGGTGTGGTGAATCAAGGCGTGCTGGGGTTGGCCGATCACTTCCTCGATCGTGTATCCCAACAGTTCCAGTGCGGCTGGATTGGCGAAGCTGATGTTGCCTTCGCGATCAACACCACAAATGCCTTCGCCCGCTGAGTTCAAAATCACCTCGTTGCGGCGGCGTTGTGCTTCCAGTTCAGCGGTGCGTTCGCGGACGCGCTGCTCCAGGCTCTCATTGAGGCTCAGGATTTTCCGCTCGGCGCGTTGGCGCTCGGCGATTTCCGTTTCCAACTGGTGGCGCGCGGCGGCCAGGTCCAGGAAGACCTGCACCTTGACGCGAAGAAACTCCGGGACGACGGGCTTGATCAGATAGTCCACCGCGCCCGCCTCATAGCCTTTGCCGGCCAGTTCCATTGCCTCGGGCGTGGCCGTGACGAAGATGATGGGCGTGTGGCGGCAGCGCTCGCGCTGGCGGATGAGGCGGGCGGTCTCGAAGCCGTCCATCCCCGGCATCTGCACGTCCAGCAGGATGGCGGCGAACTCGTGTTCCAGCACGCAGCGTAGGGTGGCGGCGCCGGAGTTGGCGGTGACGAGGTTCTGGCCGAGCGGTTCGAGCACCGCCTGGAGGGCCAGGAGGTTTTGGGGCTGGTCGTCCACCAGCAGGAGATTCAATTTGGATTCGGGAGTCGGTGATGCGGCCATAACCACCTCATTGAGATTTTGGATTGTGGATTACGGATTACGGATTGCGGATTGGGGCAGTCCGCCAGCTCACAAAGATGCGCGGCGATCTGGTCGATGGGCGACACCTGATCCAGTTTCGCCGCCGCCATCGCCGTGCGCGCTCCTGCGGAGCTTGGTTCATTCAGCAATTTCATGATCGACAAAGATGCCAGCCCTACGGGCTTTCGTTTGAATGAAGAAGGCAGAATGAAGAATGAAGAAACCGTTCTATCACGGTTACGGTTCCATCCTGTCGCTTCTTCATTCATCCTTCTTCCTTCTTCCTTCTGCCTTTCCTTTGTCACGGCACCGCGATTTCCACCGTGTTGCCCGCCGGACTTTCGCCGGTGGCATTGCGGGCGGTGACGGTGAGCACTACCACCGCCCCGGCGGCCACCTTGTCCAGCGTGAGGCTCAACTGGCTGTCTTGAGCAATGACGTTCGCCACTTCCTTGCCATCGGCCTTGGTCACGGCGCGGAGCCGGTAGCTGTCGGCGCGACGGGCGTCGTCCCAATCAGCAATCAGCGTCTTGCTGCCGAGCGCCCCGGCCACCACGGTCAGGTTGGCCGGCATCTCGGGCGTGCTGGGGTCGGACGGCTTGTCGAACCCGAAGGCATACCAGCGGTCGTCATCATCCTCGATGAGTTGATCCAGTTCATCGCGCAGGCCGGAGAGGCGGGCGCGACCGGCCTTGAGGCCGTTCTGGTAATTGGTGTAGGCGGTGCCGGAATCGGTGTTGCTCCGGTTGCTGGCGGATTGCGCGTCGCCGATGGCTTGCCCGGCGGCTTCGCAGGCGGCGGCGGTGCAGGCCACGCCCTGCACGTTGGGCGTTTCGCGCACGGGATTGGCGGCGTAGTAGGCGCGCAATTGCTGGAGCAGCGTCAGCGGGTTCGCCGGCACGGCCAGGGAACCGCCGGTGAACCCGGCGGCGTTCCAACTGGCATTCCAACTTTCGCCCAACACGGGAAACAGCGAGCGGATGCAGGTGCGGGCGAACAGCCGGGCGTTGCTGCAAACGGTGCGGAGCGCGGCGGTCTTGGCGGACTTGTTCGTCTGCGCGGCGTTCCACAAAGCCTTGAAGCCGGGTTCGGCAGGCGGGACGCCGCCGGGGCCGGCGGGCGTGCCGACGAGGGCATTCAGGTCGGCGCGGATTTTGGCCTCGCCATTATGCACCAGCCCGACAGCCGCGCCGTGGGTGTGTGCGCCATCAGCGGCGTCTTCGAGGTGTTGAACGATGGGGTCGTAACTGCTGGGGATGCTGTTATCTGCCATAGGAGTCTCCTTTCGTGTGGTTTTAGTGTTTTTTAGCTAATGTCCTGCAAACAAATGTCTTAAGCGTCGTTCACGGCGATTTTTTGGAGCAAAAAAACGCTCCGAACGTCGTTGGGAGCGGTTATGGGGAGCAAAAAACCGGTCTGGTCGTCGTTGGGAGACATTCTTGGAAACCGAGAATTCAACCCGAAGTGGTTGGGAGAAAATCTCGGGAGCCGAAAACTGCCAGCCACATCGTTGGCACTGGTTTTGGGGAGCCGAGAATTGCTCCGAACGTGGTTGGCAGAGATTTTTGGGAGCCGGAAAAGGGTGGCAGCGACGTCACCGGCAATTTTGGACGCCTCGGAGCCGGGCCGGACGTGCCGATGGGAAAATGTATCGGCGCGGGAAAGCGGCTTGACTTTTTCAGGCGACGAAAACGTCTCACGTCTATCAAGCCGGCGAGCCGTGACCGGCGAGCCGTGACCGGCGAGCCGTGACCGGCGAGCCGTGACCGGCGAGCCGTGACCGGCGGAGTCAAAATTTGTTGCACCTATATCCATAGTGCTGCAAATGAGGAGCGAAGGGATTAGAAGCTACCTCCGAGAGAATTGTCAAGGAAATTAGGAATTCGCCCAGCGTCAAGCCACCGATGAGGGCCACGAGCAGCGCGAGCCATTGGCCCGTGCGCGCCCGGCGCGGCGAAACCGGTGTTCCCGCCAGCAGCGCCAGCGCCGTGCCGCCCAGCACAAGCGCCAGCGCGGTGTTGGGCTTCATCGAGACGACGCCGGGCAGGATGCTCTTCAACACGGGAACCTGAAACCACCACCCGGCGAGCACGGCCACGCCGACGAGGGCCGAAAACACGCCGCAGGCGGTGGCGACAAGCCTCATGCGCTGGGACGGGACGTGGTTGGCTGGAGAGTTCATGGGCGCTCAATCGAGGTGTATTCCGGGCGCTCTCCCTCCGGCCGGATGGTGTATGGGGGAAAACCCTCGGCGCGAATCTGACGAAGGTGCGCCTCCTTCTCCTCTGGCAGATTGCGTTGGAAAAAGCCGGGTCCTTCCAGGACGATCCTCGCGCCCATGACCTCCAGGCGCAGCCAAGCCGGCAGAATCAACTCGACAGTCCCCTGGCAAATCTCAGCCAGCGAGATGCCGGGCTGTTCCACCAAGTCAGGAATAGCATAAAGGAAGTTCAATTCCTTAGACCGCTCCCTCAACGCTATCTCGGCGTGATTGCCCTCACATGCGCTCACGCCCTATCTATTGCAAAATCACGCCTTTTTGTCAAATGCCTCCTTTCCCGCACTTCCTCTGAACTATTGCCTTTCGCTCGCCGCCACGACCTGTTAAAAACGCGCTCATGTCATCGAACCTGACCATTGGTTTTGTGGGCGCGGGCAAAATGGCCTCCGCCCTGGCGGCAGGCTTCATTCGCGCCGGGCTGACCCGTCCGGAACAAATCCTGGCCAGCGATCCCGTCGAATCCGCTCGAGGCAATTTCAGCCAGACCGTCGGCGCCAAAACCACCGCCTTTAATCCCGATGTCCCGGCCTTCGCTCACGTCCTGCTCCTCGCGGTCAAGCCGGACCAGGTCAGCGACGTGCTCAGAGAAATCAGAGGACAATTCTCCGAAAAGCACCTGCTCATTTCCATTGCCGCCGGCGTCCCGCTGGCTAAGCTGGAATCGGCCCTGCAACCCGGCGCGCGCATCATTCGCGTCATGCCGAATACCCCGGCGCTGATCGGCGCCTCAGCCACGGCTTACGCGCTGGGGAAAGCGGCGACCGCCGCCGACGGTCAGCTTGCGCAACGGCTTTTTTCGGCCGTCGGCGTGGCCTATCAAGTCAAGGAATCACTGCTGGACGCGGTGACCGGGTTGAGCGGCAGCGGGCCGGCGTATGCCTACCTGATGATCGAGGCGCTCAGCGATGGTGGCGTGGCAGCCGGGTTGCCCCGCGACATTGCCACGAAACTGGCCGCGCAAACATTGGCTGGGAGCGCCCAAATGGTCCTGGAAACCGGCCTGCATCCCGGCGCGCTCAAAGACATGGTGGCCAGCCCCGGCGGCACTACCATCGAAGGCCTGCACGAACTGGAAAAGGCCGGCGTGCGCGGCGCCTTGATTAACGCCGTGCGGGCCGCCGCCGATAAAGCGAGAAAACTGGGCGATTGATGAACTTCCCTCCGCCAACCGAAAAGCAGGCGCGCATTCTCTGGGCGTCGTTGACAAGTCTGGCGGTGGCGGTTTTGGTGGGATTGATTGGTTTGTTGCTGTGGGGTTCCGGCTGGGTGATCAATCGGCTCTCGTCCGTCCTGCTGCCGCTGGCGGTGGCGGGCATTCTGGCGTGTCTGCTCGATCCGCTGGTTGATTGGGTTGAACGGCGTCTCCGCATCCCACGGGCGCGCGCAATTCTGCTTGTGTTCTTGGTGGGGCTCGCGCTGGTCCTGGCGTTGCTGGCCGGGGTGGTGCCGCAACTGATCGTGGAAACGCGCCAACTGATCGACCAGGTGCCGACTTATGCGGCGAAACTGCGCGGCGACTTCAGTATGTGGCTGGCCAAGTCGCACCTGGGGGCCAAGGCCAAAGAAGCCTGGGATTCGCAGTACGGCGAGGCGGCGCAAACGTGGCTGACCAAGGCGGTGCCGGGGATTTCCGCCTGGCTGCTGGCGCAGTTGACCAAAGTCGCTTCGTGGGCCGGGCTGCTGATTGGATTGGCGTTGGTGCCCATTTATTCCTTTTATTTCCTCCTGGAAAAACGAGGGATCGAGTCCAAGTGGACCGATTACCTGCCGGTCGCCAAGTCCGAGTTCAAGGACGAAATGGTCTTCATCCTGCAATCCATCAACGAGTATCTCATCGCCTTCTTTCGCGGGCAAGTGTTGGTGGCGTTGTGCGACGGGGCGCTTTACACCATCGGCTTTCTGCTGATTGGCCTTCCCTACGCGATGCTGGTGGGCGTGCTGGCGACGGTGTTGACCATCATCCCGTTCGTGGGCGCGATCTTTACCTGCGTTGCCGCGTTGATCATTGCTTTTGTTCAGTTTGGTGACTGGCAACATCCCGCGCTCGTCCTGGTGGTGGTGGGCATCGTCCAGGCCCTGGAAGGGCTGGTGATTTCTCCCCGGATCATGGGGGGCCGCGTGGGCCTGCATCCGCTGACGATCATTATTGCCGTCATGGTGGGAACGACGCTCCTGGGCGGCATCCTGGGCGGCATCCTGGCCATCCCGCTGACGGCGGTGCTTGGGGTGCTGATGTTCCGTTACGTCTGGAAGAAGCCGGGAGTGAAAACATGATACGCAATGCGTGATCTCTTATTCCGAATTGCTTTCAAGATGAGCCTAATGGAAAAGGACATTCCGCCTCACGAAATGCGGAGAGAGGAGCGCGGACGGCTCGTCCGCGAGTTTCG
>CAYIIH010000450.1:0-5896 GCA_964363225.1 uncultured Verrucomicrobiota bacterium | reverse complement strand
TCGTCCGGGACTTTGCCTGTCTCGGACTTTTCAAAGTTGTTTTCGTACAGCGGCCTGGCTTCTTGAGCGCACAACACGCCCGCCAGGCTCATGGCCAACAAGATTCTTTTCACGATGTTCTTCTTTCACTCATTCCGCAGGGCTTTCAGCAAATCTCCGCGCAACGCCAACGCCGTGGCCAGCCAGGTCCAGACGGCCCCGCTCAGCAACACCGCCCCCAGCGTCGCCCCCAGCGAGACAAACGGCACTTCCGCTCCCGGCGAAAGCACCGCCGGCAGCACCGCCACGAAAGCCGATGCCACGCCGACGCCCAATCCCAACAGCAGGAGGGCGCCATGTTCGCTGACCACCAGCCATTTCAAGGCGCGCGGGCGAAAGCCGACCGCCAGCAGCAACGCCAGTTCGCTCCGCCGCTCCAGCACATTTCTCAGCACCACGACTCCCAAACCAATGCTCCCTAAAATCAGCCCCAGACCGCCCAGCACCTGGAACGTGCTCAAGTAAGTGTTTTGCACGGCGTTGAACGCCGCCAACCGCTGCGCCGCCGGCGTCAGCTCCAGCCCCACGTCCTGCAACGCCCGCGACAGTGTGGCACGGGCTTTTTCCACCTTGTTCGACGGCGCATCGATGAGGAACATTCGATAGCCGCTCTCGTTGGGAAAGCGCTCGACAAATTGGTCCTCAGACATGACCAAACTGCCCTGCAATATTGAATTGGCCACGGAGGCCACAATGCGAATCTGGAATGGCCGGCCGCGCTCATCCGTGTACGGCAGGAGGTCGCCCACCTTTTTGCCCAGCGCCCATTGGATCGAGGCCGCGTCGCCGATGGCCGGCACCACGCCGCCTTCCCGAGGCTGCAGCAGCAGCCAGGGATTTTCCTTGGGCCATCCTTTGGCAATCTGCGTGAAAGTGAAGGCGCCGCGCTGGCTCAAAAGGTCAGGTTGAACTCCCAGCAAACGCGGTTTCTGCGCGCGGTTCAAGTTCAGGCAACTTGCGTCTTCGCCCTCGCGCACCCGGAACGGCACAAACTCGATGCCCGCCAGCTCGTTCGCATCCAATCCGTAAGCATCCCGGCCCGCAGCGCTGTTCAAATCGTGGACGATGGGCAAAGTCGATTCGCCCACGAGCGCAAACCCGCCCGTGCCGGAGGACCGTTTCTCCGCGCCCTTGACCGCATCGAGCCGAAAGACGCCGATGGACGCGATCAAAAAACTGCCGCACGCCAGCAAACCGAGCGTGGCCAGGCTGCGTGTGCGGCGGCGTGTCGCATTGCGCACGCCCATGCCGCTCAGCGTCATTTTTCCGGCGGCCTCGGCTACGGCCAGCGCTCCTATAAATGCCGAACAAAACGCCAGGCCGCCGATCAGGAGCAGCGCGCCGGCGCCAAAAAAAAGTCCGGCCGCGGCGGTCTCGGAACGAAGGGCGGCGAAGCCGATGAGCAGCAGCGCGGCCATGCTGCTGAGCGTGCCCACCTTGATGCTGCGGCTCCGCATTTCAAATCTCACCGGCCGGCCGGCGTGGCCGGAATTTGAGGTTTGGAATTCTCCGCCTTCGGCCAGCAGTTCGCGGGCGGGCTGCTGCGCCTGTTTGCGCAGCGCCAGCCAGATCGTCAGCCAAGCCACCGCCACGCCGGCCACGGCGCCGATCAACAACGTGGCGGGTCGCGCGTGGTACTGCAAGGCCGAGGTCCCGACGGCGCTCCGCCAGATGGTGGAGAGACCGTGCAGCATGGCCCGGGCATACCAGACGCCGCCTGCCACACCGATCAGCCCGCCCAGCAACGCCAGTCCTCCTCCCTCGCCCAGCAGCAGCCGGCGCACTTGCCAGGGCGTAAAACCAAGCGCGAGCAATGTGCCGACTTCGGTGGCACGTTGTTCGATGCCAAATTGAAAGAGCAGCGCCATGAGCAACAACGCCGCGACGATCAGGAAAAAGCTGAAGCCGAGAAACAGGCCGCCGAAGTCTTGCGATTGCGCGCTGGCCGCCAGGGCCAGCGCGCGGGCCGGCTGGAAGCTGAGGCCCAGCGAGGCAGGGTCCAGTTTCCCGAGCAATGCGCTTCCGATGATTTCACGTTGACTGGCTGGGCTTTTTTGCGAATCCGGCGACTCAGCCAGCGACCGAGGATTTGTTGCGGCATAAGAGATCGGGTCAGGAAGCAGGTAGCGAACCGCCGTTAGATTTCCGAAGCGGTTGCTCCACATTGTCTGGCCCGCTCCGAGTGAGACGAAGGCTTTCGGCGTGCCGCGGAACTCGTCCCAATACTTTTCATCCTTTTCCCGGATTTTGTCGGTCTTGATCGGGAAGCCGGCATCCCAATCACGGCAATTCTCAGCGGTGGTCAGGCCGGGAAAATCCGGCATTAAAGCACGGTCTGCCGCCGCTCCTGTCATGGGCAAAATGGCACGGATGCGAAACCGGGCGCTTTTTTCCTCCAGCTTGCGCATGACACCGACCACATAGTAAGTCATTTCCAAGTCATCCCCAGGCTTGGCTTGGAGATCGTCTGCCAGCCATTGGTTTATGAGGATTTCATCATCCCGCATATCGGGAGAAACAACTGGCGCCCCCATAGCGGTCACCATCGAATAAGGCGTGGCGCGATCTCGGACCCGCAATTCATTGACGAGGTACGTCAGAATGCCACGGCCATTTGTGGAAATGTTCAGAGCGCCTTGCTCGACCGGTGAATCAAGGAAAACGCGACGGCTGCGCAAGTCAACTTCTCGACCGTCCGCCAGGTCGCGCAGTTCCAGTTCGGCGTCGGCCAGTTGCCAGCTTGCCCGCAGAGCCGAGGTCAACCCGCTCAATGTAGCAGCCGACGTGAGGAGGCTCTGACTTTTTGGCCTATCTCCCGTGTCGAGATGGCTTGGTAAGGACGACTCGGTTCCCACCAAAAGCAGATTCGCTCGGTTGGTCCCGTCCGTCTTCGACTGCAACAACGACAGTGGAACAAAGGCGTTGAATGGCGGAATCTGATTCGCCTGCAGGCTAAACCGCCCGAATTGCCCGTCGCTGACAATAGCCGAGACGTTGAGCCGCAGCGCGACCGAGGCATCTTCATCCTGCGACAGCGGTGCGTCGCGTGACAGTTGAGACGGTTTCTGCACGCGGAGCAAAATCGTTTCGCCGACTTTTGCCTGGAGTTGATGGGCCAGCGTTTCGTTGAGCGCCACGGAATCTTGCGGAATGGTTTTGAATGCCGGCGCCTGATTGGCCAGTTGCCAGAAGCGTTCATCCACGCCCAACACCTGCACACGGTTCGCCCGCGCCGTTCCGTCACTGGTGGCGGCCGTACCAGGCAATTGCAGAACGGGCGCGATTTGCCGGGCCGAAACCGTGCTTGACGTGCGCGCGTTTGCGGCTGCGTTGCCAGGGTCATCTTGTCTAAGAAGGCCAGCCGCCAAATCATTCGCCAGTTGCTCGCGGAACAGGCGGTCGTTTGAGGCCAGGGCGAACTCGACTTTTCCCAACCGGGCCAGGGCCATTTGCCGGAGGCTCTCACGCACCGAATCGCCTACCACCAGCGCGCCCACCAGCACTGCGCTGCCCACCGCCGCGCCCAGCAGCGCGCCCAAGTGCGCCCGCGCATGAAAGCGCAAGCTCCGTCGAATGAGAGTCCAAGTGGTCATCGTCAGATTTTCGACCGGTTTAATGTTCCATCGCGCAGCTCGAAGACGCGCTGCAGGCGGTTGGCCAGTTCCAGCGCATGCGTCACCACAATCAAGGTGACTTGTTCTTCCTGGTTCAGCTCGACCAAGAGTTGAGCCAGGTTTTGCGCGGAGGCGCGGTCCAAAGCCCCGGTTGGCTCGTCCGCCAGGAGCAATTTTGGCCGGTTTATCAAGGCGCGGACGACCGCGACGCGCTGGCGTTCGCCGCCGGAGAGCTGGCCGGGCCGATGCGAAAGGCGCTCGCCAAGACCGACCCTCTCCAGAAGTTTTCGGGCGCGGTCTTCCGCGCCGTGGCGCAGGGCGGCCTCCTTTGACGCCAGTGTTGGCACCAGAACATTCTCCAGAACGGAGCATTGCGGCAGCAGGTAATGGGCTTGAAACACGAAACCGATCTGGCCATTGCGCGCCGCCGCAAGTTGAACTTCATCCAACCGGCTCAAGTCTTGCCCATCGAGAATCACCTGGCCGGAGGTGGGCCGATCAAGCGTGCCGATGATCTGCAGCAGTGTGCTTTTGCCGGAGCCGGAAGGCCCGATAACGGCCAGGGATTCGCCCTTCCCGATTTGCAGTGTGATGCCGTTCAGGACGGTGAGCGGCTCGAGACCGGCAGCCGAAACGAACTGTTTGGTCACGTTGATCAGGTCCAGCAATGAGTTTGGCGGCGGCATGCTTTCCTTTATGCCACAGGACCAGCGGAGTTGCAGGAGAAATTTTAAGAATGGCCCCAGCACGGATTTTGAGTTCTGTTCAGTCGTGTCAACTCTGGCTCTTCACCCAGCGCCTGGCCTTCATTTCGAAACGCGGCAGCGAGCCGGGCGGAACAACGGTCACAGGCACGCGCAGGGCAAAGGCTATTTCAAACGCCTTTTCCAGGCGACGGGACAAGGCGGCCGTGTCCAGGCAGCCGGCGGCCGGTTCAATGCAGACACTCATCTCGGCCAACGAACCTTGCGCCGTGACAAGGACTTGGTACTCGGCCACGCCGCCGCCGGCGCCGATAATGTCTTCCACGGCACTGGGAAAAATGTTGACGCCACGCACCACTACCATGTCATCGCAGCGCCCCAGGATGCCGCCTTCCAAGGCGAGATCGGAACGGCCACACGCGCAGAGTCGAGGGTTGAGGCTGCCAGTGCCGGAGCGGCCGGCAGGAGTTGCAGGTTGCGAGCGGGGAAGGGCCGCTTTCACGAGGTCGCCCGTGCGATAGCGGAGCAAGGGCGAGCCCGTCCGGCCGAGGTTTGTCAAAACCAGTTCGCCGATAGTGCCAGGTTCGACCGGTTTGGCCGTGGCTGGGTCAATGATCTCCGCAATAAAAGCCGATTCCATGACGTGGAGCACTCCGGGATGCGCCGGGCATTCATAACTGACCGGGCCTGTTTCGGTCATGCCATGATGATCGAACACACAGGCGCCCGGCCAGAGTTGAGCCAGGCGCGCGCGCGTGGCTGGAATGCTGCCGCCCGGTTCACCAGCTACAATGAGTGTTCGAACGCGGGCCTTGGTTAAATCGATTTTTTCTTCGGCGGCAACTTCCGCCAGACGCAGCGCGTAGGTAGGCGTACAACACAAAACAGTCGCGCCGTTGTCCAGGATGACGCGCAAGCGCCCTGTGCTGCTCAAACCGCCGCCCGGCAGACACAAACAACCGATCTGAGACGCCGCTTCAAACGCCAGCCAGAAGCCGATGAACGGTCCGAAGCCAAAGGCAAAGAAAACGCGATCGCCGCTCTGCACGCCGGCCGCGCGGAAGACTTCTGCCCAGTTTCGGACCATCCAATCCCAACTCTCGGGCGTATCGAGCCAGCGCAAAGGCGCCCCGCTGGTGCCGCTGGTTTGGTGGTAGCGGGTGTAACGCTCCGGCGGAAACGTCAGATTGGACCCATACGGCGGGTGCTCCTTTTGATCGCCAACCAACTCCTGTTTGGTCGTGAATGGAAAGCGCGCGGTGAAGTCCTTGAGGCTCTCGATTTCAGGACCGATGCCAGCGGCCTTCAGTTTTTGAGTATAAAAAAGGTTCGCCGGAACGAGGGCGCTCAACAACCGGCGCAATTGCGCAAGCTGGCTGGCCGCAAGGGCCGGGCGAGAAAGAAAGGTACCGTCAGCCATCGGGCGCTAGCAGTTGGTGGCACTCCGGCAAAGCAGTCCGCTGCGCCTCATAAGTCCCACCGGCTGCGGGTGCTGTGACACGGAGTTATCGAGGATTCGAGGTTGCGGGCGCGCTTCGA
>CAYIIH010000449.1:0-6019 GCA_964363225.1 uncultured Verrucomicrobiota bacterium | reverse complement strand
AAGGGCAGGGCCAGCGCGAAGCAGAAGATCACGATGAAGATGTTCCACATGCCCTTTTGCGCATAGACCGTGCAGATGCGGACGACTTCCTTGCTGTCCTTTTCCGAGGCCGTGGTGGCGTCGAGTTCCATGTGTTCTTTGATATACACCACCGCGCGATACGCGCCGGTCACGACCGCCTGACAGGAAGCGCCGGTGAACCAGTAAATCACCGAGCCGCCCATGATGAGCCCGAGGATGATTTCCGGCTGCACGAGGCTCAACTTGCCAATGGCGCCGCCGAACAGGTTTTCGAGCAGGATGATGATGCCGAACACCATCGTGGTCGCGCCGACGACGGCTGTGCCGATGAGCACCGGCTTGGCGGTGGCTTTAAAGGTGTTGCCCGCGCCGTCGCCTTTTTCGAGCTGGTATTTGGCGTTCTCAAAGTCGGGCTTGAAGCCAAAGTTCTTTTCGATGTCTTCCTTGATGCCCTTGCGGCCTTCGATCTGGCTCAGCTCATAAACCGACTGCGCATTGTCGGTCACCGGCCCGTAGCTGTCCACCGCGATGGTCACGGGTCCCATGCCGAGGAAACCGAAGGCCACCAGGCCGAACGCGAAGATCGGCGCAGCGAACAGGAACTTCTGCGGCATGAGCGAGAGCAACGCAGGGTTTTGCGAGAAGTAATAAGAGGTGAACATGAGCAGCATGATGACCAGGCCCATCCAGAACGCGGAGAAGTTGCCGGCCACGAAGCCGGACAGGATGTTCAACGACGCACCGCCATGCTTGGAGCAATTCGTGACTTCGCGGACATGGCGCGAGGTGGTGCTGACAAAGATCTTCGTGAATTCAGGAATGAGAGCGCCTGCCACCGTGCCGCAACTGATGATGACTGACAGCACCCACCACAGCGCCGGTTGGGTCACGCCGGCAGCGTCTTTGAAGTCGCCGAGCAGCACCTTGCTTGCGACGAAGGTGACCGCGATGGACACCGCCGAAGTGAGCCACACCAAATGGGTCAGCGGCGCTTCAAAGTCGAAGTCTTTCTTCCCGGCGAACATGGCCTTGCTGATGACTTCGTTTACGAAGTAGGACACCAGCGAGGTGACGATCATCAGCGCTCGCATCACGAACAGCCAGATGATGAGCGTCGCGCAAACAGCCGGGCTGGCCGCCAGCGCAAGCGCGAGAAACGCGATCAGGGCCACGCCGGTCACACCGTACGTCTCGAAGCCGTCCGCCGTCGGCCCGACCGAGTCGCCGGCGTTGTCACCGGTGCAATCCGCGATCACGCCGGGATTCTTCGGGTCGTCTTCGGGGAGCTTGAAGACGATCTTCATCAGGTCGGAGCCGATATCGGCGATCTTGGTGAAGATGCCGCCGCAAATCCGGAGCACCGAGGCGCCGAGCGATTCGCCGATGGCAAAACCAATGAAGCAGGGGCCGGCCAGTTCCTTCAAGAAGACCAGAATGCAGATCATGAAAAACAGCTCCACGGCGACCAGCAGCAAACCGACGCTCATGCCGGAACGGAGCGGGATGCCGAGAGTGGCCAACGGGTTGCCCTTCAGCGCCGAGAACGCGGTGCGGGAGTTGGCGACGGTGTTGATGCGGATGCCGAACCACGCCACGCCGTAGGAACCCAAAATGCCCAGGACGGAGCAGAGCAGAATGATCACGACTTTGCCAAACCCCTCGTGCTGCAGGCCCATGAAGTAATAGACCATGCAGGCCGCGATCAGCACCCAGAGGATGACCAGGAATTTGCCTTGTTGGAAGAGGTAGGTCTTGCAGGTCTCCCAAATCATGTGGGAGACCTTGGCCATGCACTCATGCACGGGCAGAGCCTTGGTCTGTTTGTATTGGACCAAGCCGAAGACCGCGCCCACAGCGCAGATCAAGAGGCCCAGGTACATCAGAGTCACGCCGCTCATGCCGCCCAGTCCGGCGAATCTGACGTGCGTCAGATCCGGGATTCTGATGTCTGCTTCGCCGGCAAAAGCAGGTGTTGAGCATAAGCACAACAAGGCGAGCAGTGACCATTTTCCTAACCTCGATTTGCAGTTTGACATAATTTTCGTTAAAGATACGTGTTCAATTTCAAGAGTCCGCTTAATTACTAACCCGAATTAACGGGCAAGGCAGTAATTTAAATGACTCACGGCTGTCAAGACGATTCCGGGACGATTCCGGGATCAAGCCGGGCTGATTCAAGAAGGAGCGCGGGCAGCTTGCCCGCCCGTTTTTCCGTTAGAACCCGCCGAACCGCCGAGCGGGCAAGCTGCCCGCGCTCCTTTCGCACGATCCTTGAATCAGCCCAGGGGATCGAGCCGGGCATTTATTGCGCCTTCTTAATCCGCATGGGCGGTCCGTTTTGAATTCGTGGGGAGCACAGCGCGTTCGCAGGTGATTCAATTGCCTGCGGTTTGCTTGACGGCTTCGCTCTTCAGCAGTTCAGCCAGGTTGTATTGGGTATAACGCGTGTGGCTGGCCACATTCTTCGCATCCGCATTTGCCACCCAAAAATCAAGGGTATCCGGCGCAAACAGAACGGAATGGATGTTCGATTTCATGCACACCGGGCGGGTCATCAGCTCGCGCGCGGACTCGGCGTCGAATTTCCCATGCCTGGCTTTGACCCGCTCGGCCAGCGTTTCATACCGGTCGCCCGCCGACATCAATACCGCGTCCTTGATCGGGTGGGCCAACTGAGGATGTTTTTCTCCCGGCCAAATCGTTTCAAACTTTGTTGGAGTGGCGGCAAGGCCGACGGCACGTTTGGATTTGCCGTCGGAAATGACATAGTAATACTCGCAAGTGCGCGGCCCTTTGCGCATGATTTCGATCGCTTCCTCGAGGGTGCCGGCTTTCTCCATGACTTCGCGCACCAACTGCGCCATCGGTTTGCCATCCCAGTTCCCTTCCCCGCGCCCGCCCATTTCACCGATTGAGATGTGCTTCTCGTTCATGGCCGTCACCGACCCGATAAAGCCGGCGTAACTGATGTTGACCCAGGCGTGGCCCTGGTCCGGCTGAAAAACCATGACCACGGCGTTTTGTTCCAGGCCGACGCCTTTGAGATAATCCAGAATGCGCCCATGAAACATCCGCCCTCCGAGGGTGGCATCGCCTAGGAGAGCAAAGCCGCTGCAATGGAAAAGCTCGGGGAAAAAGTTAGCCAGCCGGACCTCTTCCTTTTCCAGGCCGGCGGCCAGGGCCAGCGCATCCATTTCCTGCAAATAACGCGGGTCAATGAAAGGACCGGTGCGTTTTTGGGCCTGGTCAACCTCCCCAAAGAACCATGAGCCCTTCGTAAACGAGCTGCCCACGCCGACACCATAAAGGATATGGTTCACCAAATCCTTGATTTCCTTTTTCATCAGCAGACCGTGTTGCTGCCCCATCTCTTCGGGCGTTCCCTTCAGAAAAAGCACCTTGGTTCCGTCGATGACTTCCAGGCGGCCCTGGCCTTCGTTAGCCACCACCCGGCGCTCGCCCGTGGCGGGACCCAGCGTGGGAATCTTCTGGCTGAAGGTGGACAGCGCTGCGGAAAGGAATCGGGTGACATGCGACAAAGCCACGGTCTCGGCCTTTTCTCCGGTGCCGGCTGGGATTTTCCATTTCTCTTCGGGCCAGGCCTCTTCCAGCTTGATATTCTGCAGGTCGATTTGCAGGTGGACGCCTTTGCCATCGGCATAGCCAAGGCGCGCGGGCCATTGATCCGTTTCCCGCACCCAAACCTCGAATTGCACATTGGGAATCTTGAGGGCTTGCAGCGCTTCCGGCTGCGGCGCCGCCTTCAAGACCTGGCAACGCACATTGTCCAGCGTTTCGACCGGGAGCGATTCGACCTTCATCAGCAACGGCAGCAAGGCGATCTGCTCCTTGGGCAAAGGCAGCTTCACCGGTTTGAGCTGGGTCGAATCGACTTTGTCCGGGGCGGTCAGGAAACGCGCCTGTCCCGGCGCGCCGACCACGCCAAACTTTTTCTCCGCGCTATGAATCCAGAGATTCTGCCGGTCACGGCCCAGCGAGTAAGGGTGGCCATCCAGCAGGGCCGAGAGCCGCAAGTGATCCGGCGCTTGATACGCCAGCTCGGCGGTGCGGCCTATTAGTTCCTTGGGAAGCCCATCGGCTTTCACGACCTTGAGCTGGGCGGAAAAAGTCTGCGCGGGCGCGCCCGCAGCCGGCTCGATGACACCGGCGATTTTCAGCAGCGCGCTGGCGAAAATCTCTTGGGGTTGTTTCGGCGGCGTTTCCTGGGCGGCGCCAAGGAAAGTCGAAGCAATGAAAGTGAGTAACCAGAGCAAGGTTGATCGGCAAAGTTTCATAAACAGTAAGTCGGCGAATTTGCAGCACGGTAGGCCAAATCGCGCCCGGGAAAAAGCCCTAAATTAGCTTCCAGCAAATCTCAGCAGCTTAGCGATTGAAAGACCAGTTCCAGCACAGGTCAGCCGGAACTACGCCTCTTTGCTTTCCAAGAACTTCCTAATCTCGTCGTCCGGCGCTTGGCACTGGCGCAGAGTGCTGACGACCTAAGGCACGGAGAGAATATCTGACCGCGGAACGAACACGCAGTGGGTGCCGCCGATCTTGCGATACAACTCATTCTTGCCGCTCTTGCAGCGCGTCTTGAAGGTGCACCCTAGCTCGCGCAGCTTACTGACAAAACGCTTCCTCGAGATCACGCGCGTTGACCCTCCGAGTTCTGAGCGGCACGTCAAATGATAACCGGCTGCGGCGGGACTTTTCGGGAAGCGGCGTCATGGACGCCCAACCATGCTCTTCCAGGAATCGTTCCAAGTCACCCGTGGACCACAACTCCGTCAGCATGGCGTCAATGGACTCCGACATGGACTCCCGCAACTCAGGAAACGAATTGGCCTGAACGGTGATTCGGAACGGCTCGCAAATCGCCACCCACTTATGGGTTTTGGGATCATGACAGTACTTCCAGGTGAGCTGTCCTTCAAGGCTGACCACGGCTCTGAAATTGGGCTTTGGCATTCTCAATCGCATTTCGCGCCGAGAATATGGCCCTTCTGTTTGGGGCCGTCAATTGCCAAGGTGGCGCTGAAGTCATCAACCTGAAAGGGGCATTTGATGAACAATCCAGGCCCGTAATGCTTCAGTCATGGCGGGCGGAGCGCCGGTTTCCAACCCGCTTGGAGGGATCAGACGTGGCAAGCCGGCTACAAGCCAGCGCTCCGCCCGTGGTGCCTGAGGGATTACTGAATTACGCTCTCATAAATTCTCCGGTTTCAACCCAGTCCGCTTGGAAATCCGTGCCGGCCTTCTCGCGCCATGCTCCACACGGTCGGCCAGAACTCTCAAGACCAGGGCCTTGACTCGGATAAGGGCTTGCTCACGAGATGGTTCGTACACCATCACGCCGGGAGTCTGCGGCACTTCGCAAATCCAGCGTCCATCGGTTTCTTGTTCAATCTCGATGGTCAAATTCATTCTCTGCACACCCTCAGTCAAACGATGCCAGAATGCAAGCGCGGATCGCGACACGAAACAATTTGCATGCATTCCCGCACAAAATCCCGGCTTGACTCCCGCCGGAAAGAGGTTCAGACCATGAGAATCATTTATCAGGGTGTGTTTTATGAAACAGCCAATTGAATTGTCTGTCGCGCCCCAGGATGCCAAGCAAGACACCCTCGACCGAAAGACACCATCTTCTCATTCACCGCCCCAGCAATGCCGATTCAAGAAAGGAATCGTTGCCCAGCCAGATGGGCCGGAGCGCCGATTTCCAATCGGCTTGGGGGCGCGGCAGGCAGATAGTTGCACGAAGGCCGGTTGCAAACCGGCGCTCCGCTTTTTTGAATCCGCCCTGTCGCAACCGCGATTGGTCACTTCCGTTGCGTTGGTTCTGCTCCTGGCTTTCACGTCGGGCGTAGTTCTCAAAGCCGCTCAATACTCGCGCAACAGCATTTCCACCGGACGTTCCGGCTCTGCCATCCGGGCCTGGGCAATCGCAGCGTCCAGCCAGTCCTCCAGCCAGTCGGTCTCTTCCAACAACAGC
>CAYIIH010000448.1:0-6020 GCA_964363225.1 uncultured Verrucomicrobiota bacterium | reverse complement strand
CCTCACTTCTTTACTCCACTCCAAAAAACAGGAGTTTTCGGCCAGATACTATTTAGCCTGATTCATAGCCAAGGCTAAGCCAAATCCAGGCTATAGTCTGGGCCAATCAGTGACTAAACCCGGAGAGAGCCGAGCCGCTGCCGTGACGCGCGAAGGTCGGCGAGCGCAGGCGGGACAACCATCAACTCCTGCGCCCAACTCCGGCGGGGTCAGCGTGGGCAGCACGTCGGGACAGGCCGTCAGTGAAGGCGGGGAAATCTGTGGCGGTGGGGCGACTCAACCACCCGCTCCAGCCGGTGTCCCCGGTGAGGCGGACTGGGCTGCTACAGGAGTCGGAAGCCTGCATAGGAGCGAGGACCTTTGGTGTTTGGACGCGGCCTTTCGTCGCGAATTGCGCCAGTCCGCGCAAAGGCAGGCGACATTTCACCACGCGTCCCAACGGAGGGAAGGACCGGAAGAGGGCCCGAAAGGCCTGTGGAAGCTGCCGTTGAGAGCGGGCTGGAGAGCGGGTCGGGTGGCCGCCTGAAGCGATGCGAGGAAGGGGGCCGGAGAGCCGGACGCGGGGCATCCGCACGTCCGGTTCGATGAGGGCGGGAGCGAGACCGAAGACTGACCACTGCGGTCGGTTTCAGGACTCGGTCTCTCTCCTGCCTACTCTACTGATTCCCGCTCAGAAACCGCTCAATGGCACCAAGTTGGGCTTTGGCCTTCTCATCTCCTTTTGCAGCCCGCACCACCAGCTCCGCGGTCACCGCGCGAATTGTCTGATGGACCGCCATGCGCTGTTCGGCGGTCAATTGGGGGAGTCGCTGCGCGGTTTGCAGCAGCATCACACCGTCAGCATAGGCGTTCGTGCGAACGGCAGAAAGCGCGCTCTCCACAAAAAAGTGCGCGTTACCGGAGCGACTCGCAGCCGGAGGCGTTTCGCCGCTGATCGATCCCTTCCTGTCCGCGGGGAGGGCCATGCCGGCCCCTCGAAAGGCCTTCTCCAACTCGGACACCCGAGACGCAACCTTGTTGCGGTCGCCGCATCCGCTTGGACCGAGCAAAAGCGCGCCCGCAAACAGGAGGCGCAGTGCGGCGGAGCCGACGCGAACGGGAGCGCCGCAGAAACGCCTTGGCCGCGTGGAAAGGTCGGGCGTCGAGAGACAAGCCAGCCCCTCCCGGTGGGCGTCCGCCGGACCGGCGCAAATGTCCGGCTCCTTTGCTGCCGGAAAAACCATGGCGGCGTGAGGAGATTCCGCACCACGGCAGGATGGAGAAAAGCGGTTCACGACGCATCAACCTGAAGTCCTAACGACCGTCCACCGATTTCGGATAGCACCAAAGGCTGTTCCGGTTCGGGTCGGCAATGATCTGGAAATACTTTTTCCACTTGACGTAATCGGCGTGCCCATCGAAGAGGCCCACGATCGCGCCAATGGCGTGTCTCTGCGAGAAGCCCTCGTCGGGCCTGCTGGCGCCGTCGTTGAAGTAGCCTGGGATTTTCTCGTCCGTTTCCCAAAGCAGCATATCTGTTGGCCTGAAAGCCGAGTTCTTGAAAGTTCTTCCTCTTTCACCGGCGCCCCAGTCGAAGCTCCCGCTCCCATCGATGACCGCGCCATTCATCATGTAGCTGGAGAACCGGATGTTTCTTTGCTTCCAATAAATGTTGTTGGTCTTGTCCAGGGGGCACATGTACATCCCCCAACTCTTCAGAGCCGGGAAGAAGAGTCCTCTTTCCGGTCCAAAGTAAGTTCCGTTCTGCGGGACACTCTCGCCAGGCTTGTAAAGCCAGCCCGCCGGAAGCGATCGGTTCATCGAACCGCCCGGACCACCGCAGTTGGGGGGCGCGAGCTGGTCGTTACTGTCTCCAAGATACATGGTATGGGCCAGCAGCAGTTGCTTGTAGTTGTTGAGGCATTGCGTCCGCTTCGCTTTCTCCTTGGCTCTGGCCAAGGCGGGCAACAACATCCCGGCCAGGATCGCGATGATGGCGATCACGACCAGAAGCTCGATCAAGGTAAAAGCGGAGTGCCGCGACTCGCTTCGCTTCAAGTTGGCCAGTGGTTTCATCAGGAGTACGGTCGCCGAACTCAGACTCACTGGTCCGTGACGGCCGACGCGTCGGCAAGGCTATCTGGTCCGTAAAGGGAGTCAACTCAAGGTTTACACCTCAAGGTTGACACCGAAGTTTCGTCGAGTTTTCGTCGCTGCCTGGAAAGGGATTGTTGGTGACGAACCATGAAATGATTCCTACGTTTTCTCGCATGTACCGCGAGACTTTCGGTTCATGGGACACGTGCAAGCTTTTGTTTGGCTCATTCAACGCGCTTTACTCCGCGGTGTGCGTGGCCACGGCTTCCAACACGCGGCTCTTGGCGGATGCGGCGGCCCTGTTCGGCGTGCTCAAGTCTGAAACTCCGGAACAGCGCATCCGGACGGTCCACTGGGCTTGTGTGGGGTTGCCGGCTCTTGCGCTCGGTCTGTATCTGCTGTGGGGCGCTCCGGTGTCGCTGGTCCTGGTCGGAGCGCTGGATCAAGGGTTGATGCTCCCATTTCTGGGCTTGGCGGCCCTCTATTTTCGTTATCGTCAGACGCAGTCGGAACTGCAGCTTGGCCGGCTCTGGAGCTTTTTTCTCTGGCTCGCGGCCTTGGCCTTGGGAGCCTTCGGTCTGCATCCGGTGACTGAACAACTCGGCAGATTTCTCAAGTGATTCGCTGGAAATTATTTTTCCTCATTGGGATGGCCCTAGCGGCAATGATCGTGCCGTTGCCGGCCGCTGAGTCACCGAGCGCCGTCATCAAGCTTTTCAACGGGCGAGACCTGGGCGGGTTTTATTCGTGGCTGGTCGATACGAAGCGCCGGGACCCGCGCGGGGTTTTTAGCGTCACCAACGGCCTGATCCGGATTTCCGGCGACGGTTTAGGGTATCTGGCCACGGAGAAAGAGTATCAAGACTATCACCTGACCGCCGAATTCAAATGGGGCAAGACCAACTGGTCCTGGGGCGACCGCGTTGGAAAGGCGCGGGATTCGGGCCTTTTCCTGCACGCCACGGGTCCCGATGGGAACAGTCACGATGGCCGGGGCGCATTCATGGCCGCGCTCGAGTGCAATCTCTTCCAGGGGGCGACCGGAGACTTTCTGCTTATTCGCGGCACGGCGGCGGATGGTTCGCTGTTGGCGCCGCGCCTCACGGCGGAAGTGGCTGAGGAGCGGGATGCGGATGGATGGCCCACCTGGCAAAAGGGCGGCCGGCAGCAAACCATCGAACGTTGGGGCCGCTTGAACTGGTTGGCCAAGGATGCGCATTGGAAGGATGTGCTCGATTTCCGCGGACAACACGACTTGGAAAGTCCCTATGGCGAGTGGACCCGCGTCGAATGCACTTGCCGCGAAGACCGGATCAACCTCCGCGTCAACGGCACGGTGGTGAACGAAGCCGTCAATGTGTTTCCTCGCGCCGGCAAAATCCTGCTGCAATGCGAAGGTTCGGAAATCTTCTTTCGCACCTTGGAGCTGCATCCGTTGCCGAAGGACACGAAAGCCGAAACGCCACTTCCAGAATGACAAATGAACTAAATCAAGCCGTGGCGGCGTTCGGTCTGGAAGAATATCGGCGCCACATTTTCCTTTGTGCCGGCCAGACCGAGCCGAAGTGCGCCTCCAAAGAAAAAGGGCTGGAATCGTGGGAATACTTGAAAAGGCGGCTGAAAGAATTAAGTCTGGCGGGGCCGGCCCCACTGATTTACCGGACCAAAGCCAATTGTCTCCGCGTGTGCGCCCAGGGACCCATCGCGGTGGTCTATCCCGAAGCCGTCTGGTATCACTCCTGCACGCCCGAGGTTTTGGAACGTATTATTCAGGAGCACCTGGTCGGGGGCCGAGTGGTTGAGGAATATGCCTTTGCCCGGAATCCAGTTTGTCGAGTCGCGGTCCAATAAAAGCGGTCCTCCGGGGCGACAAGTGCTCTGGCTTGCCGGCAGGCAGGCGGAACGGATTTCTCTGGCGCTTTGCCGATTGACAGGACAACGTGAACTGTGGCTAATCTGCATCGTCAGCCAGCGTTAGCTCGCGGAAGTGCTGGTCGAAAAGTTCGTGGTGTTTGAACGAAAGATTTTTCATGCGAAATATTTCACTATCCAAGCAGGTTCATTCCTTATTAGGCGGTTCGACTATCGTTTTCGCTTTGCTGGTTTCCCCGCCGAAAGCTTTGGCTCAGCTCTGAACGGTCCGGCACATGGCGTCCAGTTTGGGCGCCACCGGCATCGCAACTTTGGACGCCCACCAATGGGAAGGGTCCGTTTCGTATCGCTGGCTGCATTCTGAGCGGGTGTTTGCCGGCAGTCAGGAGCGAATCGTGGGTCCGGACAACTTCGGCAACAGTCACTCGTTCGATCTCACCACGACTTACGCGTTCACGAGGCGATTCAGCCTGAGCTTGAGCTTGCCCTTCGTCTATGCCGAGCACCACTGGGCTTACGAACACGACGGTGTGACCGCACACTCCATGACCGCCGGAGGCTTGGGCGATGTGAGTTTGGTCGGCAACGTGTGGCTGTTTGACCCGGCCACCTGCCGCGATGGCAATATCGCCTTGAGTCTCGGCGTGAAGGCCCCGACGGGGGACTACAATGCCAAAGACATCTCTTACCAACCCACGGGTCCCGTGGTGCGCCCCGTGGACCAATCCACCCAACCTGGCGAGGGTGGTTGGGGCATCATCCTGCAGATGCAAGCCTTCCAAAAGGTCTTCAAAAACACCTATCTCTATGCAGCCGGTTTTTACCTGATCAATCCTCGAGAGAAGAACGGCACGGAGAACACCGTGCCCAGATACCCCGATGGCGTCATTTACACCTTAGCCTGAATATTTCATACGGCAGTTGCTCAGCGGGCCGCTCGAGCGCTGGAAACTGAAAAATTACTCCTCGAGTGATGGACAGAGCGGCCCTTGGCACCCCGCAAGCCGTTTTTTGAGTGCCGCCCGTCAAAATCACCAAAACTTCGCCCTCCCCGTACACACTGCGGCCGCCTCAGCGGCTCGTCCGCCACCGAGGGAGCGCTCCAAAGGCTTCACCCTCTCCTTTACGAATCGGGCACCAGCGCCATCAGCCGCCGCTGACACAGCTCAAAGAGCTCCCGCAACGGATAGGCCGAACTGAGTTGCACATACACCCGCCGTACACTCACCCGCACCGCCGCGGCCACTTTGAAGAGTTTCTCCCGGATCGTCCCCACCGTCGCCGCCGCCAGCGCCGTCCCGCCCAGCGTCCGCGCCCGCAACCGCTCCACCAACAGATACGCCAAGCTCGCCAGCCACAGCCGCAGTTGGTTCGACTCCAAGGAATGGGTGCTCAGCCGGTCGGCCCGCAGGTCCAGCGTTTGTTGTTTCAAAATGTTCTCCATCTCGCCGCGTGCGCAGTACCCTTCCTCATACAGCCGGTCGGGTTGAAAACGCTGGCGGTCCCGGTCTCCTTTAAATCCGCGCGCCGGCAGATTCGTCACCACAAACCGCGGGTTGGCCCCTTGGGACGTCACTTCCGCCTTGCCAATCACCCGCCGGGAGCGGCTCCAACTCGTGAGGGTCTGATAGGCAAATTCGGCAAACCGCCGCACGCGGCCCCCGCACAGACACTGCGCGGCCCGCGCCTCGGCCAACGTGGCGTCGAGCCGGTCGAGCAGCCGCGAGTTCTTGCTCAAGCCCAAGCAGTAGTAAACGTGCGGTTGGCTTTCACACCAGGCCATCAGTTCTTCCCCCTCAAAACCACTGTCGCCCCGGACCAGGATCCGCGCCTTCTGGCAGCGCTTCCGAACCGCCGGCACGATCTTTTGCAGTGCGGCCACCACGCCCTCGGCCGCGCCGTGCTCGGCGGTGCGCAGTTGCGCCCACAGCAGCACATCGCCACAGACCACGTAGAGCGGCAGATAACAAGAGTCGTCGTAATAGGCGTTGAAGTGGCGGCCTTCTTGCAGGCCGTACACCAGGTGGCCCATGGCGTCCAGGTCCAGCACCACTTCCCGCGTGTGTTTGGGC
>CAYIIH010000447.1:0-6117 GCA_964363225.1 uncultured Verrucomicrobiota bacterium | reverse complement strand
GTGGGCAACCGCTAAAACCTGTTCTCGCGGGTGGAATGGGACAGCACCGACGCGGCGCGCCCCGGCACGCTCAATCGTCTGGATCTGGAAATGAAATTGGGCACGGTGTCCGAAGCCATGTCCTTCGCCAGCGACTACGCCTTCCACAATCTCGGCGGCATTGACCGCTCGGTGCGCGTGTTTGCGCTGCCGACGACGCATGTCCGCCAGTTGCATCTGAGCAGCGATTTGGATGCGGCTTATCGCGACGCCGAACTGCGTCTGCAACTCGAACTGGAGAGCGGCCCGGAAACGGGGGACAAGCTCTCGTTGACGGTGGAATTGAAAGGCCCGGATGGACGGACGATTCGCCATTCCAGACCGGAAATGAAAGTGGTTTCATGGACGGGAACGAAGTCGGTTGATTTCACGACGCGGGTGGCCAATCCGCTGAAGTGGAGCGCGGAAAAACCGAATCTTTACCGGCTGGTTCTGGAATTGCGCCAGGGCCGGACGATGCTGGAACGGGTGGAGCGCAACATTGGTTTTCGGAAAATTGAAGTTCGTAACCGCCAGCTTTTCATCAACGGTCAAAACGTCAAGCTCGCCGGCGCGTGCCATCACGAATCCGATCCGCTCACGGGCCGCGCCGCCACCACGCGCCACGCCCAGACGGATGTGCGGCTGCTCAAGGAGGCGAATCTGAATTACCTCCGCACCTCGCATTATCCGCCCACGCAGGAGTTGCTCGACGCGGCGGACCGCCTCGGCCTGTATGTGGAAGTGGAAGCGCCGTTCTGCTGGGTGGGCGGCGCGCTCGATGTCGCGGCCAACCTGCACGCCACGCTGACGCCCACGGCGGCGATGGTTGATTTCTGCCACAGTCATCCCTCGGTAATCCTGTGGTCCATCGCCAACGAGTCGCATTTCAACCGCCAGTTCCTTGCTTCGGCGCGGTTGTGCAAAGAACTCGATCCCACGCGGCCCACGACGTTTAACCACGACTTTGCCAACCACCCGTTGGCGGCGATCACCGACATTGCCAACTGCCATTATCCGCCGGTGCCGTACGACAGCGTCCTGGTCGGCGACCCGCGCCCGGTGATTTTCGACGAGTATTTCTTCCCCGTCTGCCATGAGCAGACCGATGTGCGGATTGATCCCGGCCTGCGCGAACTTTGGGGCCACGGTCATGCGGAGCCGGATTCACCTTTTGGCCGGGCCGCCGCGAAGGAAATTGTGAAGGCGCCGATCAAACCGGGTTTGCTCCCCGGCGGCTGGAGTTTCATCTACCACTCGGATCGTCTGCTCGGCGGCGCGATCTGGGCTTCGCACGACGACGCGTTCTACTTTGCCAACGGGAAGACGGCTGGCTACGCGTGGCATCATGGCTTCTGGGGATTGATTGATGCCTGGCGTCGCCCCAAGCCGGAATGGGATCTGGCCCGGCACATCTTCAGCCCCGTGTGGTTGGAATCGCGGCAGCCGGCTTTTGTTTCCGGACAAAAATCCATTCGTCTGCCAGTGGAAAACCGCTTTGCGTTCACCGACTTTTCCGAACTGAGCTTTCACTGGGAACTCGGCAAGAAAAAAGGCCGGTTGAAATCACAACTCGCGCCCGGAGCCAAGGGTGAAATTGAAATTCCCGTTCCAGCGGGAACCACCGAAGGCGACAAACTGCGTCTCCGGGTCGCCGATGTCTCGGGCCGGCTGGTTCACGAATCGCTCATCCAGCTCGGCCCGGAAAAGCCCGTGCCACTTCCACGCCCGACTTCCGGCGCGCCGTCCTGGCGCGAAGAGGCCGGCAAAGTGGTGATTACCGGAAAAGGCTTTGGCTTGGTATTCGATCGGACGAAAGGCGATTTTGACGCCGCCGACCCGCGCCATATTTGTGCCGTGCTTGCGTTTCCGACGGCGCATGTGACGCGCTACGATTTTGGTGATCTCAACGGCCCTAACTCGCCGCCGTATGCCGTGTTTCCCGAGGCCGCCAGCCGTCGGTTTGAAAAGCTGGCGGTTCAGGAAGAGGCCGCCGGACTGCGGTTGACCGTGCGCGAGCAGTTCGATGGTTTCGCCGGTTCCACTTCATGGCTGATGGACAAGGACGGACGCGGCGAGGTGACTTGCGATTATGTTTATTCCGGCAAGCCAATGGACACGCGCGAGGCCGGGATTCGTTTTCTGCTCAAGCCCGCTTGCGATGAATTGAACTGGCGGCGTTGGTCCGAATGGGGCGTGTTTGCCAAGGACAGCCTCTGCCGCACCGAGGGTCAGGCCAGGGCGCATCGTGACAAGCAATGGGGCGAAGCGAAGTGGAACGCGCGTCCCGCATGGCCGTGGGCACTGGACGAAACCGAACTCGGCACGGCGGACTTCCGCTCCATCAAATTCAACATCTACGAGGCGTCTTTGGCGACACCTGACGGCGCTGGCTTGAGCGCTCACGCCAACGCCGACGTTCATTTCCGTTCTGCGCTGACGACGAATGGCGTGGCGGCCCATTTACTCTCGCGCTGTCCGCTGGGGCAGGTGCCGCTTAATCCCGGCGATCATCTTTCCGGGAAATTTGTCATCCAACTCCGTGCGCCGCGTTAGCATCAGCCAGTTGCGGCGCAAATGCAGGAAGTGTTTTCGCAAAAACAAGGGGCGATTTCACTTCGCTTCTACGCGCCGCTCTTATGCAGGCGCGAAAAAACGGCAGCCAGATGGGACCAGGTCAATCCCCACGAAAATCCGTGCCTGGCCTTGGCATCTCAACCTCCGGTGACGATCCGCCGGCCATCCGAGGAAAAGGCCACACAATAAACATTTCCGCTTTAAGTGAGCAGTTCCCTGAGCCTCCGGACTTTGCGGCAGCAGGGCCTCACTCCGGAAAGGTTCGGGAGCGGATGTTCGAGCCAGGGTGACAAGTCGTAGCGCATCCCGCCAGGCGCTGGGATGGGATGCTTGGAAGCCTGCGCCATGTGGTCGCCCCCCCAGTCCGAAGGTCCCCCCGGACCGACTTCGTCACCGGCCCTGTGCGGCCCTGTGCGGCGGCCCCCGCGGCGGTTTTTTGCTGGCCTTTCTCGCGGGTTCGCTTAGAGATGGCTTGATCGCGTGCGCCACGTGCCGCAGATGCCCGCCCGACCTTGGCGGGCCGGTCGCAGAGTCGCCGCCGAACGACGGCCCTCGCTCTCGCATGTGACCCGCGTTCGGCCATGCCACCGACTATCAGAAACTTGATCGCCGACGGTCATCCGGTTTTCCGGAAGGGCTTGGTCCGCGTCGTCCGGGCGGCGGCGGGGTTGGTCCTTGCGCTCACGGCCCTTAACGCGGCAACCGAAAGCCTGCCCAAAGGATCCCCCATCAACACCTTGGGGACCATCGAGGAGTTTCCCCCGGTGGCGGCGCGCTACGTGCGGATGACCATCCTCAAAGTGACCACCGTCTCTCCGATCCTGGATGAAGTGGAGATCTACACCGCCGAGCCCACACCGCGCAATGTGGCCCTGGCGGCGAACGGCGGCCGCGCGTCGGCCTCGAGTGCGCCGCATCCAGATCGTCGCGTTGAATTCATCAATGATGGTCTCCTTTCGTTCTGGATCGGCCAGAAGGAGATGCCGAACTGGATCCAGATCGAGCTGGCGAAAACGGAGCGGATCAACCGGATCGTCTGGCGTCGCGACGGCGCTGAGAAACGACGTTCCCTTGGCGTGTGGGACGGGACACCGATCGACTACCGGTTCGAGGTGGCGGTCGAGCCAGGCCAATGGCACTTGGTGGCCTCCTCCAGCGACCACCCCCCCGCCCCCCAAGACGATGAGTACCTGTTTGGGGCGGACTTTGCCGGGGGGAGATCAAGCCGCCCTACATCAAACCCCTGGTTGAGCCCCTGGTGGAACTGGAAGGAACGAACGCGCTGCGGATGCCCCCGGAGTATCGGGCGGACCATTGGGGTGAAGATAACGAAATCCTCCAAAGTACCATTGGCAGCATCCTGGAGACCCCCGATGGCTATCTCTGGATCGGGACGGACCAAGGGCTCGTCCGCTTTGACGGCGACCAGTTCAAGACGTTCAGCCCCGACAATACCCCCGCGCTGAAACCGGGTGAGATCTACACGATGGGTCTCGATCCCCAAGGCCGGCTCTTGATTCTCCTCGGCGGCGCCGGGTTGCCAAACAATGTGATCCGTTACGACCAGGGCCGGTTCATACGCTTCGATCTCGGTGGCAACTGGGTCCGTGGATTCTTGACGGACCGGGAGGGGCGGTTTTGTGGCTACACCTCGCGTGGCATCTTTCCCTGGAAAGGTGACCATTTCGACCTGACTGCGGGGACCACCAACCTGACCGAACGAACCCTGTATAGCTTCGTGCCGGATCGTGGCTCAAATGTCTGGGTGAGCACGGGTGCCCAAATCGGCCGATTGGAGCACGGCGAACTGATTCCCCTGCGGGGCCAGAATGGTCGTCCGGTAAAATTTGGAATCGACGCGTACCCACCGATCCTCGCACCGCGTCCCGATGGGCAGCTCTGGGTTTTGGAGGGAGGCAGCTTGGGTGAAACGGCGCGAGCCCCGAACCGCTGGAGACTCCTTCAGCCCGACGGAACATTCACCGAAGCGAAGCCCTTCCCCTGGCCCGAGCAGGAGGTGGAGTTTCGCTCGGTGCGTTGCGACAAGACCGGCGCCCTCTGGATCTGCTCCCCCAAGGTCGGCCTCTTCAAGTTGTCGGCCGACGGCGCGCGCTACGAACTCTACACCGAGGCGGAGGGCCTGACTCGCCGCGAAGTTCAACTCAGTTACGAGGATCGCGAGGGCAACATCTGGGTGGGCGGCTGGCGCGGCGGCCTGGATCGCCTGCGCAGGACTCCTTTCCAGACCATTCCGGCGGCGGCGGGTATCGGCTCGGAAAATGTCTATTCGCTGGCGCCGGCGAGTGGAGGGGGCGTCCGGATCGGCACCCACAGCCGGAGCAACTACCTGTGGCAGCAAGGCAGAACCTACCTCCACAACGGTACCGGCCGGCTCGCGTGGTCGGTTTTGGAAGACCGGACCGGCGCGCTCTGGAATGGCAATTACGATGGAGAACTGCGGCGATTGGCGCCGGGACAATTGGAGCGGTTCCTTTCCCCTCAAGCGGGCAGACACCGTTTCACCTTCGCTTTGTTTGAGGACCGGTCGGGCCGCGTCTGGGCCAGAGGCGAATGGGGGCTGAGTTGCTACGACCACGGGAAGATGAGCGACTTCCTCCCGCCCTTGTTCAACAAGCAGGCCTTTGAGTGGGTGAATTCTCTCGCCGAAGACTCCGACGGCGCCATCTGGCTGGGCACGAAACTGGGATTCCTGCATCGCTTCCAGAATGGCGAGTTCACGACGTTCCTGAAATCCGAGAAGGACACGCAGTTCCCGGTCTGCGCGCTCCACTTCCATCGGCCGGGCGAATTGTGGCTGGCCCGCTTCGGCTTCGGCCTGTCGCGATTCAAGGGCGGTCAGTTCACCGACTACATGCCCGTGCAAGGCCTGCCGACCTCGACCATCAACGGCATCCTCGACGACGGCCGGGGCTTTTTGTGGATGACCTCCAAACAAGGCGTGTTCCGAATTACCAAGACGGATTTCGACTTGTTCGCGGACAGCAAAACCGCCGGCGTGCGCTGGGAACGCTTCACCCAAAAGGACGGATTACCCAGCGTCGGCTGCCAGGGCGAGCAGAACAAACCGAGCCTCGGCCAGACTTCGGATGGCCGCATTTGGATTCCGACCATCGCAGGGATCGGCGTCATCGACCCCGCCACGCTGACCGAACCTGTCTCGCCTGCGCCGGCACTGATCGAGCAGGTGCAGCTTTACCGCGCCGGAAGTTCGCCGCAGACCCTGCTGGCGGAGGGCGAATTCAACCCCGTGACGCCGCTGCGATTGATCGTTCCCGCCGGAAGAAAAAATCTGGTCATCCATTACACCGGCATCGACCTCACGGACCCCAAGCGGGTTCACTTCAAGTATCGCCTCACCGGCTTGGAGCACGACTGGGTGGATGCCGGGCAGGGTCGCACTGCGATCTACGCCGCCCTGCCGCCCGGGGCGTACCAGTTTGAGCTGATTGCTATCAACCATCGGGGCATCCCCCGCCCGCCCCCCACCCACGCCCAGCAAGT
>CAYIIH010000446.1:0-6195 GCA_964363225.1 uncultured Verrucomicrobiota bacterium | reverse complement strand
CCAAAGCCGACAAGAATGTCGGCGCTCCTTGGGTTGCGGCTTTGCCGCGCTGTGTCCATCGCGTCTCGGCGGTTGAACTCCTGGCCCTGAAATCTTCGCGGAACAGATGGATGCTCACAGATTGCCCTGCCAAGACGCTGGCACAGCGCGTCCCGCCCTCCGCTGGAACCCGGCCCAACCCGTTCAATTCACCGTGCGGACGGAGTTTTCGCTGCCGAACGGATTCGGCACCCGCAGCGTGCATTCGGGATCGTCGCGCCACTGGCCGTCCACGAGGAACCGATAGTGATACTCGCCGGGCGGCAGATTCACGCTGGCGGTCCACACGCCGCCCTCGCGTTTGACCATGCTGATGGGCTTGTCCTGCCAGTGCGTGAAGTCACCCGCTAGCATGACGCTCATCGCGCCGGGAGCAGTGATGGAGAAGGTTTGTCGTTTGGTTTCCGCCTGTTTCGTGTTCTTTCGTGCCATGACTCATTCCTTTCCTTTTCTGGGTTTGGCGTGCTCGGCTCTTTGTCTCAAGGCCCTTCCTTGGGGTTGGTCAAGTTCCGCAGTTCCTGCCGGAAGGTCAGCTTTGCCAGCCGCTCAAGATAAGGTTTAGGATCGTTCTGGTAGGCGTCCAGGCAAAGCGGACAGCAGATGGGCAGCTTGCTGCCTCTCGCGTGCATCGTGGCCAAGGCTTCTCCGGGTTTGAGCGCCTTGCCGCAGACGATACAGGTCTCTCCTTCCTGACGGTAATCGATGTTATCTTCAATGCTCATGTAAATCCTCCGAGAGGTTTCTCAGACTCCGTCGTCTGATCACGATTTCAAGCCGCCGTATTTTTGGTTCACCGCGTCGGCCGCCTCCGCCTCGCTGCGGCCATTGCGCAACTGCTCTTGGATGAAAGCGCGTTCTTGCTGAGCAGTGGGGCAACTGCAAACGTCCAGCCGCTCCTCGCCACAGGAACCGCAGGAGCAGGCGAACCGGGCGGCCACGCGGGCGACTGCCGGATCCACAACTGGCGCCACTGTCGAATCGAGGACTGGCGGCGCTGTCGGAGTCGCGCTTGTCTCGGATGCGGGAGGGACCGAATAGCGTCGAGGTTCGCGGTCATGATTCCACACCAGGACGACCGTGCCGACGGTGATGGCGCCGATGAAAAATCCAACGGCCAGTGGAGCGAAAGGATTGTTGTTGGGTTGCTTGGACATGGTTCGATCAAGGAATCGCAGGGTCTTCAATGCTCGGGTTCGTGCTCATGGTTGTGCCCGGCCGGGATGCCTTGCGGCACCAGCGCCGAGCCGGGACGGAATTCAGGGTGCCTGACTTCACCGCCGAGTTTGGCGATGGCTGCGCCAGCCATCAGGCTCGCCAGAGCGAGCACGACCACGGGAATCCCGGCCACCCTCAGCTTTTCCGGACGCCTGCAAGCCAGCACTGCGCCCGCCGCGGCAGTCAGGGCCGTGAGGTAGTAAAGCCAGGCCCAGCGGTCGGCCAGCAGCATGTGTTGCTTCAACAGCGAAGCGCCGTCGGGATCCGAGATGGCCCGAAGGCGGTTGTAAGCCGACTCGCCAGACTGGATCACGGGCCACGCGGAAGCTGCCACGAGAGCTACCAGCACCAAGGCGCCAAGCACCGCCCCGCGGCTTTTTGACAGTAGCGCCAGCACCAAGGCCACGACCGCGACCGCCAGCCCGATGACGGGCAGATGATTCAGCACTACGTGAAGGTATTCGGGTCGCTGCAGCATGGAGGCGGTCTCGTGCATGGCCAAATCTCACGCAGTCCCGCTGGCGGGTGTCGCCCTGGCGATCTCCGCTTCGTGTTCCTTCTTCTCGATCTCGACGAAGATTTCGCTCAGTTCCGACCAAGACTTCTTCTTCGGCTTCGGGCCTTTGATCCATTCGACCTGGCGGCCGCGCCACAGGGAGTAGATCGCGGGAACGATTTCGAGGGTGAGGATGGTCGAGGTGACGAGACCGCCGATCATCGGCGCGGCAATGCGCTGAATGGCTTCGGCGCCCGCGCCGTGCGCCCACAATGCCGGCACGAGGCCGAAGGTAATCATGCTCACGGTCATCAGCTTGGGGCGCACGCGCTGGACCGCGCCGTAGGTGATGGCTTCAAACAGGTCGTGCTGGGTCTTCATCTTGCCCGCCTTCTGGTAGGCGTGGAAGGCTTCGTCGAGGTAGATGATCATCACGGTGCCGGTTTGCGCGGCCAGACCGGAGAGCGCGATGATGCCCACCCACACCGCGATGCTGAGATTGTAATTCATCATCCACAGGAACCAGACACTTCCGGTCATGGCAAACGGAATGGAGAGCAGGATGATGAACGTTTCGGGGATGCTCTTGAAGTTCAGGTAGAGCAGCACAAAGATCAGCGCCAGCGTGACCGGGATGACGACTTTGAGGCGCTCCTTCACGCGAAGCATGTATTCGTATTGTCCGGTCCATTCGATGCGGTAGCCCGGCGGGAGGAGGCCGGCTTTCTCGATTTTCTCATGCACGGCTTGCTTGGCCTCGGCCACGTAGCCGCCGATGTCGCGTCCGGTCATATCCACATAGACCCAGCCGGTGAGCGCGCCGTCTTCGTTCTTGATGAGCGGCGGGCCGCCGGTGGTGCGGATGTCCACCAGTTGACCGAGGGGAACTTGGGCTATCACTGTTGAAGAGGAACCGGCGAGACGGCGAGACGGCGAATCGGCGCCGTCGCTCATCGCCGTTTCGCCCATTCGCCCATTCGCCGTTTCATTCATCCCCACCGGCACCAGCACGCGCTTGAGCTTCTCCGGATCATCGCGCAGCTCGCGGCCGTAGCGGACATTGATGGAGTAACGCTCGCGGCCTTCGATGGTCCGGTCAATGGCCATGCCGCCGATGGCCGTTTCCACCAGCATCAGCACGTCTTCGACGTTCAGGCCGTAGCGGGCGATTTCGGCGCGTTTGGGAATGATGTCGAGATAAAGGCCGCCCGTGGTGCGCTCGGCATAGACGCTGCGGGTGCCGGGGACCTGGCGCATGGTGGCCTCCAAGTGTTCGCCGATTTTGGAGATCTCGGCGAGGTCAGAGCCAAAAACCTTGATCCCCACCGGCGTGCGGACGCCGGTGGAGAGCATGTCGATGCGCGCTTTGATGGGCATGGTCCAAGCGTTGACCTGGCCGGGTATCTGCAAGGCTTCGTCCATCTCGGTGATCAGTTCCTCCCAAGTGATGGGGCGCTCCTCCGGCCAGATTTTGCGCAAGCCCTTCTGCACCCATTCCGGCGCCCAGCTTGAATACCAGCGGTTCTGCGGCATGGTGCGCCATTCCTTTTCCGGCTTCAACTGCACGACGCTCTCGAACATTTCCAGCGGCGCGGGGTCGGTGGCGGTTTCGGAGCGGCCCGCTTTGCCGTGGACGCTCACCACTTCCGGGAACTGTTTGATGATGCGGTCCTGGATCTGCATGAGCCGCGTGGCCTCGGTGATGGAGACGGTCGGCAGCGTGGTGGGCATGTAAAGAATCGTGCCTTCGTTCAACGGCGGCATGAACTCGGAGCCCAGCTTCTTAAAGATCGGAATGGAGGACGCGACCGCGACGACGGCAATGGCGATGGACAGAATCCTCCGCCGCATCAGCGCGCTGACCCACGGGTAATAGAGCCGGTGAATGAAGCGGCTGATGGGATGCTTGTGTTCAGGAATCACTTTCGCGCCGGTCATCAGCACAATCAGGGCGGGTCCAATGGTGATGGAGAGGAACGCGGCCCAGGCCATGGTGAAGGTCTTGGTGAAGGCCAGCGGCTTGAACAGGCGGCCCTCCTGCGCTTCGAGCGTGAACACCGGCATGAAGCTGACGGTGATGACGAGCAGCGCGAAGAACAACGGTTTGCCGAGCTGTTTGCAGGCCATGATGATGATTTCCTGGCGCTGCTTGCGGTTGAGGCCCGGCGGCGCGTGTTCCAGCTTTTTATGCACGTTCTCCACCATGACCACCGCCTCGTCGGTCACGACGCCGATGGAAATGGCGATGCCGGCCAGGGACATGATGTTCGCGGTCAGTCCCATGAAATACATCGGAATGAACGCCAGACAGACGGCGATGGGCAGCGTGACGATGGCCCGGGCCGCGCCGCCAAAGTCCAGGAGGAACACGATGATCACGACCGCCACAATGATGGATTCCTCGATGATGGTGCGCGTGAGCGTGTGGATGGCCCGGTTAATCAAATCGGAGCGGTCGTAGGTGGTGACAATCTCCACGCCGGGTGGGAGGGAAGACTTGACTTCGGCCAGCTTCGTTTTAATGCGGTCGATCACTTGCAGGACGTTTTGGCCGAAGCGCACCACCACGATGCCGCCGACGGTTTCGCCTTCGCCGTTGAAGTCCGCCGCGCCGCGCCGCATTTCCGGGCCGAGGGCGATGTTCTTGGCCACGTCGCGCAGCAGGATGGGATTGCCCCTGGCATCCGCGCCCACGACGACGAGCCGCAGATCTTCCAACGACTTGATGTAGCCCTGGCCGCGGACGAGGTAAGTGGTGCCATACCGTTCCATTTCGCGCCCGCCCACGTCGTTGTTGGCGCTGCGAATGGCGGAGACGATGCGGCTGATCGGCACGTTGTAGGCCAGCAGCTTGTTGGGGTCGATCTCCACCTGATACTGCTTCTGGAACCCGCCGAAGGTCGCCACTTCCGCGACGCCTTCCACGCTTTGAATCCAGTAGCGCAAATGCCAGTCCTGGAAGGAGCGGAGGTCGGCGAGGTCGTTTTTGCCCGACCGGTCCACCAGCGCGTATTGGAAGCCCCAGCCCACGCCGGTGGCGTCCGGGCCGAGCGTGGGCGTGACGCCGGGCGGAAGACTCCCGGTTAAACCTTGCATGTATTCCAGCACCCGCGAACGCGCCCAGTAGATGTCCGTGCCGTCGTCGAACACGACATAGGCGAACGAATAACCGAAGAAGGAATAGCCGCGCACCACGCGCACGCGTGGCGCGCTGATGAGCTTGGTGACGATCGGATAAGTGATCTGGTCTTCCACCAGGCTGGGACTGCGTCCCTCCCACTGCGTGAAAACGATGACCTGCACGTCGGACAGGTCCGGGATGGCGTCGAGCGGTGTGTTGCGCAGGCAATAGACGCCACCGGCGAAAAGCGCGCCCACAAACATGAAGACCATGAATTTGTTGCGCGCGCTCCACTCGATGATGCGCTCGATGATGGAGTCGCGATGAATCGGCGAATCGGCGAGGCGGCGAATCGGCGAGGCGGGGGCGTTGGGTGTATCAGTGCTCATGGGCTAGGCGGACGCGAAGCGAGATGGAGAGGCGGCGAGAGGGTGAAACGGCGAGAGGGCGTTCGTCGCCGGTTCGCCGGTTCGCCGGTTCGTCATGTAGCGGGTCGTTCATGATTCGGGATGCGGCCGGATGAGCCACTTCTCAGGCTGGTCGGCCATTTTCACAATCTGGCCAAGGATGTGGTCGTAGGCGTCGTCGAGCTCGCGGAATTGAGCTTCGGTGAGATAGGCCGACCGCCAGGCAATCTCAGCGTGGACTTGGGTTTCGGCGGCCTCGGTTTCAGCGTCGCTCAGTTTTGAGACAAATGCGGCTCGGTAACGACGCTTGCGCCAGGCCTCCGCCAGATTCGAACAAACGGACCGCGAGGAGCGCCGGATTTGGTCTGTCAATGAATACCTCTCCTCGTCGGGAAACGAGTTGGTCAGCTTGAAGACCTTCATCGTGGACTCCATCGCATTCTGGTAAACTTTTAACTCACGATAATGCTTGATTGCGCTCATTGGTCTGCTCCTTCCGTGTTAGTTTGTATTCACTTTTTGTTCACAACGCTCGCTCTCCGTTTCTCCGTTTCTCCGTTTCTCCGTCTCGCCGACTCGCCCATTCGCCCACTTAATGCTGGTGTCCGCCCGCCGCGCCCATGCCGGCAATCGCCGCCTTGAGCTGGCTCTCCGAGTCCACCAGGAACAGCGCGCGGGTGACGACCTTCTCGCCGTCCTTTACGCCGTCCAGCACTTCGTAGTAGTCGTCGGTCTTGGTGCCGATTTTCAATTCGCGCGGTTCCAGGTGCGCTTCGTCCCGCTGCACGAAGGCGACGTAGCGCGCGCCGGTGTCAATCACGGCGCTGGCCGGCACCGCCAGCACCTCGCCGAACGAGGCGTCCAGTTCCACATTACCCCACATCGCTGGGCGAAGCTCATGTTGGGGGTTATCGACT
>CAYIIH010000445.1:0-6291 GCA_964363225.1 uncultured Verrucomicrobiota bacterium | reverse complement strand
GATTGAAAGTGATGCAGCCATTCCCTTTGGGAATATCCTCAAGATTGAGCCTGACGTTGTTATTAAATTCAGAAGTGGTGGCCGGATTTATGTTGAAGGCGCGCTGGAAGCTGAAGGCGTAGTTTTTACCTCCTTAAGAGATGATGAATACGGCGGCGATACCAACAATGATGGCGACGCTACCGAGCCCGGCGCCGGCAACTGGTACTCGCGCATCAACCGCTGCTTTCTCGCCAGGGGCAATTCCACCACGCGCGCCTTGACGGCCGCGAGCCATGCGTCATCCGGCGCGAACGGCATCAGGTCGGGATCGGGAAAATACCGGTAGTCGTGCGCATACTCTTTGGTGCGCATCTCCTCAGTGAGGCCGGCCACGTCATCCCAGCGGCGGGTGGATTGCACGAGTTTGGCCCCGCTCTTCACCACTGCGATCTGCCGCGGAATCTCGTATTCGAGGGCCTTGCGCACGCCGCTGAAGCTGTTCATGTTTTTGATTTCGATCTTCGCGCCGAGCTCGGTCGAGCCTTGCGGACGCACGCTGACGTTGACGTCACAACGCACCATGCCTTTCTCCATGTCGCAATCGCTCACGCCGCCATAGATCAGGATGTCTTTCAGGGCGTTCAAGTATTCGTAGGCCATGTCCGCGCCGGTGAGGTCGGGTTCGGAGACAATCTCCAGCAGGGGCACGCCGGCCCGGTTGAAATCGACGCCGCTCTGGCGCTCGAAATGAAAATTCTTGCCCACGTCCTCCTCCAGGTGCGCACGCGTGATTCGGACCCGGGCCAGGCCGCCGCCAAACTCGAAATCGACGTAGCCGTTCACCGTGGACGGCTGGTCGTATTGGGTGATCTGGTAGTTCTTCGGCATGTCGGGGTAGAAATAGTTCTTCCGATCGAACTTGGCGGAGCGCGCCACGGTGCAATTCAACAAATAGCCGGTGAGCGCGGTCAGGCGCAGCGCCTCTTCGTTGGCCACTGGCAGCACGCCCGGCAGACCGAGACAGACCGGGCAGACGTTGGTATTGGGCGGCGCGCCGAATTCATTGGCGCAGCCGCACCACATCTTCGATCTGGTTTTGAGCTGGACATGCGTTTCCAGCCCGATGACAGCTTCGTAGTCCATGGAAAATCAGGTTGGCAAGGGCGGGCCGGCGTATTTTCGGCCGGTGAGGTTCTCGAAGAGTTTGGTTGTGTCTCCGATGAAACCGCGCAACTCGTCGGGTTGTGGCGGCGCGTCGTCGAAACCGGGATAACGGTCGGCAACATATTCGGTCGTCAAGACGTCAGCGGTCTCCACGTACCAGCCGAAATCAAATTGGCGGGCTTTCAAATCCTTGAGCAAAGCTGCCAGATTGTGGGTTTTCTGCAATGGCCAGCCCAGGGCGATCAACCGGCCTTTCATCGCTTTTTCCGCGCACTGCTGCAAATGAACCAAGCAATCTCGCGTGTCCAAGTCGGCGAATCGTTTGTAGGCGCGGATCAAGTCCTCTTCCGCGAAGTCAAACCACGACTCTGGATCGCGAGGATCATTTCGCATAAAGGCAGACTCCTTCACGAATGACATCGCCGAAAAGTCCGAACGGATGCCTTTGCTCGTAATCCCACTGCGTCTTGATGATGGTTAGCACGTCCGCCGGGGGAGTGCCAGGAAGGTGATTGACCGCCTTGAAACAAGCCAGGTTAGGCCGGTTTAATCCGTGGTCGTCGGCCAGCACCACCAGCAAATCCAGGTCGCTGCCCGCCTGTGCGTCGCCCCGGGCGCAAGAGCCGAACAGCCAGATTTCCTCCACCGGCACCGCCTGCCGCAACGCCGTCACCAGCCGTTCAGCCAAACCGCGTCCCCGCTCGCCGAAAACGCGAGCCAAGTCCAACTCTTCGGAATGACGGGCCGCAATCATGGCGTGAGCTTACCTGAACGCTGAGCGGACTGCAACGCTGTTTCCAGCCTGATGGCGGCTCCGTTGCTCTGATGGCCGATACGGACTTCAGATGCCAGAATGCGCTCGACCCGGCGACGGTCGCTTGGTTGTTTAACTCCATGTTTCGAAGCATGCAAACGAGACTCGCATTAATCTTGATCTGTATCTGGCCCTGCGCCGCCCCGTTCTTGCCTGCAGCGTCCTGGGCGGTCTCACAGGATTACACCGGGCCGTTCCCGCCGGAGCAGGCTTTGCGCACGTTCCAATTGCCGGAAGGGTTTCGCATCGAGTTGGTCGCTGCCGAGCCTGATGTGCTCGATCCGGTGGCGATGTCTTTCGATGAAGATGGCCGGCTGTACGTGATTGAAATGCGCGATTACCCGAGTGGTCCTCCCGCTCCGCCCGGACGCGTCAGGCTGCTGGAGGACACCAATGGCGATGGCCGCATGGACCGCAGCCAGGTGTTCGCGGACGGCTTGCCCTATCCAACCGGGGTGCTGGCCTGGAAAGGAGGCATGCTCGTCACCGCCGCGCCCGATCTGCTCTACTTGGAGGACACGGATCATGACGGACGGGCGGACGTCCGAGAGGTCGTTCTTACGGGATTCGGCGAAGGCAATCCGCAGCACCGCGTGAACGGTTTGTGTTATGGCCTGGACAATTGGATTTACGCGGCCAATGGCTACGGTCAAATTCGTTCCGGTCGTATCTCGGGCGCCCAGGCTGTGCAGGTCAGCGGCAGCGATTTCCGTTTCCGGCCTGAGACGGGGGCCTTTGAACTCGTTTCCGGCCGCTCGCAATTTGCCCTGGCCCTGGATGATTGGGGCAACCGCTTCATCAACAACAACGCCAATCATATTCGCCACCCAGTCCTGCCACGCCATTACTTGGAGCGAAATCCGCATCTCGCCATCCCAACGGTGATGGACGACATCTCCGATCACGGCAGCCTGGCGCGAGTTTATCCCCTCAGCAAAATCGAGGAGCGTTTCAATGAATTCCATCATGCAGGCCACACGACCACCGCCTGCGGGTTGGCCATCTATCGCGGCGGAGCGTTTCCGGGAGAGTATCGAGGAAACTCATACGTGTGCGAGCCGCTCCACAATCTGATCCACCGGGACATCCTGGCGCCGCAGGGCGTCAGTTTCGTCGCCCGGCGCGGAGAAGAGGATCGTGAGTTCCTGGCCTCTACCGATAATTGGTTTCGCCCGGTCAACCTGACAGTCGGGCCGGATGGGGCGCTCTACATCGCCGATTTCTATCGCAAAGTGATCGAGCATCCTTTCGGCATTACCCTCGAGATGCAGCTTGAACTCGACTTTCGGGCCGGCGATGACAAAGGCCGGATTTATCGCGTGACTCACTCCGGCGCGCCCCGGTTCCCAAGGCCAAAGTTGAGTCGAGCCTCCCCTGCCAAACTGGTGGAGCACCTGGAAAGCAGCAATGCCTGGTGGCGCTTGACCGCGCAACGCTTGCTGGTGGAGCGACAGGAAAAAAGCGCCATCCGCGGCCTCAAACGGCTGGTTCGACAGTCAAAACTCCCTCTGGCGCGGCTGCATGCTCTTTGGACTTTGGACGGACTTGCGGCACTGGACGCGGAGAGCGTTAGGCTGGCTCTCCAAGATGCTGAGCCGGGTGTCCGGGAACATGCTCTGCGCTTGAGCGAGACGTTCTTTTCCGCCCGGGCAAGCGCGCTCACGAGCCAGAAAACCCAAGGAGAGCATGACACCGAGCCTCCGCCACGCAGAATCTCACCGTCCCAATTGACCCAGCTCTCGGACGCCGTGCTCGCCCTGGTGAAGGATGAGAATCCACGGGTTCGTTTTCAGCTCGCTTTCACGTCAGACGAGCTCGTTCACGGGGCGCGAACGCGGGAAGGCGCTTTGCACGCCTTGGCACGGCTGGCGATGCGCGACGGCAGTGACCCTTGGTTGCGTTCGGCGGTGCTTAGCTCGGTGGCGGGAGCCGAGGTCGAGTTGCTCTCGCGTCTGCGCACACTGGACCGCGACTTCCTGGAATCGCCTCGGCCAGGCGCCATTGATCTTGCGAGGATGCTGGCCGATTCTGTGGGCAGCCGGGGAAACGAAGAGGAAGTGGTGCCGTTGCTCAAAGTGGTTGCCGCCGGAGCCGGCAGCGAGCCGGCCGGGTGGCAAAGGGCGGCGCTGGCATCGTTGATTGGCCGGCTGCATCAGGCAGGTGTGACCTTGGCGCCGCTGACTCGCAGCGCCGGCGTGACAGAGGAGCTGGCCCGCTGGTCAGCGCAGATGGTGCAAGCGGCCGGCGAGACGAACAGACCGGCCACCGAGCGAGCCGAAGCCATCAGCCTGCTGGCGCTTGCTCCCGCGCCGAAGATCGCGCCCCGGCTGCAGGAATGGCTCCATCCGCAGGAGCCGCCCGAAGTGCAGCGGGCGGCTATTCGGGCTCTGGGGGCGATTCCCAACGCGCAGGTCGCGCGCGCTTTGCTGGACCGGTGGGCGGCCTGCACCATGCCAATTCGCGAAGAAATCCTGGCCGCTTTGCTGAACCGCGCGCAGGGCATTGGGTTGCTCCTTGATGCCATCGCGAAAGGCGAGATTCACGCGATGGAATTGAGTCCGTCGTGGCGCGACCGGCTTTTGTGGTTTCCGGAGGAAAAGGTGCGGCAACGCGCTCAAAGCCTTTTCCATCCCAAAACTCCGGAAGCACGACAGAAGAAGATCGAGTATCTGCGGGCGAGTTTGCAGATTCTGAGAGGGAACGCCATGAACGGGCGGCGCATTTTTCTGGCCAACTGCGCGCATTGCCACAACCGGCGGACGGCGACGGAAGGGATTCTTTACAAGGGCCTCGGAAGCAATACGGGGCCGGATTTAGGAGGACTCCGAGGTCGGTCTAAAGAAGCGCTGGTGACGGATATTGTGGACCCGAGCCGGGCCGTGGACCCGCGTTATCTCAATTACCTGGTGCAGAGCACAAATGGCCGGTTTTTGTATGGCATCATCGAAACGGAGATGCCTGGCAGCGTAACGCTGCTGGATGGGAGGGAAGCCAAGGTCGTTCTGCGCAGCAACATTTCTACGATCACTTCGACCGGGCTTTCTTTGATGCCGGAAGGTTTCGAGGATTTCCCGCCGCAGGACCTGGCCGATCTGGTGGAGTATCTGAAGCAAGACTGACCTTGCCGTTTCTTGAATCCATCCTGTTGTTTCAGGCCGCCGGCCCAAAGCGCGGCCCCCAGACTGCCGCCAGTTTCTTGCCTTCTTCCCGCAGGCTGGCCCGTTCTTCGGGTGGCAAAGGATTCCAGCGCTTGGCCCATTCCACGTTCTGCTTGACCTCTTCGACTGTGTAAGGCCCGATGACAGCCCCGGCCACGCCTTCAATGCCCAGGCTGTAGCGCATGGATTTCTCCAAAAGCGCCGCGGGCATTTTGGCCGGGCCACGTCGGCGGTACCCGGCAAAGCCCCCGCTATGGCCGCCAAACACTTTCATGGCCAGGATGCCGCAACGATGCCGGCGCGCCACGGGCAGGAGCTCTTCCTCGAATTGGTAGAGGTTGTCGTCGGCAAAATTCAGCACCACCATCAGCGCGTCCACTTCCCCCGTGTTGATCAGGTCGATGAAGCGGGGAGCACGGTTATGGCCGGTGATGCCGATGAACCGGGTCTTGCCTGTTTCCTTCATTTTGCGCACGAAATCCATCGGCCCCCCGGGCGCCAGAATCATCTCGGGCGGCTTGTCGCCCACGCTGTGGACGTGCAGCAAATCCACGTGATCGGTTTTCAGCAGGCGCAGGGAGCGGTCGAATTGCTGCTGCATGTCGCGGGCTGCCGCGCGCGGATCGGAACTGCGCGGCGCCGCTTTGGTGACCAGAAAAATCCGGTCCCGCCAGCCCGGCATCAGCTCGCCCAAATACGCTTCCGCGTCATCATACAAGTGCGCTGTGTCCACGTAATTGATCCCGGCTTCCAGCGCCGCCCGGTAAACCGGCACGCCGTTCTCCGCGCCCGGTTTGCTGTGGCCGACCGGGGCCGTGCCCAGGCCAAGAATCGTTATCTTCTCTTGCGTGCGCCCCAATACCCGCAAGGGAATGCCGGCGTCATTCTTGCCCGCCTCGGCATTGCCACCGGCAACGGCCGTCCGGCTGGCCACAGCGGTTGTGGCAAGCAATATGCCGAGACCGCCGATGAATTCGCGGCGGTGTATTGGAGCAGCACGAAACGGATTTGTTTGCATAGGCAAGATTGATCTCGAAAACCAGCGGCTGTCAACTGCTTGCGGACCCTGCCCATGACCCTGCCTATGAACCTCCAGGTAGGGCGCGTAACTCCGGGGGCGCCACAACATAGAGCCGGTCATACGGCCGGCGGGCCCGGAGTGTCCCGCCCAAC
>CAYIIH010000444.1:0-6310 GCA_964363225.1 uncultured Verrucomicrobiota bacterium | reverse complement strand
GACCGGAAGGGGATGCGGGCGGGCCTGCACAATCTGCGGCTGATCCGGATCGAAGCTTCCTATCTGTTGGAATACCTGCTCCCCCGCGCCTCGGTATGCGTTCTGCACGTCTATTTTCCCGATCCATGGCCCAAACGCCGGCATCGCAAAAACCGGCTGGTGAATGCCCGCTTTACGGAACTTGCCCGCCAAACCCTGGCTCCCCACGGGGTCATCTGTTTGCGCACCGACGACGCGGATTACTTTGCGCAAATGACCACGGTTTTCACAGAAAATCCGGCTTTTCAAGCCGTGGAAACGCCCGCCGCCTTGGCGGAGATCTTGACCGATTTTGAACGGGACTTCCGAACGCAGGGAATCGCCACTCTGCGCGCCGCTTTTCAGCGCAGCGATTGAATCGCGTTGCCTCGGCAAGCGGGCGTGAGGGTGGCGGCGTCGATGCGGCGGGCTTCGCGGCAGAAATCAGGTTGTGCCCGAAACGGCTCTCACAAGGACCATCTGCCCCGTGGCCGGAGGGGACAAGCCGGACGGCGCGCGCGCACCTGCAGCAGTGACAGTTGCTCCCCTGTGGAGCGGGCATCCGTCGATCGCCCCTACGGCAGCGATGTGGCGCCCTGGAGCCGGGCGTCCCCAAGGAACAAGAAAAACCCGCATCTTTGACTTGCGTCAACACGGAAAACCTGGAACCTGCCATACTAATTAATTAATGCACAAGATAAGACTTGCTGTCCGTGAAATGTACTGACATTAACAAGAATAACCAGCGGGATGCTGAATCGCCCAATGCCCTTCCATCGAGGAACGACGTGAGATTTGTAATCCTATGTTGGGTGTTGTGGTGGGTAAGTCTGGGCAGTCACGCGCAAGTGCCGGGCTTGTTCAATGTGCAAGGGCGGTTGCAGGTCGATTCCACCCTCTTCGATGGCACGGTGGAATTCAAATTCGCCCTGGTGAACGAGGACGGGTCGCAGACCTATTGGCGGAATTCCTCGGACGCGAATCTGGATGGCCAACCGGACCAGGCGGTGCCCCTCCTGCTCAGCCGGGGCCTTTACTCGCTGGCGCTGGGCGACACCAACCTGGCCAACATGGCCGCCTTGCCGGCGCATGTCTTCACCAACAGCGCGCTGTTTCTGCGCATTTGGCTCAACGACGGCACCCACGGTTTCGAGCTGCTCACGCCCGATCAACGGATCACACCAGCCGGCTCCGCGCTGATTTCGGCCACCGTCTCCGACGGCGCAATCACGGCGCCCAAACTCGCGCCCGGCGTGCTGGACGCGGCCAATCTGACCGGGGTTCTGCCGCCGGCGCGATTGCCCGCCAATGTGGCTTACAAGGACACGGACATTTTCTCGCTGAGCAACCTGCTTTCCGGGCAACTGGCGGCGCTGACGGCGACCCTGCAAACGCTTTCCAACCAACTGGCGGCGTTGCAACTCACCAATTCGACGGCCCTTCCGCCCTCCGGCTTGACCGCTGTCTCCACCTCGGCCACCGACGCCGCCCTGGCGGGCTACGGCTTCGTGCCGTTCATGAACGTGCCGGCGCCGGCCTGGGTGGACGGAAGCTCGACCGATGCGCCGTCGGCGCGCTCCGGGCATTCCGCGGTGTGGACAGGCGAGGAAATCGTGGTCTGGGGCGGGACCCTCGGCCTCGGGCTCTATTCGGCTTCGGGCGGCATCTACGCGCCCGGCCCGGATCAATGGCAGTCGATCTCTTCCATCAATGCGCCCGCCGCCCGCGTGGGGCACACCGCCGTTTGGACCGGCGGCCAAATGCTCATCTGGGGCGGCTTTAACACGACCGGCTATCTCAGCAGCGGCGCGCGCTGGCAACGCGCTTCGCAAGCCTGGACAGCCCTGCCAACTCTCAACGCCCCCGCCGGCCGGGATGGGCATGTCGCCCTCTGGACGGGCGCCCGGATGCTGATCTGGGGCGGCCGTAACAGCGGCGGGCTGCTGGCGGACGGCGCATTGTATGATCCGGCGTCGAACGAATGGAGCGCCCTGCCATTGACGGGCGCACCGGCGGCTCGAATGGGGGCGGTAGCGGAGTGGACGGGCAGCCGGCTGATTCTTTGGGGAGGCGAAGGCGAAGCTGGCCCGCTTAATTCGGGGGCGCAGTTGACCTTCGACGCCGGAGCTTCGCCTTTGGAATGGCGGGCGTTTAACTTGACGGACGCGCCGTCCGGCCGCAGCGGTCACGCCGCCGTGTGGAGCGGGCAAAAGATGCTGGTGTGGGGTGGCCAACTGAGCGGCGGCGAACTGCTGGGAGACGGGGGCGCCTACGACCCGATTAACGACAGGTGGGAGGCCCTGCCGGCAACGGGCGCGCCCACGGCGCGGCACAACCACAACGCACTCTGGACGGGCCAGGAGTTGTTGGTGGTGGGCGGTGAAACAGCCTCGGGCACGGCGGCTTCGGGCGGCGCCTACAACCCGGCCACCACCCAATGGCGCGCGCTCAGTTCGGCGGGCAATCCGCAGGCGCGGAGCGGGGCGGCGGCGGTCTGGAGCGGCGCCGAGCTGCTCACTTTCGGCGGGAGCGCCAATGGCCAGGCGGTTGGCTCTTTGCAGCGCCTGAACCCTCAACCCGCCTGGTACTTCTATCGCAAGCCATGAGTGCCCGATTTCCAGTTGTTGAATCTCGATTTTTGATTTGCGCTTTCAACCCCCAGCCCAAATGAATGCTTCCTCCCTCGCCACTCCTTCAGCCTTTAGCCTTCAGCCTTTAGCCTTTCTCCTCGCTCTCCTCACGCTCTGTGCGCCTTCAACCGCCCACGCCCAATGGCTCACCCAGACACTCACGCTCAAGCAAGGCTGGAACGCGATCGAACTGCACGTCGATGCCTCCCACGACACGCTCGACAACCTCGTCGGACCCGGCGCCCTGATTACCACTCCCATCCAGGAAGTCTGGATGTGGATACCCAGCCCCGCCACCATGCAGTTTGTCCAATCCCCGCAGCAGCCATTGGATGGAGGCAGCCAATGGGCCAGTTGGAAGCGCTCGGCCGGTCTGACCTCTCCGTTGCAACGCTTGGTGGCCAATGCCGCCTACCTGGTCTATGCCACCGCTGATTTCACCTGGAACCTCCAGGGCCGCCCGGTGCTGTCCAGGCGCCAGTGGACAGTCTCAGGCCTGAACTTTCTCGGCTTTCCTACCGTGCCGGTCAACCCGCCCAGTTTTGAGGACTTCCTGGCTCAAGCCCCTAAACTGCAGCAGCAGGCCGAGATTTACACCTATCCGGGCGGCGAACTCGGCCCGGGCAATCCGATCCGGCTGTATGCGTTGCGGACGACCCCGCTTGCACGCGGCAAGGCGGTTTGGATGCGCGCCGGCAACCTTTACAACCGCTACTTTGGCCCCTTTGAAATCGTTTCTTCAGGCGCCGGCGGCGTGAACTTTGGAGGCGATCTCAGCGCCGTCAGCTTGCGCTTGCGGAACCTGACGGCCAACAGCCTCACCGTCACCCTGCAACTCGCCGCCTCGGAGACGCCGCCTTCCGGCCAAGCGGCTATCCTGGGCGCGCCGCCGTTGCTCGTGCGCGGCAGCCTGAACACCGCGAACCTCACCTACGGTTACACCGGCCTTGCTGTGGGCGGTTCCCAGTCCTGGTTGCTCCAGCCCGCCGGCCGGCTCGGCTCCGACGTCGAAGTGGTGCTCGGCCTCAACCGCTCGGCCATCGCCGCCAATCCGGGCGATTTGCTTGCCGGCATCCTGCGTTTGACCGACTCGCTCGGCCACTCGCAGGTGGATCTGCCGGTCTCCGCCACCGCCGCCTCCAGTGCCGGCCTCTGGGTGGGCGGCGCGATGGCAACGCAGGTGGGGCAGTATTTGAAGACCTACCAGCGCGACGCGAACGACAAGCCCGTGGCCAGCACCAATGGCGAATACGTCGTCACCGCCGTCAACACCAACCTGGGCGCGGTTCCCCGCTTCTTCCCGTTGCGCCTGATTGTCCACAATCCCACCAACACCGGGGGGGCGGTCCTGCTCCAGCGCGTCTATGTCGGGCTGGACCCCTACACCAACGCGGTCGTCGCCACCCGTGAATCCGTTCTGGGGCGCGCGTTCCTGGCCGACGCCCGCCGCATCAGCGCCACTCACCTGCCGTGGAGCGAAGCCAACGCCGGGTGGGCCTTCACCGGCAAACTCGGGCTGGCCGCCACCGTGACCGCCACCGTGACCAATGATTTCAACGATCACGCCTCGAATCCGTTCGTCCACACTTACCACCCGGACCATGACAACCGGGACGCCACGTTCCGGAACGTCCTGCCGCAGGGTTCCGAGTCCTACACGATCGTCCGGGACATCACCCTCCTGGTCACGCCGCCGGAAAATGATTTCGCCAGTCTCACCGCCGCCGGCCAGCAGCTCACCGGCGGCTACGCCGAGACGATCCGGCTGCTGGGCCTGGCCCGCGCGGGCGGCGCGAACGACACCCGCCAGTTCGAGGTGCGCGGCGTCTTCACCCTCAACCGCATCAATGATGTGCCCAACTTGACCACCAACCCATGAGCCACACCGGAAGAGTCGAAATGGCCGCAAAGAGGCACAAAAGGCGCGAAAAGATCGCATCCCCGGAGCGCCGGCATGTTGCCGGCTTACGCCGCGCGAATGGCCGAGGCGCGTTGATGTGCGCGATCCGGCAGACCGCGCGAAACTGCGAGGCCGTCGGGGATTGGCTGGACGGCCCGCAGGTTGCAGACCTGCGATACGGCACAGCGCGACGGAGCCGCAACCAAAACGAAAGACCGAGAAAACCGCAGAGACACGAGGAACGCAGAGAAGAAAGGGCTGCTGAGAATCTCTGCGCCAATCGCGTCTCTGCGGTTTCCTTCGCTGGGAGAAAATTCGCGCCGGCTGCGACAATTTCGGGAGATACTGATAGAGTGCAACTCTGCGTTACCCGGCAGGCGCTCGCTGAACCTGACGGCTGGGGCCTCGGCAGGTTGCCGGCTTGGACCGTGCGCAGAGCGGAAGATCGTTCGGTTTGCCAACCAACACCGAGACCCAGTACGTCCGCCTTAAGCCGACTGCAAGTCGGCGCTCCGGCCGCTTCATCGCCCCGCCACGGAATCAACCTTCGCCACCACTTTCCATAACACTCTGAGCCCAGCAAACCACATCCCATGAAAACCCTGTCTTCCCATCCATACCCCCACCCTCAAACCCACCGCCTCTCCATGAAAGCACTGACCGCCTGCGCCCGGCTCGGGCGCGCCGCCCTTCTTCTCCTGCTGGCCCTGGCCGCAGGCGCTCCCGCCGCCCGCGCCGCCGACGCCCTGCCGCCCGACAAGCTGACCTACCAAGGCTTCCTGGTCGATGCCAACGGCCAGGCCCTCGGCTTCAGCGCGCCGCAGAACTACGACGTGATCTTCCGGATTTGGAAGCACTCGAGTTCCGACCTCGGCACCAACCGCTTGTGGACCGAGCAGCAGACCGTGACGGTGGACAAGGGTTATTTCAGCGTCCTGCTGGGCGAGGGCGCCCAGGTGGGCAGCGAAGCCTGGCCGGGCTTGGCCACGCTGTTTTCCAGCGCGGACGCCTCGGATCGGTACGTGGAGATCACGGTCAAGGGCATCGGGCCGAGCGGCAGCGACTCGATGATCACGCCGCGGCTCCGACTGTTGACCGTGCCGTACGCGTTCCTGGCCAAGCACGCCTCCCAACTTGTTAATAGGGCCGGCAATGCCTATGTCAGCGCCACCAACATGAACGTCAGCGGCCCGATTACCGCCACCTCGTTCTCGGGGATCGGGGCGTCGTTGACGAGCTTGAATGGGTCGCAAATCACCTCGGGCACCGTGAGTTCGTCCCACATCCCAACTCTGACCACCTCACACATCCCCAGTCTGGATGCGTCGAAGATCACCAGCGGCATCTTCAGTTCATCAGATCGAATTCCGGACCTGCCTGCGTCGAAGATCACCACCGGCACTTTCAGTTCATCAGATCGAATTCCGAACCTGCCTGCGTCGAAGATCACCTCTGGCGCCTTCGATGCGTCCCTCATCCCGACCCTGCCGTCGAGCAAGATCACCTTCAGCGACCTGACGATTCCAGGGAGCATATTCATCGACGGATCAACGGCCCTCACTTCCGGCAGCGGTCAAGGACTGCTTCATTCTGGCAGCCGCAATGGCGAGCATATCGGTTTCGATATCAACGACATTCAACAGTACAACAACAACACTCCGGGTACGCTACTCCTTAATGACAACGGTGGTGATGTCTATTTGGGGAACACTTCTGCTGCTATTTATGCCAACGACAAACACGTCACAGTCGGCGAGGAAAA
>CAYIIH010000443.1:0-6383 GCA_964363225.1 uncultured Verrucomicrobiota bacterium | reverse complement strand
TGAATGCTCTCAAAAACTCCCAAAAACTACCCACTCGACTTCCAGAAGAAGCTTATTTTTCATGGTCTGGCTCCTTCATGGTTTGTGTCTGCATTGATTCGGTGCTGCTGATGACCGGCTGGCCCGGTTCAAGGCGGCCCGCTGGTTCGGGCGCCGGCCAGAACGGTCTGCTGCTCTGGTTTATGACACAATCCAGATTCGTTGGCAATAGGCCGGAAGGAGTTTCATTTCATGCGTTAGACGAGCTAAAAATTCGTCTTCCAGGTGGAGCAGAGGCGAAAGTTCTGGTAATTTAATGCAAGTCAGTCATCTAAAACCGAAAGGCCAATGTTATGAATACTGAAATTGCCTTGGAGAAGTGTCACGCCTTTATCGGCTGCCAGATGAAGCCGGCGGAAAAACCAACGTCAGCCTCCCAGAACGAACGACCGCGTCCGGCGGTGACCATTTCCCGGGAGACCGGTTCCGGCGGAATTAGCATCGCCGAAAAACTGGCGGAATACCTCCAAGCCCATGATCGCGATACGACTTGTCCCTGGACGGTTTTTCACAAGAATCTGGTGGAAAAGGTCCTTGCTGACCATAGCCTGCCCCAGCGACTGGCTCAGTTCATGCCGGAAGACCGGGTTTCGGCGATTCAGGACATGGTGGAAGAAGTGCTTGGTCTGCATCCGTCCTCCTGGACGCTGGTGCGCCAGACCACGGAAACCATTCTGCACCTGGCCGAGTTGGGCCATGTGATCTTGGTGGGCCGGGCGGCCAATGTCATTACCGGCAAGCTGGAGAATGTCTTTCACGTCCGGTTGGTGGGTTCGCTGGAGAATCGGATCGAGCGTGTGCAAAGCTTCTTTCACATCGGCGAAAAGGCAGCCTTGCAGTTTATCAGAAAAGAAGAGCAAGGACGAAAACGGTATCTCAAGAAACACTTTCGCCAGAGCATTGACGATCCATTGCTTTACGATCTGGTGATCAACACGGACCGCTTTACTCAAGAGGAAGCGGCACGGCTGATCGGCGACGCTCTGCTCCACCGGTCCAGGTAATTCCCTTCCCGCCCCCACCCCACCACAACCGGCGCCGTCCTTTGGCAGCGCAGAGGGCAGCGCCTTGGGATGCCGCCGGTGCGTGCATCCACGCGTTTTTGGAGCGCCGGTTTGGAACCGGCTTTGGGTGTTCGCCACACCAGGCAAGCCCATCGGCATCCAGAGCCGGTTCCAAACCGGCGCTCCAAGAACGCGGCCTTTCCAAGCACCGACAAATCGCGGATGCACGGCCGGCAGCCGGCAGCTTCTTCCAGTCTTGACCCAAATCAAGATAATCACTCTCTGCTCCCCTAAGTTGGCGGCATTCGACTGTCGAATGGCCGTTGGCGGCGTCAACATCAACTGCGTGAAAGGATTTCAAAATCTGCGGAGCCTGCTGCTATGAATACCTCCAAGTGTCGAATCGCAATCCCCGTCGTTATCCTGTGTCTGCTGCCTGCTCTCAACTCGGCCAGCACAGTCCGGGCGGTCATTTCCCTCGATGGCAACTGGGACATCGCCGAGGGAACGATGGAGCAGGCGCCAGCACGTTTTGAGCGCCGCGTGCCGGTGCCGGGTCTGGTGGACATGGCCCAACCGGCGTTCGCTGGAGTGGGCGAAACCAACAGATTGCGCGAAGCCTTTTGGTATCGGAAAACGTTTCAGATCAAAGAGGCTGTGCCTGCCGTGGCGCTCTTGAAAATTCACAAAGCCGCCTGCGGAGCGCGCGTCTGGCTGAACGGCACGCTCGCCGGCGAGCACCTGCCGAGTTTCACGCCGGGTTACTTCGAGGTGCGCAACGCCCTGCGCGGCGCGGGCGCGACGAATGAATTGCGGGTGCGCGTCGGCGCCTCACGCGATTCCGTGCCCGCGAGGTCAGACGGAAGGTCATCCGCCACTCCGACATAAGCCGTAAGTATGCCGTTGAAAGAGGGGAGCGCGGCCGTCTCGGCTGCTGTCCTCGGCGTCTCGCCGAGGACCTCTGCGCCGGATGAACGGTCACCAAATTGTGAACCGATCTGCAGCGCCTAAACTGCTCAGCGGGACGCTGACCAGAGCACGCGAGACGCGTGCGCTCCCCGATCCAGACTGAATACATGCGGATAACGTGCGTACCGGTCGGCAAACGATGGCGGGGACGCGGAATCAGGGACGGTCAACTGAACCTCCAATCCATCGGGGAGCTTCAAGCCCGGCGGCAAAACGATCACGCCGTCTTTGACTGTTCCGGTAAAGCTCATGCTTGGTTTCTTGCTCGAATCTGTGGCAAAAGCGGTGGAGAGCGGTGGAGAGAGAGCGGTGGAGAGCTTGACACCTCTCTCTTCACTGCTATCCTCCCGCTCTCCGTCAATAGCGGGAATCCTTCGCGCATGGTTTCGCCCCTCGGAAGCTGAGTTTGGGCCGCGAAGGGACGTTGAAATTGAATTGAAATTATGAAGCGCCAATATCAACCATCGAAAATCCGCCGCAAGCGGCAGCACGGCTTCCTGAGCCGCAACTCCAGCAAGAGCGGCAAAGCCATCCTGGCCAATCGCCGCCGCGTCGGCCGCAAGCGGCTGACGCCCGTTTAAGCAGATTGCCGCGCCCATCATGACCGCTTCCTCGTCGGCGTCTCTGCGGCTGACGCGGGCTATGCGCCTGCAAGAGCGGCGCGAGTTTGCCCAGGTCCGCAGCCAGGGACAGCGCCTGGTCAAGGGCTGTTTGATCGCCAATTGGATGGCGCTTCCGGGCAGCGCCATTTCCCGGCTCGGCCTGGTTACCTCGCGCCAACTAGGCAACGCCGTGGCGCGAACGAGGGCTCGCCGCCTGCTGCGGGAGGCGTTTCGGCTGCATCAACAAGATTTGCGGCTGCCGGTGGTCATGGTGCTGGTCGCGCGGCAGTCAATTGCCGGGAAAAGATATGCCCAGGTGGAATACGATTATTTGAACGTCTTGCGCCAGGCTAACCTGCTGAAAACCACAAAGTGAACGCCGGCCAGCGCATCTTAGTCTTCGCAATTCAGGCTTATCGTCTGGCGCTCTCCCCGGCCAAGACTTTCTTCTTTGGCCCGTCAGCCCGGTGCCGGTACACGCCCTCCTGTTCCGCTTACGCTTTGGACGCGATCAAAACCCACGGGACCGCGCGCGGCGCGTGGCTGGCACTGCGCAGGATTTGCCGCTGTCATCCCTGGGGCGGGTGCGGACGTGATCCCGTGCCGCCGGTTGCCAAACGTGAGTTCGCTTCTCCCAACTCATCCGGGACCCGGACCCTCCGGGTGGCGGCCAGAATTCGGGGCTGAATTTCATTCGCATGGATCGCAAATCAATCATCATACTGCTGGCTTCATTTGCCTTGTTGATGGGCTGGTATGGTTTGGTCAGCCGGCTTTACCCGCCCAAGCCCTTGCCGAAGACTGCGCAGTCGCCTTTCGGCACGACCAATCTGCCGTCCAAAGGCACCTCTTCTCCAGCCGCTGCGGAGGCTGCTTCCACCACTTCGGCCCCGCTGGCCACGCCAGTCATTTCTGCTCCGCTGCCGGCCAGCACCCTGCCCCGCCCCGGCGGGCCGGAACAGACGTTGCAGGTGGAAAATGACAACGCGCGCTACTTGTTTACGTCGCATGGCGGCGGCCTGGCACTGGTGGAGCTGAAGCGTTATCCCCAATTTGTCGGCTGCAAAAAGGACGCCAAGGGACCGACCAATCAATTGGCGACTTTGAACACGGCGGCGCCCGTGGCGGCTTTTACCATCCTGGGTGGCGAAGCGGTGCAAGGGGACGGCGTTTTTGAACTGAGCAAAACGGCGACCGGCGTTCGGGCCGAGAAACTGCTGTCCAATGGACTGCACCTCGTCAAAGAGTTTCAGCCGAGCACGAATTATTTGCTCAAGGTCTCCATTCGCCTGGAGAATCGTTCCAAGGAACCGCTGCGGCTGCCGGCGCAGGAATGGGTCATCGGGACCGCCACGCCTGTGGGGCAGCAAGATGAGAGCATACGATTGGGTCTGCAATGGTTCAATGGCGACAAGGCGACGTTGATTGGCGAAACTTGGTTTGGCAACCGCACCCTGGGATGTTTTCCGGGCACGCCTCGCACCGACTACGCGGAGGGCGCGAGCAATGTTCTCTGGGCGGCGGTGCAAAACCAGTTTTTTACCATGGCCACCGTGCCGCAAACACCGGCGTCGGCGGTGGTGGCTCATCGCATTGAACTGCCGCCGCCGACCAAGGAACAACTGGCGGCGGATCCGAAGGCCTTCATCAAACCGTTCGGATATCAGGCGGGCTTTGTTTATCCCGGCATGGTGCTGGCTACCAACCAGGTGATGGAGCACCGCTTTGAAATCTTTGCCGGTCCCAAGGAGTACTACACGTTGTCGCGCCTGGGCAGGAACCTCGATTTGGTCATGGATTTCGGGGGGTTCTTCGGCTTCTTTGCCAAAGGATTGTTGTTGTCCATGAATGCCCTGCACGCCCTGGGCCTGGCTTACGGGATCGCCATCATCGTCATCACCGTCATCATCAAGCTGCTCTTCTGGCCGCTGACCAAAGCCAGCACCAAGTCCATGAAACGCATGGCGGCGCTGCAGCCGCAAATGAAAGCGCTGCAAGAGAAGTACAAGGACGATCCGAAAAAAATGAACCAGAAACTGATGGAGTTCATGAAGGCGAACAAGGTCAACCCGCTGGGCGGCTGCCTGCCGATGCTCCTGCAAATCCCCGTCTTTTTCGGCTTCTACAAGATGCTGCAAAGCGCCATCGAATTGCGCGGGGCCCAGTTCCTATGGGCCTGCGACCTGTCCCAACCGGACACGGTCATGATGATTCCCGGTTTCCATTTCCCGGTCAATCCGCTGCCTCTCATCATGGGAGTGACCATGCTATGGCAGGCGCGTCTGACTCCGCCCTCTCCGGGCATGGACCCGGTGCAGCAGAAGATCATGAAGTACATGCCGATGATGTTCATGGTTTTCCTCTACAACTTCTCGGCCGGCTTAACGCTTTACTGGACCGTGCAGAATTTGCTAACAATTGCCCAGATGAAACTGACCAAAGACCCGAGCGGCCCCGCCAGTTCAGGGGCCAAACCTGTGGCGATGAGTCCACCGCCTGGCGGGACGCCCAAAAAAAAGAGATGATTTGGTTGGGAAAGTTCCGGTAACCTGAATCGAACCTGAAGCATTTATGCCTGCACAACCCAAAGCCATCCTGGAAAAAGTCCTGCAACTCCTCAATTTCGAGGCCACCGTCACCGAACAGATGCTGGAGGAGGGCCTGCTCCTGGATGTGAAATCCGACGATGCCGGGCGCCTCATTGGAAGGCAGGGCCAAACCCTCAGCGAACTGCAATACATCACCAACCGCCTCATCTTCCACGAGGACCCCAATGCCCCCAAAGTCACCGTCGATGTGGGAGGCTACCGCACCCAAGCCCGGGACGCGCTCGTCAAAAAAGCGCGCGACGCCGCCGAAAAAGTGCGCCGTTGGGGCGATGTCGTCGAACTCGAACCGCTCAATGCCTTTGACCGCCGCATCATTCACAATGCGCTCAAGGATGATCCCACCGTCGAGACCCACAGCGTGGAAGTGGATGGGACGGACAAAAAGGTGATTCTCCTGCGCCCCAAACATTAACCCGTCACCACGGCCATTTTGAGCCGGCGTTCGAGGAGGGACCCAGCCGTTATGATTACTCTCTTAGGCGGCACCGGGTACATTGGCGAAGCCTTTGTCCGGTGTCTCAAGGAACGGGCCTGGCCCTTTGCCATGCTCTCGCGGGCACAGGTTGATTACACTCGCTTTGAAATCCTGCTCGATTACCTGCGGCAGACCCGGCCTGACTTCTTGATCAACGCCGCCGGCTACACGGGCAAGCCGAACGTGGACGCCTGCGAGCTGGCCCGGGCCGACACACTGGCGGGCAACACCCTTCTGCCGCAAACCATCGCTCACGCGTGCCTGGCTGCCGGAATTCCGTGGGGGCATGTCTCGTCGGGCTGCATCTTCTCGGGAGCCAAAGTCGTCGAGGACGGCCATATTCGCGTGGAGAAGGACCTGACCCGGCCCGACTTGCAGGCGTTGCTGGAGCGGAATCCAGGCGCGGTTCACGGTTACACGGAAACCGATGAACCCAATTTCACCTTTCGACAGCCCCCGTGCAGTTTTTACAGTGGCACCAAGGCTTTGGCCGAGGAAATCCTGGCCCGGGGCGGCCCCTGTTACATCTGGCGGTTGCGCATTCCATTTGATGAATTGGATCATCCCCGGAATTACCTGAGCAAGGTGCAGCAGTATGAAAAGGTCTATGACAATGTGAACTCGATCACTCATCGCCAGGATTTCGCGCGGGCCTGCCTGGACCTCTGGGAACGCCGCGCGCCGT
>CAYIIH010000442.1:0-6439 GCA_964363225.1 uncultured Verrucomicrobiota bacterium | reverse complement strand
TGTGAGAGCCAAAACGCCCTTGCTTTATCCCCCAGCACCGATCCTTCTCTCTCACGGGGCGAGCCTTGTGCGTCAAGGAGGACGTTGCTGGGCTTCAGGTCCCGATGTAGGACGCCGCGTTGATGCGCGAAATGCACCGTCCGAGCCACGATGATCAGCATCTGCGCCGCCTGCCGCGGCGGCATGGGCTTGCGGCCGAGGGCTTGGCCCAACGTCGGGCCGTCAATGAACGTCATGCTGAAAAAGTGTTGCCCGTCGTGCTCGCCAATTTCGTGGATGGGAACGATGTTCGGGTGATCCAACCCGGCTGCGGCCTCCGCTTCCGCCTTGAAACGCTTGACGTTGTCATGGGATGCCAGCACGCCGGAACTGATGAGTTTGAGCGCGACCACCCGGTTCAAGGTGGCCTGCCGCGCTTTGAAGACTGTGCCCATGCCGCCGCGCGCAATCTCCTCGATCAACTCGTAGTCGCCGAAGTAGCGGATTTTCTTGAGGTCGGACAGAGTTGGTTGAGCGTTGAGGGTTGAGGGTTGAGAGAAGGAGTGAGCCTCCTCACATCGGCTGCTACCGGTCTCAACGGGCGCGTCCAACGCCCGGCGAAACTCGCAAACCGGGCAGAACCCGTCCGGGGCGCTGGCAGGCAGCGCCGTCCGGCAGACTGGGCAGTGATTTGTTTCGGTCACTGATGATCCGATTCGTATGTTCACTGATTACTGGGAAAAAGCAGGCGGAAAGTTGCGCGTGCCGCGCGCCAAATCGTTAAAACCGTTGAATTGTTGAATCGGTCAGTGCCAGTGTGCGTTGGTCGATGCAGCGCGCCAACGGTTCAACCCGCTGAGCTGCGCCACCGTTGAGCAGGACGCGCCTTCCTGGGCGCTTGCCTCGCCGATGGGTGACAGTATAATGCGCGTATGAAGACAATGACCGCAACGCAGGCCCGCCAGAGCCTGGGCACAATTCTTTCTCGCGTCCTCCAGGGCGAAGACATTGGCATCGTCCACTCTAGCAGCGGCCGAATTATCGCACTGCGTCCCGTGGAAGTTTACAGCGAAGACAACGCGCTGGTCGAATACCGCCTCACGAACCAAGAACTCAAACGCGCCGTTCGCAACATCACCCAACAAGCCAAACGTGAAAAAACCAAACGCTGGGACGGCACGGCCCAAAGCCTTCGCGGTTGAAATCGGACCAAGCTGGAGGCGGTGGGCCAAACATCGCCGCGATTCGGAGTTGGAGGAAATCAACCAGCGCCTCTCGCAGCTTGTTGAGACTTTTGGAACGCCGCATAGCCACGCCGGTCTGGGTCTGCGTCGCTTGCGCGACAACGCTTTTGAGTTTCGGATTTCACGCGGCATCCGGGTTGTTTTTCTTTTCTTCAAACCGAACCGGCTCCAATTGATGATGACCGGCGACCACGATGAAGTGCGGGCCTGGTTGAAGGAAAACGTTTGAAGATTTCTCCTTGGTGCTCGGCGCCTTCTGCCTGCGGATGGTCTCCATCGCTAGTCCGATGAGCCTGCAGCCTAAAGTGTGTAGCCGCCATCGATGATTAAATCGGTGCCTGTAACGAACCCAGATGCGTCCGAAGCCAAGAAGAGAACAGCCAGGGCAATCTCTTCCGGCTCGGCGAACCGGCCCTGCGGCGCCGATTGCTCCAGCGCCCGAAAGGCGGCTTCTTCGGAACCGTGCTTCGCCATCAGTTCCTGAAAAAACGGCATGGTCCGCCACAGCGGCGTCTTCACCCCGCCAGGGCAAACGGTGTTGAGGCGGATGTGATCGCCGCGTTCCAGGCACTCTTTCGCCACTGCTTTGGTGAACATGCAGACGGCGGCCTTGCTCGTCGAATAGGCGCTGGCACCCGCCGAGGCCTTGAGGCCGGAGGCCGACGCGACGTTGATGATGCTGCCGCCGGAAGCGTGCCGGCGCAGGGCGAGGATGGCGTGTTTCGTGCCGAGGAAAACCCCATCGAGATTCACCGCCATCACGCGGCGCCAGTCTTCCAGGCGCATGTCCGCCACGGGTGCGGCGAAGGAGACGCCGGCGCAGTTCACCAGGATGTCCAACTGGTTGTGAGCAGCAAAAACCTGTTCCAGGGCGGCCCGCCAATCCGACTCGGCAGTCACGTCCAGGCGAAAGGCCGACGCGTCTCCTCCGTCGCGAGAAATGGCGGCGGCAGTGGCCTGCGCGCCGTCGGCCGCAATATCCGCGCAGACCACCTTGACATCGTGCCGAGCCAGCACGATAGCGGTGGCCCGACCAATCCCAGACGCTGCTCCGGTCACCAGCGCCACTTTGCCCGCCAGTCGGTCAAGAGGAATGGCGGCCTGCCCTGAAGACGGCTCCAGGACGGCATTTCGTTCGATGGAGGGTGTGCTGGCGCTCATGATTGGTTGTGATTTGAGACCCAGGCGACTCACCCTCCCATGACCGTGATCAAGTAACGGATCTCCTCATCAACGTCGGCAGGCGTGGCCACGGTATGAGCGATCTCTTCCCGCAGGAGATCACGATGCCTTTGGCGCAGCCGCCAGATGGCCGACTTCACGGCGCTTTCGGTTAAACCCAGCCGCGCCGCGACTTCCGAGTATGACCGTTCGGCCTCCTCGCCCGGCTGGAATTGCTTCAGTGCGTCGAACAGCTCCGCCCGGTCCGCCGCGACATACTCCGCGCGCAGCCGGGCGACGGTTTGCTCCATGACCGTCAATGCCCAGCGCCCGTCGAAGATCAGTTCGGGCGTCAGTTCCGTGGACGGTTCCGAGCGGAACCGTTCCTCGGCCAGTTCCGCATCCAGCGAAACAATGGTCTGACCGCCGCCCCGCTTCTGGGCGTGGACCTTTTTGAGTTCGTCCGACAGAAAATGTTTCAACCGGGCCAGCAAGAACGAGCGGAACCTCCCACGCTCGGGATCGGCCACGCGCAGCCCGCGGTTCTCCAGCAACGAGGCAAAGAAAGCCTGGGTCAAGTCCTGAGCGTCATGCGGACTGTAGCTTTGCCGCCGGATGAACGCGTAGAGCGGATACCAATAGGCGCGACACAGCCGCTCCAGCGCCTCCTTCGCGCCCGGGGCCGAACTGTCTCCCGCCGCCAGCACCACACTCCAGTGAGTGGTGGCAAAGCAGGTTTCACCGCGCAGGCCTTTGTTCATGCTTGTGCTGCTCACAATATCGGCAGGTTAGCGTGAGAAGAGAAGAATGGCGACACGTTTTCCTGAGGTTGACACACGCTCTGAGACTCGGCAGGCAAACCTGCAACCATTGGTTTCAATCCAGCCAGGCATGGCGGCATGGCACCCCACCGAATGGCGCGAGTTTATTTGCCAGTTTCGCGCCCTGGATTCTGAACCTGCGTCTCGAGCATCACCCTCTCCGGTTCTTCTGGCGATGGACCAATGTGGCCAGGATGGTGTCCAGGACCTCGTCGAGCCGTTTGCCCGCGTCTTCCGCCAAGAAGCGCAGGACGAAATATCCGTTCTGCTGCAGCAGCGCATCTTTCCGCCGGTCACGCCGGTAAGCTTCGGCGTCGGCCAGATGTTGCGCTCCATCTAACTCGATCACCACGCCGGCCTCCGCGCAAAACAGGTCCACCTCCATCCGCCCCCAGCCATCAAAAGGAATGGGCAGTTCCACATTCAAACGGAAGTGCCCGGCCGTTTCCGGCAGTGTTTCCAGCCGGCGATACAGAAAAGCTTCGCTGGCGCTCCGGGCGCGGGCGGCGCCCTCGGCATCCGGGGAGGGAGAACCAGGCCGTGGACAAACAGGGTCGCCAACGCTCCCTTGGCCACACTTTGCGAAGTGTGGCTCAAGTGAAGATCGGGCGGCGTGGACAAACAGGTTGGCCAGAGGTGTGTCCACCCCGTCGCGAATGAGCCGGCGGACACTGGCGGCGTAGTCCTTCTTCCACTCCGGATCGATCGGCAATGGCACTTCGACCGGCCATCCGGGCACAGCGCTGGCGGGCAGCAGGATCGTGTAGCCGAGCGCTTCGTAGCCGCGGCAGCGTCGGTCGAACATCCGCGCGAGCATGGGAACGTCCAGGTCCGCGTAGTCATAGACCCGCACTTCGCGTTTGCCATCATGGAGGCGATGAAGACGGCCCACGTACTGAGCGATCGTTCCGCGCCACGAAACGGGCAGAGCGAGGAACAAGGTGTCCAGGCGCGGGTCATCAAATCCTTCGCCAAGGTATCGCCCTGTGGCCAGGATCACGCGGCCTGCCGTGCTCGGAAGCTGCGCCAGATGATCGAGGGCGCCTTGCAGTTCTTTCCGGGCCATGCCGCCCTGTAAAGTGATCACGTGAGGAATCTCGGAGGAGAGCCGTTCAGCGAAGTGCTTTAGATGCTCGGTCCGTTCGGTGAGCAGCAAGGGCGACCGGCCTTCCTGCACTGTGCGCAACACGTCGGCACAGATCATTTGGTTTCGTGCCGTGTCGCTGGTGAGCGCCTCGTACAGCATGTGAAACTCGGCGCGCGGGTCCGGCTCAGGTGCCGCGGGCGCGCGGAATCCCGTCGGGCGAACGAAGACCTGATGAGTGAAGGGCCGCGCCGCGGCCTGCTGTTTCGCATCCACCCGATACCTTACCGGGCCGCACTGCATGAAGATGATTGGGTGATGCCCGTCTTTTCGGGTGACTGTCGCGGACAAGCCGGTGACGAACTTCGCTTTGGTCCGGCGGGCGACCAGCTCAAAGCTGCGGGCGGAAAGGTGATGACATTCATCCACCACCAAGTGACCATAAGCCGCAACCCGGTCGTCCACCACGCCTTTGTGGACGAGACTTTGCATGAGCGCTATATCCAACCCGCCCGTAAGCTTCTTTCGCCCGCCTCCGAGCCGTCCGATAGATTTCGCCGGCAAACCCAGGAACGCAGACAAGCGCTCGATCCATTGTTCCAGGAGCTGCTGGCGGTGAACGAGAACAAGCGTGTTCACGCCGCGTTGAGCAATGAGCCAGGCCGCGAGCACGGTTTTGCCGAAAGCCGTCGTGGCAGCCAGGACGCCGGTGTCGTGCTCAAGCATAGCCTTTGCCGCCGCTTGCTGTTCCGGGCGCAACGTGCCGCAGAAGGAGACATTCAGAGGAGTGCCGCCGCAGCGTTCGTCGCGGACGATTGGCTTTATCTTCAGCGCCTGCAGGACTTGCCGCACCTCCTCCAGGCAGCCTCGTGGCAGGGCGAAATGCTTCGGATGATCCTCCGCGCAGTTGATAATCCTTGGCTTGGCGTAAGTCGGCAGTCGCATCGACTGCGCCCGGTAGAATTCGGGGTTTTGAAAGGCAGCCAGCCGGAGCAGGCGATTGCGAAGCCCAGGAGGAAGGGTCTCTTTGGCAATGTAGATTCCATCCGCGAGCAGCAGATCAAGGCTCTCCGGCAACGGTCCGACAATGGGCGGTTCCTTGCGGCGGCGAGACGGCGGAGCGGTCCAGGGCACATCATCGTCCTCGTCCGTCATCGCCGCGCGCACTCCGATAATCCGTCCCTTGGATTCCGCGTCGCGCACCAGGGCTTCGGCTCGAAACCGGCTGATCTTCCGCACCGACGCCAGAAACGACCACTGGTCCGGATGCGGTTTGAATTGCTCGTCCAAAAAAAGGGTGTTTCCCCGTTGCCGGGCCTGCTTCTGCAAGGGCAAGGCAATCAGGTTCCCAAAACCGCCCTTGGGCAGCGTGTCCTGGTTGGGGAAAAGCCGGTCATAGGAGCCGAGGCCAATCTCGGGACGATGCTCCATCGTTTCAGTCAAAACGTGCGAACCTAACTTTCGGGCGAGGCTGGCCGAGATGGCTTCTTCAAAGAAAAACCAGACGTGGCCGCCGTTGCCGGACCGTGACCGTTCCAAGGCAGCCGGCAAGTCGAGTCGCCGGCACGTCTCCAGGAAGGCGCCCGCATCTTCCTGCCAATGTTCCTGGTCGAAGTCTGCCGCCAGGAAATAACAGGTCTCGTCTTGAAGCATGGGATAAAGACCCATGACGAAGTCGCGGCCCAGATCATCACGTCCCGAAAGGTGCCAGCGGATCACCTCGTCGGTGACGGGAAGAAACCGCCGGTTGGGACAATCGGCGCACTTGATTCTTGGCTTCTCACACACGCCCCGGACCCATTCGTTGGCGCAAGCCGGCGCGTAACCGGCCTTCCCGGTCTTGCGGCTCTCGAAACGGCGGGGATAAACGTCTCCTCGCCCGCGAAACAGCGACCGAAACAGTTCGATCTTGGCGGCGGGTGGCGAATCTTTTGTGACCGTTTGGCCCTTTTGATCCGAGCTGCCCGCCTCCGGCATCGGTCCGCATTCCGAAATGGAAACGTGAGTGAACACGCCGACAGCGTAGCGGATGGCTGCCAGGGCGTCGAGGCCGCCGTAACCGGCGCAGGAAAAACGCGGATCGTCCGTGGATTGTCCGCAGGGCCAATGCTTGGCGTGAGCCAAGCTATTGAAGGTGAAGTGATCATCAC
>CAYIIH010000441.1:0-6498 GCA_964363225.1 uncultured Verrucomicrobiota bacterium | reverse complement strand
AGCCACGCCACCAAAACTCGTGGCGACCAAAGTGCTCCCATCCGGGGAAATGCCCACACTGTAGAAGATTTGTCCCTCGGCGGAAAGGACCAGCAACTCACTCTGGGTCGCGACGTCCCAGAGCTTGACGGCGTCTTTGGGGTTGCGGCCTCCGGTGAGCAGGCGGCGGCCGTCGGACGAAAAGACTACGCCCCAGGTATCGAGGAAATGGCCGGGTAAAGGGGGTGCGAATCCCCGCCGGTCTGCTACGTTCCACAATTCGACCCGACCATCCGCGCGGCCTAGAGCCAGCAACCGACCATCCGGCGAAAAGCGCACCGCGAGGTAACCTTCGCGCTTCTGGAAACTGGCGAGTGGGCGGCCGGAAGGGAACTCGGAAAGCTGCACCGTGCCATCCCCGCGAGCCAGCGCCAGCACGCGGTCGTCCGGGGAAAGATCCGCTGCGACCAAAGTCGAGTAGTGAACCGGAGCGGCCGGAACCTCGGCCCAGTTACGGGTCCGCCAGATCTTGAGATAGGTGCTCAGGTGGTCGTGCGTTGTCGAAGTAGCCAGGAGGAATTCGCCCGTCCGGGAAAACCGAATACTGCCCACCCACTGGAAAGGCAGCGCCAGGCTGGCCACGGCACGGCGGGCCGGCCAATCCCAGATCTCGATCTTGCCGGACGCGTTGGCTGCCGCCAGCTAATGGCCATCAGGTGAGAGCGCTACGCCCCAGTTGTTACTGCCCAGCGGGGGCAAGGGTTCGATGATTTCCATCGAGCGCGCATCATAAACCGCGAGTTCACCTTCGGGGTTGGAAGTGATGAAGCTCCGGCTATCGGGCGCAAACGCCACGCCAAACCGGCGGACAACCTTCGGGTCGGGCGGTCCGGGCCCATAGCTTGCGGCCGCGAGTCCGGCCTGCGACTGCAGCCCGTGTGAAATGACCAGCGTGGCAGGACCACGACTCCGGAGGGGAGCGGAAAAATCCCAAAGACCCACCGTACCGTCAAGCGCCCCGCTGACCAGGGTCTTGCCGTCTGGCAGCACGGCCAAGGCCACGACTGCATCCCGAGAGGCGCGAAGGCACCCAAGCTCGGTCTGGTCCGGGATGCTCCAAACGCGGATCGTGCGGTCCATGGCCCCGGAAACCAAGCGTCGTCCGTCCGGGGTGAAAGCCAATGCTCGCACAAAGGCGGTGTGATTGGTCAACCGGCCTCGCGCTTTCCCAGTGTTCAGCTTCCAAAGGCCGATCGTTCCGTCCGTATAGCCAAAACCTGCCGCGACCAAATCACCGGAAGGCGAAACGGCCAGCGCGTGGACCCCGTCCGCCGTCCCGGTCTCGAGCCGGACAACCTCACCGGATTGCCAGTCCAGCAACAGTAGCACACCCACATCCGCACCGACGGCCAGCCGTCGGCCATCGGGCGAGAAGACGACGACGCCCGCCTCCGCGCGCCGGAACGGGGTTCCCGTCTTTCCGGTGGCGACGATGCGGTTGGATTCCCATTGGGTCACCCGAATGTTCCCTTGGTGGTCCAAGGTTGCGAGCAGATTGCCATCGGGAGAAAAGGCCAGAGACTGGATGGAGGCTTCGTTGGTGAAAGTGGCCGCCAGCGTGCGTGAGTGGACGTTCCATATCTTGACCAGGGGCTGGTTGGCCTCGTTCTGAGCGGCTACGGCCAGCAAGCTGTCGGTGGGAGAAAAAGCCAGCCTGAAGGCGGTGTCGGGCAACTCCGCCATCGGCTGCTTCGTGGCCAGGTCCCAGAGCGGCACTCCGGCCTCCTCCTTCCCCACGGCCAGGAATTTACCGTCCTTGGAAACGGCCACCGACCTGATCCCAGAGGAATAGCGATGCAAGGTGGAGTGTTCGTCTTCCCGGCAGAGCTGCCAAAGGTAGCGCCACTCCCAATCCCGCAAATCCGGTTCGGATTCGCCGGTCGGACGATATTTTTCCAGCAGGCTGATCGCCTGCCCGACCTCGTTGTTTGCCAGAGCGCGCTGGGCGAGATTCATGGCGGCGGCGTAAGCGTTCTGGCGGGCGAGCAACTCGCTGGATTCCGCATTCCGTCGTTGCTCTTCGGCCCGTCGCCACTGCGAGAGAATCCCCACGAAGCCAACGGTTGCCACGAGAACTACCGCGCCCAGCGCCACCGCCAGCGCGGGTTTCCGCTCACACCAGCGCCACACTTTCTCCGGCTGGCTCACCGGTCGAGCCTTGATCGGTTTGCCTTCCAGGAAGCGGTCGAGTTCATCCGACAGTTCGCGGGCGGTCTGGTAGCGCCGCGACGGTTCCTTCTCCAGGCACTTGAGACAAATCGTTTCCAGGTCGCGCGGCAGACGCGGGATCAACAGCCGCGGCGATACTGGTTCGCTCTCGACCACCAGCTTGAGCGTCTCCAGCGACGTGTCCGCCTTGAACGGCGGTCGCCCGCTCACCAACTCATAGAGGATCGCACCCAGCGCGTACACGTCGGTTCGAGCGTCCACGTCGTGGCTGCGACCGGCGGCTTGCTCCGGTGACATGTAGCTGGGACTGCCCAGCACCTGGCCGGTGATGGTGAGTTGAGGGTTGAGAGTTGAGAGTTGAGAGTCATCCAGCACCTTCGCCAGACCGAAATCGGTCACGCGCGGCGCGTCGTGCGCGTCGATCAGGATGTTCGAGGGCTTGAGGTCCCGGTGCAGAATGCCCTGCTCGTGGGCGTAGTGGATGGCCTCGGCAATCGTCCTCACATAGGCGGCGGCTTGGCGCGCCGGCAGCGGATGCTCGCGCACGAGCGCCGCCAAGCTGCGGCCTTCGACAAAGTCCATCGAGTAGAACTGCTGCCCCTCGACCTCGCCGGCCTCGTGAATGACGACGATGTTCGGGTGCTGCAGCTTGGCCGCGGCGGCGGCTTCCTGGTGAAAGCGGCGCACGTCCGCCTCACGCGCCAGCCGCTCGCTCCGGATCATTTTGACCGCGACGATGCGACCGAGTCTGCGCTGGCGGGCCTTGAACACGACGCCCATGCCGCCGTGCGCGATTTCCTCCAGCAACTCATAGTCGCCAAAGTAGCGCACCCAGCCCATTTCGGATTGCGGATGGCGGATGGCGGATTTGCCCGCCGCGGGTGTGCGGCCGGCTTGGTGGGCGGAATCGGGCGCCTCGGAGATCACCTCGTTCGCCCCGATCTGTTTGAGGACGCACTTGGGGCAGAGGCCGTTGAGAATTTCGGTCTTCAACTCCGCGCCGCAGAATGGACACGTTCGGGCGGGCATAATCCATCACCCTCAGTAAACGAAAAATCCCGATAAGGTAACAGACAATTTTGGCTGCAGTGGAGTTGGCTCGCTGGAACGTGGCGGAACAGCAACCAACTGCCAACTCATGGAAAACCGCAGAGACGCGATGAACGCAGAGATGACCGGAAAGCTCCTCTCAGCGTCCTTCGCGTCTCTGCGGTTCAATCCGCGCCCGAAGAATATGCGCAAGAAGCGAAGACTTTCACAGAGGATGAGAACACGCTTCGTCCTCGGGCTCGATCCGGCAGGAGGATTCGAGGACGAGGACGAGAAGGAGAGGGATTCTCGGAGTAGAAGCGAACAGCATCCCTTCGCGTTCTGCGTCACCTGCGAGGATTTTCACCGATGACAATAAAGCCGCGCCGAAAGCCGGCGCATTTGAATTTGCTTCTCCCGTTCAATGTCATGATATTACGCGGACTATGGTTGGCGCGACTCGAAGAAGGAATCGGCTGCTGGCACGGACGGAATCAGCGTTCACGCTGATCGAACTGCTCGTGGTCATTGCCATCATCGCCATCCTGGCCGGGCTGTTGATCCCGGCCCTGGCCAAAGCCAAACAAAAAGCGCATCAAATCCACTGCAAGAGCAATTTGAAGCAAATGGGGCTGGCCATTCACATGTACTCCCAGGATAACAACGAAAAACTGCCTGGCGAATGTTGGTCCGGGATGTTCTTCACCTATAGCCGGGACACCCCCTGGTCGATGGCTTATTATCTCACGACGTATCTGGGCATTCCTCCGCCGTCACTCACGTTGCGCACGGCGATTGTCACCCGGTGCCCGGCGTCGCTGCTGGCCTTTCCGAAACGGCAAATCATTCCGCCTTTATATGTGCCCTTGAGCTATTTCTCAGCCGCGACGGTCACCAATTACGACGGCCCCCCGCCGCAAGTGCTTCTCTATCCTTTTGGCCGTCCGGACGGGCCTTATGCGGCGGTTAAAAGGATAACGGAAATCCTTCGGCCCTCCGATTCCTGGGCGATTACCGACGCCGACCAACAAAACGTCCCCAACGGCGCAACTTACTATGAGTACATTCCGAAAAAGCCCGTTCACGGGAGCAAGCAGCCGGCCTTGAGGAATTACCTCTATTTTGATTGGAGCGTTCGCACCGGCAAAACTCCTCTTTAAGGGCCTCTCTTTTTTTGTTGCCGACTTGACAAATTACAGCAGTGGGATTTACACTGTCTGCGTGCCACCGATCAACGTCGATATTCTTGAACAAGAAGAGGTAAAGCCCTCATGCTGACTATCTTCGGCCCACGCCAGCAGTTTTGTGACGGCATCTCCCGGCGTAACTTCCTGAGAATCGGGGCGCTGGGACTGGGCGGATTGACCTTGTCCCAGCTTTTGCAGGCCGAAGCGAAATCGGGTCTTGGCCGGTCGCACAAAGCCGTGATCATGATTTTTCTGCCGGGCGGCCCTTCGCACCAGGACATGTTCGATTTGAAGATGGAGGCGCCGATGGAGGTTCGGGGCGAGTTCAAGCCGATCCAGACCAATGTGCCCGGAATTCAGATTTGCGAGCACCTTCCCCGCCTGGCCAAGCTCATGGACAAAATGGTGCTGATCCGGTCCATCGTCGGCGCCACGGGTGACCATTACGCATTTCAATGCTTGACGGGCCGCCGGCATCAAAACCAGCCACCGGGAGGCTGGCCCTGCCTGGGATCGGTGCTGTCCAGACTGCAAGGATCTGTCAACAAAGCCATTCCACCTTTCGTTGGTCTCTCTCCGAAAATGGGTCACATGCCATGGGCGGACGCGGGCGGTGCTGGTTTTCTGGGCATTGCCCACGCGCCCTTCAAGCCCGAAGGGGCCGGCAAACTCGACATGGTTTTGAACGGGATCACTCTGGATCGCTTGGCGGATCGCAAATTGTTGCTGGCCAGTTTCGATCGTTTTCGGCGCGATGTGGATGCCAGCGGGTTGATGGAGGGCTTGGATGCCTTCAATGAACAGGCTTTTGGCATGCTCACTTCCAGCCAACTCCTTGAGGCCCTGGATTTTCAGCATGAAGAGAAACAGGTCATCGAACGTTACGGCAAAGGGGACCCCAAGAACCGGGATGACGGAGGGCCTAAACTCATGGAGCACTTCCTCATCGCGCGGCGCTTGGTGGAGGCGGGAGCGCGCTGTGTGACATTGGCCTTCAGCCGCTGGGACCATCACGGAGACAACTTCGGCGCGTTGCGGCAAGACCTGCCTTTGCTCGATCAAGGTCTCAGCGCTTTGATTGAGGACCTGCATCAGCGCGGGTTGGACAAAGATGTCTCGGTCGTGGTTTGGGGCGAGTTCGGGCGGACGCCGACGATTAACAAAGATGCCGGCCGAGATCATTGGCCGAGAGTGACTTGCGGCTTGCTGGCGGGAGGCGGAATGAAGACGGGCCAGGTCATCGGCGCCACGGATCGTCTCGGAGGTGAAGCGACCGAGCGACCGGTGCAGTTTGGCGATGTGTTTGCCACGCTCTATCATAATTTGGGCATCGACGTGAGCAAAACCACGCTCACCGATTTAACCGGCCGCCCGCAGTACCTGGTGGACGCTGGCTGCCAGGCGCTGAAGGAAGTTATTTGAGCAACTGGAGTTCAATTGAACCGCGATCCGTACGACTTATCCATGAGCGTTTTCTCAAGCTGCGCAGATTGGCCGTCCGTGTAACTCGTTTAACGATTCAACCTTGTAACGCTTCATCGACTTTGGTTGCTCCTCTGCCGCCCCAGGATCATCGATGTTAACCATTTACGGCAAATCCTCGCGCTTTTGTGACGGCGTTTCGCGGCGCAACTTCCTGAAAATAGGCGCCTTGGGCCTGGGCGGGCTGGCTTTGCCGGAATTGCTCCAAGCCGAAGCCAACGCGGGCCTCCGCCGGTCGCACAAGGCGATCATCATGATTTACCTGCCGGGTGGCCCGCCGCACCAGGATATGTTCGACCTCAAGCTCGAGGCGCCATCGGAGATCCGCGGTGAATTCAAGCCGATCAAAACGACGGTGCCAGGCATCCAGATTTGCGAGCACCTGCCGCGCCTGGCCGCCATCATGGACAAACTGGTGCCGATTCGCTCCATGGTGGGCGCGGAAGATAATCATTACGATTACCAGTGCCTGACGGGCCGGCTTATGCGCACCCAACCTCCGGGAGGCTGGCCGTCCATTGGCTCCGTCATTTCCAAGCTGCAAGGCCCGGCCAAAGCTGCGGTCCCGGCCTTTATGGGCTTGGAACCTAAG
>CAYIIH010000440.1:0-6541 GCA_964363225.1 uncultured Verrucomicrobiota bacterium | reverse complement strand
GGCCTTGGATCTGGAACGCGGCTTGCCCCTCACCCCATCCCTCTCCCTTCGGAGGGGAGAGGGTGCCAGCACGGCGGGTGAGGGCTTGCTCTTGTCGGCTAGATCACTTCCCGGATGCACGAGACCAACATTCTCCAACGTCGCCCGCGTCGCCGCCGCGTCGGGCAGGCTCGCAGTGGCGATCACAGACACCATTCCCTGCTTGCCGTAGCGCGCGTGCCACAGTTCCGGATGGCGCTCCGGGATGAGGTTCATCGGCGACTTCATGTTGGCGACATAGACGCTGCGGCTGTCCGGTGCGAGCGCCACGTCCACCGGATACCAGCCGACCGGCGTGAGACCGATCACACGCCCCTGCCTCAGCGACACAGTGGCGAGCGCGTCGTCGCCAGCCAGGCACACAAAAAGCCGGTCGCCGTCGGGATGAAGCACGGCTGAAGTGGGAGAGGAACCCGGTGGCAGGTCGGGACGCGGCGCGACAGAGATGCGCCGGCGCACCAAGCCGGTTCCCAGGTCCACCTCCACGAGTTCGTCCTGGCCATTGACGACGACCAGGATCGCGCCGCCACCGGGCAACTCGACGATGCCTTCGGGATGATGGCCGACCTTCACCGTCTTGACGGCGCGCCGCTCGCGCAAGTCCACAACGGAGACCGTCCCGTCAGTCCAATTGCTGACGAAGGCCCGCGCGCCATCGGCGGCGAGCACCACCCGCCCCGGAAAAGCGCCGACGGGGATTTCCGCAGTGACGTTTCCTGTCGCGCCCTCGAACTCGATGAGTTTGCCGGTGAGATTGGCGACGGTGAACACCCGCGCGCCATCGGGGCTGACCGCGAGGCCGACTGGAAACGAGCCTTTCGGCAACGCCATCTCGCGCTCGATCTCGAGCGTCGGCGTGCGCACCGCAATCACCCGATCGCCCACCGGGTCGGCGAGAAAGAGCCGCTTCGCGTCAGCGGCGTAGGCCAGGCCCATCCCGACCGAGAGCCGCTTGTCGAAGCGCACGGTCCGCGTGACCGAACGCCGGTCGAGGTCGATGCTCGCGAGAATCGTCGCGTCCGGCACCCACGGGTCTTGAAAGCGATTCGCGGCGACGAGGAGAAAGCCCGTCTTGCCGTCCGGCGCAACGACCAGCGAGAAAGGCTGGCCCGGCAATTCGATCTGGTCGCCCCAGGGCCGGAGCAGCCGTCCGTTCGAGAGCACCCAGCCGCCGGCGATCGGCCCGACCTTCCGCAAGCCGGCAGGGACGCCCAGCGGTCGTTCTGTCGCGGCGCGAGCGTTCGCCAGCAGCGCCGCCAGCACGCCGATCGTCGCGAAGATCGTTCGCCTTGAAGTTCGTTTCGTCAACCTGAAGTCCCTTATCATTATTCTCTGCGCGCGTCCGCGGAACCGATGGCGCCGAGCATCACAGACAAATCACCCTGGAAAAATCGGTTCAACCACGGATAAGCCCAGCGCGACGGAGCCGCAACCGAAGTAGCGCAGACTTCCAGTGAATCGCGGATTTCCAATCCGCTGGCGCTGGAATGATCGAACGGCCTGCCGACTGGAAGTCGGCGATACAGCAGGTTGGAAACCTGCGCTACCTTGGCTGCAGTTGCGCCGCGCTTTGTCCATCTGGGGTCGTTCAAACAGGTGGCTTTTCGACCGCCGATTTCCGGATCACCACTCGGCCAGCGCTTTGACTTCCGCGCGCGAGCCGGCAACCACTTCACCCTCGCGCAACGGCGCCAACACCACAACCAGTCGCAAATCGCTCACGCCTTCCAGATGCACCGCCAGCTTGCGCACACCTTCGTTTTTGTTCTGGCCCTCCGGCTTGGGCGACGAAGCCAACGGCTGCGCGTCCATGACGGTGAACTTCGCTTTCGCCGGTGAGAGCAGCCGCGCCGACAGTTTCTTCTCGCCTTGGATGAGCGTCGCCGTCGCGCCGTCGTCGCTCACCTTCACCTGCGCGGGTGTGTGCAGGAACCACCACACGTCGGCTGGCTTGTCGCTCCGCACCTCATCTTGCACCAGCACCTGGTTGCGGTTCAGCAGAGCCAGGCCGCGCGCCACCTTTCGCGCGTGCTTCGCATACGCCGGCGTGAGGTCCGTGACAGCGAAGGCGCGATCGGTCTTCGACTCAAAGCGCGTGATCTTGGCAGCGACCTTCGGATCTTGATCGGGTTCAGCACCGGGATTGAGGACGAGCACGTTGTGGCCTTCGGCGCGCATCCGGTAATAGGTCCAGCGTTGGCTGCCGAAGTAACCGGGCATATTGTAGTTGTCCGCGCCGAGATCGACGGCCCAGCGCACGCCCAGCGCGTCCAGCACGAACGTGCCGAGGTCGAGGTTGCTGTGATTGGCCTGATTGTCGCCCCCTTTGAAGGCGACGAAGAGCGCGTCGCGGTCGTCCCACGCGCTGCGCATCGTCACGACTTCGGCGCTGCGAAAGTATTTGTCGAGCGGCAGCGGTTCCGCTGATGGCTGGTCGAGACGCGGATTGTACCACAGCAGGTCAAGCGGTTGGGCCGAAGCGATGGCGCGTTGGTAGCGCAGGTAGGCGGGACGCTCGAACGTCCCCGCCAGCCAAAACATCTGCGGCGCGCGGATGGTGCCGTCGCTGCCGTCGGCGTAGTTGAAGGTGCGGCCGAGTGGCCCGGTGATGTAGATGGGGAACAAGCCGGTATCCGCAAATGCAGGGAGGCCTGACAAGCCGAAGTCGGTGCCCAGCGCCCGCTCCAGCGCCGCGAGGAACACGACGTTGTAGCTCGTGGCGTAGTTCCAATAGCCCGGCCCTTCGCTCCACGCGCCGTCGGGGGCGAACTCGGCCATCGCGAGTTGGATCGACTTCAGCGCGGCCTCCAGGATTTCGCCGGCGAGCGCTGGTTCCTCGTCGCCGATGGCGAGCGCGCCCACGCCGATACCGCCGTTGCAAACCTGGTTCCAGTTGTGGCGCGATTTCATCCACCAGCCGTAGTTCGCCGTGCCGCGATAGGACGCGAGCGCCGGCTTGAGACCTTTCTCGATCATCGCCGCGCGGAGCGTCGCGCGTTGCTCGACCGTCCACGCGTCGTAAAGCCAGTCGTAGCCGATGGCGAAGGCGTGCGTCATTTCCGCCGTATCGAGGAAGTGCCGCGGATTCCAGTCCGGGAAGTCGGCAGCGGCCTCCAACTCCTTCCACGCGCGCTCGACGTTACGTTTGTCCCCGTCGAGACGGTAGAGCAACGCGAGGGTCTGCACGCGATCGAGCGCGCGCCGGCTGGTGGAGAGCAACCGCAGGCCGTCGGGGATTTCATACTTCGAGGGCGGCTGGTCGAGGATCCGTTGGGCGCGCTCGGTCAACTGCCCGTGCCAGCGGCGGCGATTCGGCTCGGCCTTCACCTGCTCCCGCACGTAATCGAAGCCCGGTCTCGTGGCGAGCAAGCGCGGGTGTTCCGGGCGGAGCTTCGCGAGAATGTCCGCCGCCGGAGGGATAGGCACTGCGTGGCGAACGGTGGTTTCATCCGCGGCCTGGCTTGTGGTCAAATGGCCAGCCAGCGCGGCCAGAAGGAGAAATGTTGCGCGCGTCTTCATCTTTGGTCAGCGGTGTTGATTGAGGCTAAACGGCCTGCCGAAAACCAGCTTCGACTCTACGGAGCGCGCCCATCGGCAGCCTTGATGTCGGTCAAGCCGGCGCATCTCGTGGGTGCGAAGCCCTGGCGAAGCCTTTTGCCACTTGCTCAGGAGCATCCGAATTCCCCGTTCGAGCGAGGAACCGAATTCGGATTCAATATTCTGGCGCCGCTCTCTGGAACAGCAGGAGGCGGAACGAAGGCTTCTGATTTGTACTTTCTTCTGCTCCCGGCTTCGGCACGCGCATTGGCATCACCGTCCTACTGAGAAAACACGATGCCGGATGACCGGCCTGTGACCGCTTGAATTCAGTCGGCCGCCAAGGGATTGAGGAAGTGCTCTCCCTGACGGCCACAAACGTCTTTGCTGCCAATCCGCCCACGGCACACCCTCCCATCGCAGTGACGAAAGGAACCGCGAGAGGAATCACTCCACCGGTATCCTGGGCCCTTCTGGAGCCCGAACAGTCAAGGCTCTGTTCCCGCGTCCTGGCCAGAGAGAAAGCGGTGTCAGCTCCGTTCCCCGCCAGCCACCGCACTCCAAAACGCAGAAGCGTTGACGAGCATGACTAGCCTTTCCGCGAGGTTTTGGAGTGCGGTGGGTGAGGGGTTGAGGGCACACACCGCTTTGGAGGCGGAGGGGCCAGCAGGCCGTGACGTGAAAACGGGAAATGACCGGGCGTTTGGCTCGGACCGAAACCCGCGTTTTTGCTGAGATCACAGTGTGCTTCGACAACAGTCACCGGGCGCGCTGCGAATCAATTCCACTCCAGGGCCACAACCGATTTAGCCGGCAGCGTCGCGGTGAAACCTGCTTCTGTCGCTTTAAACGCTTTAAACTCGCCTGGTTGAACGGTTTGCGGCTTTTCAAAGGTATTGTGCCCGGTCATTGCCGACGCCGTCAGCACGCGGCCGGATAGATGGCCGGCTTTGGCGCCCTGCAACTCGCACGTCACTTCAGCCGGAGCATTGGGGTTGAGGTTGCAGAGTGTGACGTGAATTTTCCCGGCCTTGTCGCGCGAGGCGGAGGCGTTTATGGCCGGAATCTTATCCTGCCCAACCTCGTAGTCAGCGCATTGCAGTTCGGCCGGCAACAGATTGGCGTCATGGTGGACGGTGTACATTTCAAACACGTGGTAGGTCGGTGTCAGGATCATTTTTTCCTTGTCGGTCAGGATCATGGCCTGCAACACGTTGATGGTCTGCGCGATATTGGCCATTTTCACCCGGTCGCAATGCTGGTTGAAGATATTGAGGGTCACGGCGGCGACGAGGGCGTCGCGCAAGGAGTTCTGCTGGTAGAGGAAGCCCGGATTCGTGCCCGGTTCCACGGCATGCCATGCGCCCCATTCGTCCACGATCAGCGCGACCCGTTTCTGCGGATCGTATTTGTCCATCATCTCCGAGTGTTTAGTGACCAGTTCCTCCATGCGCAGCGCGCTTCTGAGCTGGTGAAACCAATCTTCTTCGCCAAACGCCGTCGCTGATCGGCTCTTCCGGCCGGTGCCGCAGTAGTAGTGGAGCGCCAAACCGGCCATTTGTCTTCCGGCTTCGCGCATCAACACTTCGGTCCAGCGGTAATCGGAGCCGTTCGGGCCGCAAGCGATCTTAAAGACCCGATTGCTGCCAAAATTCCGCACGTAGGTTGCGTAGCGTTTGTACTGATCGGCGTAATATTCCGCGGTCATGTGCCCGCCACAGCCCCAGTTCTCGTTGCCGACACCGAAATATCTGAGTTTCCAGGGTTGTTCCCGGCCGTTTTTCTTGCGCAGATCGGCCATGGGACTGACGCCATCAAAGGTGATGTACTCGACCCACTGCTGCATTTCCTGGATGGTGCCGCTGCCGACGTTGCCGCAGATGTAAGGTTCGCAACCGAGCTGCTCGCAGAGGTCGAGGAATTCGTGGGTGCCAAAGTGGTTATTCTCCGTCACCCCGCCCCAATGGGTGTTGATCATGGTCGGCCGCTGGTCACGCGGGCCGATGCCATCCTGCCAATGATACTCGTCGGCAAAACAGCCGCCCGGCCAGCGCAGGACGGGGATTTTGATCCGCTTCAAGGCCTCGACGACATCGTTGCGAATGCCGCGGGTATTGGGGATCGGACTCCCCGCGCCTACCCAGATTCCTTCATAGATGCAGCGGCCCAGGTGCTCGGAGAAATGACCGTAGATATTGCGGTTGATCGTCTCCTTGCCGCGGTCGGCGTGAATGACAAGTTTGTTTGCCACCGGCCCGGTCGTCTGGCTTTCGGCGGCCTGTGGTTGTCCAGCGCCAAGGCTGAGCAATGATGCCAGTGAAAAAAGGAAACAACTTTGTTTTGCGTTCATATATGTCTTTCACTTTTCTAAAACAGCTTTAGCGGGTCTCCGTCCGGCAGCCGAGCTTTTATGAGTCCTCTCCACTTCCAGAGACTTTCGCGTTAAGCCGGATTATACGTGATCTTCGCCCGGCGACAACGACGAATTGGTGTGACACAAAGAACTGGTGTGAGGTGTTGGACACGAGTTTCATCCAGCAACAAGAAAGGAGGGCGTTGAACTCTAGCAACGAATCCTTGAGCGGCTCCGCGCGACCAAATCATTCAACGTAAATCCGGCAGTTGGATATCCGCAAAAAGGCGCAACGCAGCGGACCCGCAGCCGAAGGAGCGCTGATTTCCAATCGGCTTCTCGCACCCCATGCGACCAAAGCCGGTTACAAACCGGCGCTCCACTCCGCGGGAATCCTTCGCGGTCTGAGCAGATTCGGCGCGACCGCCATGCAAGAAAGCCTCGCGGCAACTCCGTCCCTTTCATCCCAAACACCGCAATTGGAACCACGGATGACGCGGATGGCACGGATAAAGAAACACTTCTGACCCATTCGCGCGTGGTGGGCTTCATCCTGAAAGGGGCATTTGATGAACCACAGAGATCACAAAGAGCACAAAGAGAGCAGGTTAA
>CAYIIH010000439.1:1678-6554 GCA_964363225.1 uncultured Verrucomicrobiota bacterium | reverse complement strand
GCTCAAATCTCACCGCCCGCTGGCGTCGGCAATGTCAAAATGAGAATTGCTGGTTCGCCGGGCGGCGCGACCTTCACGAATCTGCCCGACCAATCTCTCCTGGCTATCGGCCCCAACCCGATTTACGACACCTACAGCATTGAAGCCGAGACCGATTTGAGCAGCATCACCGCCGTTCTCCTGGAGGTGCTGCCGGACCCGAGCCTGCCGAAAAATGGCCCGGGACGCTGGGGACAAACCGGCAATTTCATTCTCGATGAATTCACGGCGACAGCGGAATCCAGGACCGGTTCAGGAGCAACGACGAATCTGGTTTTCAAGAGAGCCACGGCTGATTGGGAACAGGAGGATTACCTGGCGGCTCACGCGATTGATCGCAACCCGAAAACCGGCTGGTCGATTGCGCCCAAGTTTGGAAAGCCCAATTTCCTGATCGTGGAATTGAAGGAGCCGGCCGGTTTTGCTGGCGGCGGCAAACTCACCTTCAAGCTCGAACAGAATCACGGCAACAGCCATACGATTGGCCGCTTGCGGCTCTCCGTCACGCAACAAACGGATCCCGATCTCCTCCGGCCTATCCCAGGCGAGATCGCAGCCTTGCTCGCCGTCCCGGTCCTGGAGCGCACAGAAGAGCAACGGCTGAGTCTGGCGGGTTATTATCGCTCGATTTCGCCGGCCATCCGAAAGATCGAGCGCCAGATGTTCCGGCTGAATCAAAAGGAGACTGAGCTGGCCAACACGAAGTTCACGACGCCCGTCATGCAGGAACTTCCCACACCCAGGAAAACCTTCGTCCACGTGCGCGGCAATTTCCTGGAAAAGGGCAAGGAAGTTTCGCCCGGCGTCCCGGCGGCCTTGCCTCCTCTGCCTTCCTTTCAGGCGCCTCACCGGCTGACACTCGCGCGCTGGCTGGTTGATCCGGAAAACCCGCTCGTTGGGCGCGTGACAGTGAATCGCTTGTGGGAACGATTTTTCGGAGTCGGGATCGTCAAAACGAGCGAAGACCTCGGCAAACAAGGCGAAGCGCCCACGCACCCGGAATTGCTGGATTGGCTGGCCACGGAGCTTTTACGCCAGAATTGGGACCTCAAAGCCATACAGAGACTGATCGTCACGTCCGCCACGTATCGCCAGGCCTCCGGGGTCAATGAGACTCTGCTGGAACGTGATCCCTACAATCGGCTCCTGACCCGCGGACCTCGCTTTCGCATGGACGCAGAAATGTTGCGCGATCAGGCCTTGGCCGTGAGCGGTTTGCTGGACCCTGAGGTCGGCGGGCCGAGTGTTTTTCCACCGCAGCCCGACGGTCTCTGGAAAGAAATCGGCTTTCTGCGCCCGGAAATCGGCATGGACGTCTGGCCGACCGGCGACGGCGGAGACCTCTACCGCCGCGGCCTTTACACCTTTTGGAGGCGCATCGTTCTCTATCCGAGCTTTGCCGTCTTTGACGCTCCGAGCCGGGACGTTTGCACCTCGCGGCGTCCTCGCACCAACACCCCGCTGCAGGCGCTCACGGCTTTGAATGACCCGGTGTTTTTGGAAGCGGCGCGCGCTTTGGCGCAACGCGTTTTGTCGGAGGGCGGTTCCAGCCTGTCCGGCCAGATTGATAAGGCTTTTCGCCTTTGCCTTTCCCGTTCGCCCAGCAAAGCCGAGCGCAAACGGTTGGCCAGCCTTTACGAACAACAATGGCAAAGCTTTGCCCGCGATCCGGCCGCGGCGGAAGCCTGGCTCAATCAAGGCGCCGCCGTGCGCCCGCCCAACCTGGACACAGCCAAACTGGCGGCCTGGATGGTTTTGGCCAATGTCCTGTTAAACCTGGATGAAACGCTCACCAAAGGATAACGCTATGAATCCGTTTCAAGAAGAGCATCTCAAACTCGTCACCCGCCGCAAATTCTTCCAGCAATGCGGCACCGGGATGGGCGCGCTGGCCCTGGCTTCTCTGTTGAACGAACATTTGTTCGCCACTGACGGCCCCAAGGGCAGTGACAGTTCCGGCGCATTGAAAAGCCCTCATTTCGCGCCCAAGGCCAAGAACATCATTTACCTGTTCATGTCCGGCGGCCCGTCCCAACTCGACCTGTTCGATTACAAGCCGGTCCTCGTCGAACGCAGCGGCCAAAAGACGCCTGAAGATTTGGTGAAGAACATACGCCTGGCCCAGATCGGCAAGGATGCGGCGTTGCTCGGCACAAAGTACAAATTCAAGCAGCACGGCCAATCCGGAGTCTGGCTTTCGGAATTGCTGCCGCATTTGGCCGGCATTGTGGATGAAATCGCCGTGGTTCGTTCCATGGCCACGGATGCCTTCAATCATGATCCCGCCACGCTCTTCATGAATACCGGCGCCGTACTGGCGGGCCGGCCGAGCATGGGTTCGTGGATGAGCTACGGTTTGGGCAGCGAAAACAAGGATTTGCCGGCCTTTGTCGTGCTGCTCACGGGCATGGGACAACCGTTGACGGTCAACTCCTGGGGCAGCGGTTTTCTGCCGACGGTCCATCAAGGCGTTCAACTGCGGTCGCAGGGAGACCCGGTCCTGTTCGTTTCCAATCCCAAAGGCATGAGCCAGGAGCGGCGACGCCAGTCACTGGATGCCCTTCGCGACTTGAACCAGATGCAATACGCCAAATGGCGCGACCCGGAGATTGCCACGCGCATGGCCGCTTATGAAATGGCTTACAAGATGCAGACCAGCGTGCCGGAACTGATGGATATTCAGAGCGAGCCGCCGGCGGTTCACGCAGCTTATGGGACGCAGCCCGGCAAGGCGACTTTTGCCAACAATTGTCTGCTGGCCCGGCGCCTGGTCGAGCGCGGCGTCCGGTTCGTGCAGTTGTACCATCGCGGCTGGGACCATCACGGCGGACCGGATGGCAACCTGACTTTTGACCTGCCCAAACGCTGCCAGGAAACCGACCGGGCTGCGGTCGCGCTCGTGAAGGATTTAAAACAGCGGGGTTTGCTGGATGAAACGCTGGTGGTGTGGGGCGGCGAATTCGGACGCACGCCCATGCTGCAAGGCGCCGTGAATCCCAACTCGCTCGGACGCGATCATCATCCGCACGGCTTCACCATCTGGCTGGCGGGAGGCGGCATCAAGCCGGGCATTGTGTATGGCTCGACCGACGAACTCGGCTTCTATGCAGTCGAGAACCGGGTCCATGTCCATGACCTCCATGCCACGATCCTTCATCAGTTCGGACTCGATCACACGAAGCTGACCTACCGGTTTCAAGGCCGCGATTTCCGTCTGACCGATGTGCAGGGTGAGGTGGTGAAAGGGTTGCTGGCGTGAGAATCTCGCGAGAAATGTTCCGCCAAGTCGGGCCAAATCTGTTTCCCCTCACGCCGGCTCTCTGCCCACTCCTCCGTCTTGGGCAGAGGGAGCAGCCGCGCCTCGTCGCAAGTTCTCCCAGTCTGGTCGTCTATCCTGCGGATGCATCAGTAAGACGTGCTCTTTTGTCAGTTTTCGCAGCAATGGTTTTGGGATTGGTCTTCAGTCCCACAGGTTTTTCCGCCGATTTGCCGAAGACCAACTCCGTCGCCCCGCGCAGCTACGTCTGCTACCGGACCGGCGGCGAACTCAAGATCGACGGACGCCTCGAGGAAGCTTCCTGGCAAGCGGTTCCCTGGACGGACGATTTCGTGGATATTGAAGGAGAGGCGAAACCGAAGCCGCGATTTCGCACCCGCGCCAAAATGCTTTGGGACAAAACCTTTTTCTATGTCGCCGCCGAATTGGAGGAACCCCATGTCTGGGGCACGCTGCTGGAACACGACGCGGTGATTTTTCAGGATAACGACTTTGAAGTGTTCATCGAACCGAATGGCGATACGCGCGATTATTACGAGTTCGAAATGAACGCCCTCAACACCGGCTGGGACCTCTTGCTGAAAAGAACCTACCGCGATGGCGGCCCGGCCTTGAACAGTTGGGAGATTCCGGGATTGAAAACCGCCGTGCAAATCAAGGGCACGCTCAACAATCCCGGCGACCAGGACCAGGGCTGGTCCGTGGAACTGGCCTTTCCTTGGAAGGTCCTGGCCGAATATGCGCAACGTCCGGCCCCGCCTCGGGAAGACGACCAATGGCGAGTCAATTCCTCCCGCGTAGAATGGCTGACGGAAATCGTGGATGGCAAATATCGGAAAGTGGCCGGGAAAAAGGAAGATAACTGGGTTTGGTCGCCGCAAGGAGTGATCGACATGCATCGCCCCGAAACCTGGGGCTACGTCCGGTTCAGCAGCCAGCAGCCGCCCCCGGCCAAAAAGTGACGCGCAGTTCTCGGCCTGTGCTTGACTGGCTATTCGCAAAACCGGATGCTGCCGAAGAATCAAGTTTGATATGATCATTCAAGGCTTAGTCAATCCACAGATCAGTTCGCTGGTGTGCCGGATTCGCCATACCAACACGCTCGTCATTGCCGATGCGGCTTTTCCATTTTGGCCGCAGATTGAAACCGTCGATATTTCGCTGGTCAAAGGCATTCCGACCATCATCCAGGTGCTGGACGCCATCCTTCCGAATTTCAAAGCCGGCGAGGTATTCATGGCCAGGGAATTCAAAGAATGCAACGACCGCAAAACACGAAACGCCTTCCGGCGCGCCTGCCGAGGCGTCAAAATGACCTTTGAACCGCATATCGAATTCAAGAAGCGGGTCCCGCTGGCCATCGGCCTGATCCGCACCGGCGACACCACGCCCTACGGCAATCTCATTCTGGTTTCGGTTTGATGAAATGATCCAGTCCAGCGTCACGATTTCACTCGTTCCCGAAGCCAAAGGCGGTCCTTTCATTTTCTGGAACGATTTGGCGTCCGGCTGCGCCAAAGCGGCCGCCCTCGGCTTTGATGGCGTCGAGATTTTTGCGCC
>CAYIIH010000439.1:0-1578 GCA_964363225.1 uncultured Verrucomicrobiota bacterium | reverse complement strand
CCGGCTGCGCCAAAGCGGCCGCCCTCGGCTTTGATGGCGTCGAGATTTTTGCGCCTTCCGCCGAGGACCTCGAGGCCCGCCATCTGAGACAGCTCCTGACGCAACACAAGATCAAATTGGCCGGTGTCGGCACCGGCGCCGGCTGGGTCTTGAGAAAACTGCGCCTGACTGACCCCGATCCGGCCGTGCGCGCGCAGGCGCGGCAATTTGCCGGCGCGATGGTTGATTTCGCCGGGGGCTTGGGCGCGCCGGCCATCATTGGCTCGATGCAAGGACGATCTGAAAACGCCGTCACGCGGGAGCACGCGCTGGCGTGGTTGCGGGAGGCGCTGGAGCAACTGGGGCCGCGCGCGCACGCTCTTGGGGTCCCCCTGCTTTTTGAACCGCTCAATCGTTACGAATCCAACCTGATCAATCGCGTGGCCGAGGGCGTGGCCTTGCTGGAATCGCTCCGCACGAAAAACGTGAAACTGCTCTGCGATCTGTTTCACATGAACATCGAGGAAACGTCCATTCCCGAAGCCTTGCGCGCCGGCGGCGCTCACATCGGCCACATTCATTTCGTCGATAGCAACCGGCGTCCGGCCGGGCTGGGGCACATCGATGTCAGTTCCGTGGCCCAGGCGTTGCGTGAGATCGGATACTCGGGGTATCTGTCGGCAGAAGCTTTGCCCTATCCCAGCTCGGATGAAGCCGCCCGGCAGACCCTAGCCAGCTTCAGGCAGTTCTTCAGCGGCGGGGATTCGCGCGGATCAAGCTGATTGAACATTATGAGGCGCAAATTCGTTAATTCTGTTAAAACCTGCTCTTGACTATGGAATACCGCGAATTGGGCCAAACCGGCCTGAAAGTGTCTGTGCTCAGCTTCGGAGCGTCTTCGCTCGGCCAGGAATTCCGGCCCGTCACCCTGGATGAAGCGATTCGTTCCGTGCGCGTGGCTTTGGACACGGGCATGAATTTCATCGACACCTCTCCCTTTTACGGACGCGGCATGTCCGAGGTGCTGCTGGGGATTGCTTTGCGGGATGTGCCGCGTGACCGCTACCTGATCGGCTCCAAGCTGGGACGGTATGACCTGGCCCACTTCGATTTCTCGGCCCGGCGGGTCGTGGAAAGCGTCGATGTCAGCCTGCACCGGCTGGGGACCGATCATCTCGATATCTGCCTTTGCCACGACATCGAGTTTGTCGAGATGCAGCAGATCGTGGATGAGACCCTTCCGGCCCTGCGCAAAGTCCAGGAGCAAGGCAAAGTGCGCTTTGTTGGCATTTCCGGTTACCCGATGAAAGTCTTCCGCTACGTGCTCGACCAAGTCAAGCTGGACATCGTCCTTTCCTACAACCAATACACTTTGCAGAACACGCGGCTGGCGGACTTGATCCCCTACTTGAAGCACAAGGGCGCGGGCATCATCAATGCCGGGCCGTTTGCCGCTCGGCTGCTGACGAATGCGCCGCTGCCCCAGTGGCACCACGAACCGGAAATCGTGAAAGCCGCCTGCCGTCAAGCCGCCGAGCATTGCCAGAAGAAAGGGGTCGATATCGCCCAACTGGCTCTGCAATTCTCGATTGGCCATCC
>CAYIIH010000438.1:0-6598 GCA_964363225.1 uncultured Verrucomicrobiota bacterium | reverse complement strand
AGAAAAAGCACCCCCCCCCAACAAACCCGCATGAGACATTGGAAGGTCCAAAAGTTACCAATAGCCGGGACTGACGCCTTTTTGACGCCTTTTTCGCCTTTTCGAGCGTTTCATGGCGTCAGCAGAGGTGGAGTCTTCACGAGAAATTCGGCGCGAGCCGGCCGCAATACGACGAGTTCGGCCACCAGGTTCGTCGCATCCAGTGGAGCGTCCAACAGGAATGGATGCACCCCTTGGTGGCTTCCCTGAGGCTCGGGAGTGGCGGTGTGTGATTGGCCTTGAGAATCACGCCATCGAACCGCCAGCCGCTTAGATTCGCTCAAGCCGGAAGCCCGGACGTAGATCGTCGGTTTGTCCGAGTAGTGGTTGTGCCGCTCCGTGACGGAGACCGGGCTGGTTCGCCGGCTCTGGCTGGTCCATCCGGATGAAGCCCCTCCACGCACCAAGCCTGTGGTTGAACTGGTCATCGTGAGCTTGCCGTCGTCAAACACGCGTGTCCCTGGCGGGCAGATTCCCATGACGATAATCTCATTGGTCCCGACCGTTGACTTGGTGTTCCACCAGACATCGCTGTTGAGCGCGGAGAGGTTCACCGCTGGCAGCGCCGCGACCAACATTGCCGCGCTGGCATTGGTTGCCTCCGGATACACGGTCGCGGAAAAGCGGAGGGTGGCCTGGTGAATGCCCAGGTGCTGGCCACGATTGCCGGTCGAATCCTCCGCAATCCACTCGGGCTTGGACCAGCCCACGGCGGGCTTGCCGTTCTGGCCTAGCTCCCAGCGAGGTTCCCAGTAGCGGCACGGCGTGATCCAATGCTGCTTGGCCGACCCGTTTGTGCGCACCTCAAGACCCGCCAACAGAATCTCCAGTTCCCCCGCCGTCCGTGCCTGCGGCAACAGTTCTCCCGTCCACGTAGCGGCGGTGCTTCGCTGCGGGTTGTTGAGCGTCGTGCGCTGCGTTTGATTCGTGCGCCACGGAGTAACGCAGAACGTCAGTTTCTCCTCTCCGCGCGGAAACGAATAAAACACATGCCCGACGCGCCAGAAGCCGGCGCCGCCAAACCAGTGGGAATCCTCCGCGCCGAACAGATCGCCGTGCCGGTCGGCAAATTCGACGCGAATACCCTGGCAATCCACGTTCGTGCCCGCCGCCGGATCGACCGCATTCACCCACATCACCAGCGCCGGTCGTTCGGTTTGGAGCTTCGACTCAGGAACCCGGGGTGCGAAATAGTCCCTCACCGGTCGCGGGATCCAGTTGGCAAATCGGTCGAAGAAATCAGAACGCGGTCCCATCCGGTGTTTGGTGCCGAACGTCACGCCTTCCACAATCAAGATTCGTCCGTCGGCCAACGGCATCCGCGCGAGCAGCCTCTCGGGTTGCGAACGGTTGATGGCGACCGCGAGCGTCACCAGCATTGCAGCGACCAACACCAGCGCGATCGCCCACGCCCACCGCCAAACCGTCCAGGGCGAAGGGTCTGGTTTCGGTGGCAACGCCGGTTCGCTCATGGGTTGGTCACTCCTTCGTAACTGATAGGAATTTGCTTTTTTGACGCTGCGCGGTTCAGGGAGAATTGCTTTTGCGTCGGGTTCATTTCGGGCGATTTTCTGCCTGGGGGAGCGGGCGTCAAGCAGGTTTTTCGGGCTTTTTCGCTGGTTCGGCAAGGGCGCATCCGTTGAAGCGGCCGGGCGGACGCCCGCCGGAGCAAGTCCAGGGAAAAACGGACCGGCTGTGGCCGTTGCGGGGCACAACCCACCGGCGACCCGCTGGCCAGGCCGGCGGAAAAAAACATTCGGGCAGGTGGCTCGTCCTCAGTCGCTGAGGACGTTTTCGTAATCGGGCCTGCCTGCGCCGCGCTTCTTCGCCTCCCGGCGCGGCAGGCAGGCATCGGGTCCATGTCGTCAAACGGCTTGCGGGTCCACGGCCCGACATTGGCGTCCGGCGGGGCGCGGGCGGGGGCCAGTGGCGGCGTGCCGTTCCAGAGGCCCAGGTGGCGCAGGATTTTTTCCACCACTTCGCGTTGGTCAATCACGGCAATCACGCGCATGGGGTGCTGGCACTGCGGGCAGATCAGCGGGTCGGTGTGCCAGACTTGCTGGATGAGGTCGCGCCACTTCTTGGGCGGCACGGTGGCCACTGCTGCGAAGGAAGAAGGATGAAGGATGAAACATGGCCACAACGGTTTTCGCGCCCAGTCGGATTTCATCATTCATCCACCTTCATCCTTTCAAAACCGGGGGGATGACCCGCGCTATCTCCAGATCAGCGTGCTGGTGCTGGTTTATTGAGCCGCGTAGTGGTCTGCCTTGCGGCTCAACTGCCGGATTCAGCTTCAAAACAAGGCGGGCCGAAAGCCGACGCAGCCAACCTCAGAAACAAGCGAATAAGCATCCCGCATTTCGCGTCAGTTACTCATTATAAAGCCACATTCTACACAAACCCTATAAACCGAAGGAGAGCCACTTTATGAGCGAACCCACAGGCAAGATCACGTCACGTCGCGAGTTTTTGAAAGATACGGGCCGGATAGCTGCGGCCTCAGCCCTGGCCGGGGCGGCCATTCCTTATGTCCACGCTGCCGAGAACAACACGATTCAAGTGGCCCTGGTCGGCTGCGGCGGCCGGGGCAGCGGCGCTGCGGATAATGCCCTGTCCACCAAGAGCGGCCCGATCAAGCTCGTCGCTATGGGCGATGTCTTTGAACGGAAGCTGAACAACAGCTATGAGAATCTGAAAAAACGCTTTGCCGGCCAGTTCGATGTGCCCGAGGACCGCAAATTCCTTGGCTTTGACGCTTACAAGAAGGCAATGGATTGTCTGAAGGCGGGCGACGTCGTGATCCTGGCCACGCCACCGGCGTTCCGCTGGGTCCACTTCACCTACGCCATCCAGAAGGGCCTCAATGTCTTTATGGAGAAGCCCGTCACTGTGGACGGCCCGACCACGCGCAAGATGCTCAAGCTCGCCGAGGAGGCCGACAAGAAGAACCTCAAGGTCGGTGTCGGTCTGATGGTCCGCCACTGCAAAGGACGGCAGGAGCTCTATGACCGGATCAAGTCAGGGCAGATCGGCGATCTCATTACGTTGCGGGCTTATCGGATGAGCGGCGCGTCCGCCAATGCCGGTCCCAAGCCGGAAAACCAGAGCGAGTTGCTCTACCAGGTCCAGCGGTTCCACAGCTTCCTTTGGGCCAGCGGCGGCGTCTATAGCGACTACTACATCCATCAAATCGACGAGTGTTGCTGGATGAAGGATGCCTGGCCGGTGAAAGCCCATGCCACGGGCGGCCGGCATTATCGCGGGAACTCGGTTGACCAGAACTTCGACAACTACTCCGTCGAATACACCTTCGAGGACGGCACCAAGTTCTTTTACTATGGCCGGAACGAGACCGGTTGCCACGACGAGTTCGCCAGCTACGGCCACGGCACCAAAGGTTCGGCCATCATCACGACCAACTCTCACAGTCCGGGCAAAGTCCGCCTCTTCAAAGGTCACAATCTGACCCGGGACAACCTGCTCTGGGCCTTCCCGCAACCTGAACCAAGTCCCTACCAGTTGGAATGGGATGACCTCATCAACGCCATTCGTCAGGACAAACCCTACAACGAGGTGAAACGCGGCGCCATCGCCAGTCTCGTCACTTCCATGGGCCGCATGGCCGCCCACACCGGGCAAATCATCACCTACGAAGACATTCTCAATTGCGAACATGAGTTTGCCCCCGACGTTGACAAACTGGCGATGGATTCTCCGGCGCCGCTGAAGGGCGGGCCCGACGGCAAGTATCCCGTCCCGATGCCGGGCATCCTCAAGCAACGAGAGTATTAACGAAAGCAACAAGGACGCGCAAAATGCATCGACGCGAATTCCTCAAACGGAGCGCGGTGGCAGCCGGATTGCTGGCTGCGCCGCGATTTATTCCATCATCGGCGCTGGGAGCCGACGGCAGCACGCCGCCGAGCGAACGGATCACGGTCGGTTTGATCGGCAAAGGCCTCATGGGCTCGGGTCACCTGCGGCGGTTGGCGGGCGACCCGGGATTTCAGGTGCTGGCCGTCTGCGACGTGGACCGTGTGCGGTGCGACGCCGGCAAGCAGACGGTCGAGGAACAGTACGCGGCCGACCGGGCGAGCGGCGTCTATCACGGTTGCGCGGCTTACAATGATTACCGCGAGTTGCTGGCTCGGCCGGACATTGATGCGGTGGTCATCGTCACTCCGGACCACTGGCATGCCCTGCAGGCGATCGAGGCCGCCAAGGCCGGCAAGGACGTTTATCTGGAGAAACCGATCTCAATGACGATTCAGGAGGGGCGGCGGATCGTGGAGACGGTGCGCCGGTATGGCCGGGTCTTCCAGACCGGGACCCAGTATCGTTCCATTCCGATGATCCGGCAGGTTTGCCAGTTGGTTCGTGATGGCGGACTGGGCAAGGTCAAATCGGTTTTTACGTTGCTGGGCAATCTGGCGGGCTTCATCGGCGCCGAGCGTTTCAAACCTTACGCCCAGGTGATGAATGCCGAGAAGTGCGGGCGTTCTTACGTGCCACTGGATTTTCCGCTTCCGGCCGAATCGGTCCCCGAGGGATTGGACTGGGACTTGTGGGTGGGTCCGGCACCATGGCGCCCTTTCAATCATCTCTACCACACGAATCCGTCTCCGGGCGTGGTGCCGTGGTCCTTCTGCGATGCGTTCGGTGTGACCTCATCGACCTGGTTCTTGTCCCATGCGGCGGATGTGATCCAGTATGCCCTGGGCGTGGAGAACAGCGGGCCGGTCGAGATCATCCATCCCGGCAGCGGAGAGTATCCGACGTTGACCTGCAAGTATGCCGGCGGGACGCTGCTCCACTTTGTGGATCATTGGGGCATGGTGAAAGACGTTTATAAGGCGGTTCCCGCCTCAGCCCGGCTGGCCGGGAACTTCGGCGGCGTGTTCGTCGGGGAGCGGGGCTGGGTGACGTCGATGTCCACCGGCGGACCCATCGAGGGCGGCCCGGAGGAGTTCTTCAAGGAACTTAGACTGAAAACCCGCGAGGTGAACATCGGGGGCAACAATCATCACGCCAATTGGCTGGAATGTATTCGGACGCGCAAACGGCCAAGCTGTGACGAGGAACTCGGCCATCGCACAGCTTCGCTCGGCCACTTGACCAATATTGCCTTCTGGACGGGCCGGTCGTTGCAGTGGGACCCGCTCAAGGAGGAGTTCATCGGCGACGAAACCGCCAACCGGCTGCGTGCACGCGCCATGCGCGCGCCGTGGCGAATCTAAGCCGTCTCTATGCAGTCAGGGTAGCCGGAAAGAAACCGCTGAGACGCGATAGACGCGGAGAAGATGGAGTGTCGGCTCGGTCGGAAACCATTCACTGTGCAGTGACCGAATCTGATTTGGCTCTTCTTCGTTTCTCTCAGCGTTCATCGCGTCTCTGCGGTTCAATGGGCTGTGCTCGAATTACACCGTTACAGCCGCCGCAGGAAAATGTCCTTGAACTGAACGCGCATGGGTGGACCGGTGTGGACTTGCAGCGCGAGCCAGCCGCGGACCAATCGCTTCGGGTCGCGGTCTTCGAGTTCACACATCGGCACACTGTTGATGGTGAGGGTGACATGGCCACCGCGAGCCAGCACCGTGTAATCGTTCCACTCGTTCAAGTTGACCGCGTCGAGCAACTTCTGCGGGTCGCCCAGCGAGCCGGTGACCTGTCTGGTTCCATTGGTCTCAATAAGAACCTTCTGCGCGCGCTCGGCCAGCACCTCGCGCAAGGTGTACTCCATGATGACACCCGTCCAGCGGCCGTCGACGGAGAAATCCGCCTGCGTGCCGACGAGCGGTTCGCCTTTCGTCTGGCCGGCGGAGCGCTTGCGGGCGCGATAGTAAATGCCGGAATTGCCGCCCTCAAGCCGGAACTTAAGGCGCAGCTCGAAATCTTCCACTTCGTCCTTCCAAAGCAGAAAGTTGTTTTCCGTGACGCGCACTTCCGGCGTTGTCTGGCCGACGATGGCGCCGTCGCGCACCGACCAAATTCGCGCGTCGCCGTCCCAGCCGGCCAAGTCGCGGCCATTGAACAGGCTGATGAAACCAACCTCGAGGCCTGGCGCCGGCTCCGTGCCGGGTACGCGCCTCATCGGACGATCGGGCCGTGGCGCAGCGGGCGCGTCGAGGTCGCCCGTCGCGAACTGGATGGCGTCCAGGTAGAACTGGAGCACTTGCGGATTCCAGTATAGCTCCGTCCGATGTCCAAAGGAGGTGTTGAAGACCCGCCCCTTTCCGTAAGACTTCACCCAGGCCAGCGCGAAATCACTGTCCTTCCGGCTGATCCATTTCACGCCCATGTTGGACCGCGCCGGATCCAGCGAGAGCAACACGCGCAATTGGCTGCGGTCATAGGGAGCGCCGTATTCGTAGATTTCGTCGGCGAGGCGAAAATCCTTCCCGGCGAAAGCCGCCACGAGCGGATGCGCCGGTTCTTCCACGGTGACGCCGATCTCTTCGTTCCACGGATGCCCAGTGAAAGTGGCGCCAGACAATTCTTTGTACTGATTCTGCATAGAACGGGTAGGTTTTTCAGCAGGGGGTTTTGGCTGGCGGCG
>CAYIIH010000437.1:0-6650 GCA_964363225.1 uncultured Verrucomicrobiota bacterium | reverse complement strand
CAACGGAAAAACGCGCGGGCAAGCTGCCCGCGCTCCTTTGCTTGAATCCACCCTGTCCGAACGCGGTGAACAAAGGCCGAATCTCTTCCTTGATTTCGGCGGCGTTGGCGACAGTGTCGGCGATTTCCTCCCGCCACAACTCGCGGTAGCGATGGCGCAATCGATGGACCGCCACCTTGACGGCGCCTTGGCTCATCTCCAGTTTGAGTGGGAAGACAAACTGCTCAGTGGCCAGTATGGAGCGGAGCCGAGGCCTCTCCTTCAAATCGAATTCGACAAGGCGCAGGTGGATTCAGGCAAAGTGATTCGCGCGCATCATTTCAGTCAAACCACGAATTCAGGATGCATATCCTGGAGGGCGGGGAATTCCTGGCGCCAAGCCTGCAGTTCGTCGAGGTTGAGATCGGCGCTGATCAGGCCTTCCTGGTTGCCCAACTCGGCGAGGATATCGCCGCGTGGATCAATGAGCAGGCTGCGCCCATTGTAGGTGAGCTTCGGATCCGTGCCGCAGCGGTTGACGCCCGCCACGTAGGCCTGGTTCTCGATGGCGCGCGCCTGCAACAATGTGCTCCAATGGTGAATCCGCATGACCGGCCAGTTCGCAATGACGACGAACACGTTCGCGCCCTGCCGCGCCGCACTCCGAAACACCTCCGGGAACCGAAGGTCATAACAGACAAACGGCGCCACTTTGAACCCTTGCCAATCGAACGTCACGATCTCAGTTCCCGCCGCATAATGCTGCGCCTCTCCGCCCAGGGTGAAAGGATGGATTTTGCAGAAGCGCGCGTGAAGTTTTCCTTCGGGCGAGAAAACAACGGCTTCGTTGCGCCCTTGACCGTTGTCTCCGACCGTGACCATGCCGCCGAGCATGAATACGCCGTAGAACCGCGCGGCGCTGGCCAGGAACGATTCGGTCTCGGACGCGGCCCCTTCGCGGATGCCGACGACGTTCATGCTGAAGCCGGTGGCAAACATTTCGGGCAGGATGACCAGGCTGCCGGGGGGTATTTTGATGCCGTCCAGCAGGGCGCGAACTTTGGCGTAATTAGCGGGCTTGTCTTCCCAGACAATGTCGAGCTGGCAACAGACGGCTTTCATAACGTCATTTAGAGTGAAGGAACTGCCTGGAGGCGGCAAGCTTTAGCTTCTCACGATCGCTTTCAGCCCCCGCACCAGCCGCCCGATGCCTTCGACCGCCGTGTCACGTTCCAGCGCTCCGTAGGCGACGCGCAGGTAACAGCCTTTTTCCAGGCCAAAGGTCGTGCCGGGAATGACCGCAACCCGATGCTCGCGCACGAGTTTTTCCACCAGTTCCATCATGGGCTGGCCTGTGTGCAGCCGAAGCAAGAAATAAAATGCGCCGTTGGCCGGCGGCACTTCGCAAAAGCCGTCAATACGATGCAGCTCGTCGAGAACGATCGTGCGCACGTCGGCAATGGCCTCGAGCTTGGCGTGGCAATACGCAACCCCAGCCTGCAGCGCTCCCACGGCTGCATATTGAGAAATCACGGGCGGGCATATCAGCACGGTATCCTGAATCTTCTTCACCGAGACCAGCAAATGCTCCGGAATGACCATGTAACCGATCCGCCAGCTCGCGAAGCCGTATGCTTTAGAGAGTGAGAAGAGAGAAATCGTATGTCCGCTGCTTCCGGCCATCGAGCCGGGCGAGAAATGCCGCGCCTCATCGCGGCCGCCAGGCGCAGTCTCCGGGCTGGGGCCGCGGCCGGAGTTGTGGGCCTGAGCCGGTGCCGGATAAACAAAATATTCGTAGGCCTCGTCATTGATGTGGTAGAGGCCATGGTCCCGACAAATTCGGTTTACGTCGCGCAAGACGCTTTCGGGATAGACAGCACCAGTCGGGTTGTTGGGCGAAATGGTAACCACGGCCCGCGTTTTGGGTGTGATGGCCTGGCGAATCGCATCGGGCCGCAGTTGATAATTGTCGTCCGTGGCGACCAGGACCGGCCGGCAGCCAACCATCGTGATGGCCATCTCATGATTAAAGTAGTACGGCGTCTGCAAAATGATTTCATCGCCGGGGTCGGTGATCGCCAGGACGGCATTCATAAACGCCATGTTCCCGCCCGCCGTGACGACGAGCGCATGCGACGCATCGAGTCGAATCCCGTTTTCTGCGGCCAATTTCGCGGTGATGGCTTCCAGGAGAGGTGGAATGCCCTGAACCAGCTTGTATTTGTGGTTGCTGGCATCGGCCAGGAAGGAACTCAGTTGCTCGATCGCTTCCCGGGGTGGGCCATAGTAAACGACACCTTGCCCCAGCGAGATCGTGCCCGGATGCTGCTTGATGAGTTCGCCCACCACCGGGATGATGGGCGACTGCACGGCCTGCATGCGGAGAGGGTCACCCTGCGGTTCTTTTCTCATGCAAGGATTCTTAAGAGTCCAGTTGCCGGAGCAAACCCTCCGGTCCTCTCAGGGGCACCGCCGCATCGCTTCCGCCGGCGACCAACGGAAAAGACTGACCCGTGCGACATGCGATTCTCCCTCGAGGCAGAGACATCGGACCATAAATCCTGCGAAAAGAGTGAATTCCTTTGAGAGCCGACAGAGGCACTTCCGAAGCTGTTTTGCATTCGATTCCCCAGAATCGGTCCGCCGACTCTTCGACCAAAAGATCGATCTCTGCGCCATTGGACGTTCGCCAAAACCAGAGCCAGGGATGCTGGCCCAGATTCTGAAAGAGTTTCCGTACTTCAGTGAGGACAAAATTCTCCCAAACGGCTCCCCAAAGCGCGCTCTTCATCAAATCGGCCAGCGACTTGAATCCAAGCAAAAACGTCAGCAAGCCTGTGTCGCTGAAATAAGTTTTCGGAGCTTTGATGAGCCGTTTTCCCCGGTTAACATGATACGGCTCGAGCAGAAAAAGCTGCTGGCTCGCTTGCAGAATGGAAAGCCAGTTCTTGGCCGTGTTAGGCGCCACCCCAACATCCCGCGCCAGTTCCGCCATCGAGAGCAAATTCCCCACCCGCAGAGCTGCGGCGCGCAGGAACCGATCGAAATCACGCAGATTTCCGACGTTCGACAAATTTCGCACATCCCGCTCCAGGTAAGTGCTCAGGTAGGAGCCAAGCCATAAGGCGCGGTCCATTTCAGGCCGGTCCCACAATTCCGGAAATCCTCCCCGCCAGAGAAAATCATCCTGCGTCACTGCTTGAGACCTCGAAACCTCCTCCACGGTCAGCGCGGGCAGTCCGATGACTGCGACGCGCCCAGCCAACGATTCGGTCACGCCTTTCATGAGTAAAAAATCCTGCGAACCGGTCAGGAAAAAACGTCCCGGCCGGCGGTCCTGATCAATCAGCATTTTCAGGTGCCTCAGGATTTCCGGCACGTATTGAACTTCGTCCAGGACGAGCGGCTCACCATGGCGCTCGAAGAAAGTCTTGGGATCAAGACGGGCTGTCTCCGCCTCCGCAGGCAGGTCGAAGGTGACATAATCGGCCTCTGGCAAGAGCCGCCGGGCCAACGAACTCTTTCCAGCTTGGCGCGCTCCCGTGAGCACGACGGCGGGAAATTGACTCCATGCCCGCTGCAAAACCGGGGTGATATCACGGTTAATCCACATTGCAGATAAAATGCATTCTTATTGCTCTTTAGCAAGCCAGTTTTGCAATATTCTATTCTGGCGTTGAAGTCGTTTCGCATTGGGTTTCAGTGGGTCTGTGCTTAGTTCGGTTGGTTGGCAAGGGACGAATTCACACCCTCAGCAGGCACTTCGGCTCCAGCCGTCCACAGAATCGCGTTGAGCAGCATCTTGCGCACATTTTCATTCTCCCAATTCTTATGAAAGTGGCCGCCGGTGTAGCCGAAGCCACGTCCGCCGTCGCTACGTTCCACTGCCCAAGCCACTACGGCGCTCGGATCGCCTTTGTCTTCGCCAAAGGTCAGGATGGGCGTCCAGCGTTTGTCTTTCTCGGCGAAGCGCAGGTTGAAATAGAATTCCTCGCGCAAGGCAAAGGGTTGCAGACCGCGAGCGATGGCATGGCCGGGCGTGGCCGGCTTTAACGCAAACTCCTTGGTTTCGATTTTGGAAAACCATTTGTTGGCGGCCGAACCGTTTTCGTAATCGAAATAACCGCCGAGCCAATCAAGGAATTGCGGGCCAGCCTTCTGACTGGGCACGAACACCGCATAATGGATGGCAACGAAGCCACAGCCGCGCTTCATCTGTCTGCCGAGGGTTTCCAGTCGATTGCCGCGCAGCAGGGGATGGTCCTGTTCATTGTGATCGGCCCCATCGCAATACAGCACAAGGGTGTCAGCGTCCTCGAGCACCTTGGGATCAGCCGGCCAGCCTGCCAAATAAACCTCGGTTTTCAGCCCGGACACGTTGGGCGTTGCGTCGAGGCATTGCTTGAGCAGTTTCATTCCTTTCTCATATTCATGATCACCGGGGCCGTGGCTTTTGGCGTCGGCGAGCAGCACGACCTTCTTTTCCTTGCCTGGGCCGAGCGGCCTGATGCGGATGTCGCGCAACGCCGCCGTGGTCTGCCAGGAGGCCACGCCGAAAGGAATGGAAGATTCGATTTCGCCCGCGCGCACGCTGATGCGGCGATCAACAATCAACTGGTCCACCATCTCGTCGTCATCGATCCAGGCTTCGATTTTTTGCGCCGTGACGCGCACTCGAATGCGGTACCATTGGTTTTGCTTGAATTCCCTGTATTTGGTCGTTTCATTCTCGGAGGCATCCATGCCGTCGATGCTGGAGATTCCAACCACGCCTCCACCCCAGCCGCCGACAATCAAGCTGCAATGCGACGCACTCACTGGAAAAGTCAGACCGCAGAAGAAATCGCTTCCGTCCACTTTCATCGCTTCAAGTTCGATTTCGTAGTTCACTCGCGGTATCTCATTGGTCTGGGCCCAGGTAATGCCGGTCAGCGCCGCGCCCATGCCGAGAAGGATCTTCCCGCCTTCAACCCGCACCTCGCCATGCCCCGCAAAATCGGTCACTTGCCAGCCTTGCAGTGTCCTGCCATCGAAAAGACTTTTCTCTTCCTGGCCGGGCCGTCCGGCATTGGGCGGATCGGCCGCGAGCAATGTTGCTGAGCTGAGACAGAAGAACAGCGCGAGCGCGCCTGAGTGGAGGAGCCAATCGAAAGTTTTCATATAGAATTAAAGTTCAAGCAGAATGCCGCTGTATCAGAGTTGTGAGACGCTTCTGCAAGAAAGTCGAGCCGCAAACGTCATTCTCCGAGAGAGCACTGCCGTGGGGCCGCCTTTTTCAAGAAAGAGGCACTCATTTGATTTGTGTCAATGCATAAGAAACCCATGCCTCTTATCTTCAGCGCCGATGAAAATCAGAATTTACTCCTTTTTCATCGCTACGAGCGCGGTCTTGGCCGCAGTCCATTTCGATGCCGCAGGTCCAATTTCAGCTTTCGGCGCCGGTGGAGCCTCGTTGGCCCCAAGTGGCAGGCGGACCGGATCATCTACGACCAGCGCTGAGCCGCTGGTTGCGGGCAGAGCTGCGGCGGCTGGCGTCGCTGCGTGCAGAATGTGAAAGGAAGAGTCTATGGAGTCTGTGACCCGAAACCGTTTGTTTGACCGGAGGATTTCCAGCGTTTGCCGGGCCGTGCTCATGGCCACGGTGTATTGGCTCCAAAGCAGCAACGCGGGCGCGGGGCTGAGCGTGGACTTCATTGGGAATAACGACGTGGACCTGGTGGTGCAGCCGGATTGGGATCCGCAACTGCACGCCGCCCGCTTGTTCCGTGATGGGGTGCAAATAGGATCAGGCTTTTCGGCGGCAAGCCCAACGGAAGTGTGGCAAGCCGGCTTGGTTCGCGGCCAGACCTACCTTTACGAGTTGCGCGTCCTCAACCGCACGAACATCAACGAGGTAATCAGAACGTCCTCACGCAGCATCCAGACCGGCCGAGTGGGCGGACGCCTCAAACGGAATCTGGTGTTGGCGGGGAATGTGGATTTGGACGGCGGTCCTGGCTATAATTTGACGGTGCTCTCCAACGCAGTGCTGACGTTCGCGCCAGGCACCGTGATCACTGTCATGGATCCTGGGATCATCCGTGCGGAAGGTCGCATGGAGGCTGATGGTGTCGTTTTCCTGAGCACCAATCGAAATAGTTTGGACGTGACGGGAGAAGTCAGCATCCGCAATTCGCTGTTCACCAATCTCTACAGCGCCAGCCTGGTGGTTAGAGAATTCCAGAACAATCGAGCCTACGTTCGGTTCTCAATCAGTGTGACCAATGTCACCGGAAAATTGAGTTTCACGGGCAATGACATTCCCGGCGCATCAGTAAAGCTAGAGGCATCGGATATGGCCAACCTGATCGTCAGCAGTAACCAATTTTACTCCCTCGCGATCACCTGGCCTTCGAATCCGCCGGGGTATGCCAACCTGAGTCTGAAGATGACCGAAAGTCAATGTCCCCTCCCATCAGTGAAGATCGAGGCCTCGGATGGAGCGAACCTGATCCTCAGCAGCAACCAGTTTAACTCCCTCACGGTCGCCTGGCCTTCGAGTCCGCCAGGGTCTGCCAACTGGAGTCTGACCATGGCCGGCAATCAATGTCCCCTCACATCAGTCAGGATCGAGGCATCGGATGGAGCGAACCTGATCCTCAGCAGCAACCAGTTTAACTCCCTCACGGTCG
>CAYIIH010000436.1:0-6687 GCA_964363225.1 uncultured Verrucomicrobiota bacterium | reverse complement strand
CAAATCATGAAAAGCTAGTGGCATTGGGCAAGCTGCCCGCGCTCCTTTGGCACCATTCTTGAATCAGCACTGTCACACCATATTCACCGGATCGACATCCACTGTCAGCAAAACGTCCTCCGGCAGGTTCACCTTTTCCAGCAGCCGGGCCAGCGCTTGGCTGAGCTTGGTCATCTGGCGCGTGCGCAGCATGATTTGGTAGCGATAATAGGTCTCCGCGCGCAGCAACGGCGACGGCGCCGGGCCGGCCAGAATTACATCCTTCAAAAGAGCCAGCGCTTTTTCGATCTCCTTCTTCAGATATTCCGCCGACAGTTTCACTTTATCTTCGTTGCGGCCGCGCAAGGTGAGCAGCGCGGCGCGGCTCACGGGCGGGTACCTGAGCTGCTCGCGAAATTCGATTTCCTGCTCGTAAAACCCGGCAAAATCGTGCCGCCGCGCGTATTGAATCGCCGGATGAAACGGCGTGAACGCTTGCACGATTACCTCGCCTTCCACCTCCCCGCGCCCGGCCCGGCCCGCCACCTGGGTCAACAACTGAAAGGTCCGTTCGCCCGCTCGAAAATCGGCGATATGCAAGCTCAAATCCGCATAAACAATCCCCACCAGCGTGACATTGGGAAAATGCAGTCCCTTGGTGATCATCTGCGTGCCGACCAGGATATCGATCTTGCCGATGCGAAAAGCGCTCAGGATGCGGCGCAAATCATCTTTCTTCTTGAGCGCGTCGGAATCCATCCGCTCGACGCGCGCGTGCGGAAACAATTTGGCCAGAGTGTCTTCGACTTTCTCAGTGCCCAATCCGGCATAACGAATTGCCGGATTGCGGCAGGCGCGTTCCGGACAGACGCCCGGCGCTTCGGCTTCGTGCCCGCAGATATGGCATCGAAGCTTGCCCGCGCGTCGATGGTACGTGAGCGAAATGCTGCAATTCGGGCAGCCGGCGACGTAGCCGCATTTGGGGCATTGCAGGGACGACGCGTAGCCGCGGCGATTGAGGAAAAGCATCACTTGCTCCTTTTTCTCCAGCCGGGCGGTCATGGCTTCCTTGAGCAAGCGCGAGAAGATCGGAATGCCCTTTTCCTGCCGGGCTTCCTGCCGCATATCGACCACACGGACGATCGGCATTTTCTGCTCATCGACCCGGGAGAGCAATTCCAGGAGCGCGTACTTCCCCTTTTGCGCGTTGTAATAACTCTCGAGGGAAGGCGTCGCGGAGCCGAGCACGACCACCGCGCCTTCCTGTTGTCCGCGCAGGACCGCCACGTCGCGGGCATGATAGCGCGGGGCTTCTTCCTGCTTGTAAGAATTCTCGTGCTCCTCATCGACAATGATCAAGCCTAGCGGGTCCACCGGCGCGAAAACGGCCGAGCGCGCGCCAATGACAATCCGGGCGCGGCTTTGGCGGATTTTGTGCCATTCATCGTGGCGTTCGCCGGCCGAAAGATGGCTGTGCAACACTGCCACCAACGTTTGCAGAGGGCCGGAACTGAAGCGGGCTTTGAATCGTTCCACGGTTTGCGGCGTGAGCGAAATTTCTGGGACGAGCACGATGGCGCCTTTGCCTTGGGCCAACGTATGAGCAATCGCCTGCAAATAAACTTCAGTCTTGCCGCTGCCCGTCACGCCGTGGAGCAGGAAGGTTGAACGGGTAGCGCCCGCGTCCTGCGCGACGCGGGCCCTGCACTCTTCCCGCGCGACACGGGGGCTACCCATGGCCGCCTTGATTTTTTCGAGCGCAGCGGCTTGCTCGGCATTCAAGACGAGCGGTTGCGTCGGCAGGATCAATTCATCGGCATAGGGATCGCGCTCGGAGATCTTCCTGGCGATGGCCACCAAGCCTTTCTCCTCCAGGCGGTGGACGGTGGCGGCGGTGGTCTCGGCCAGCGTCAGCAATTGATGCAGCGGAATTTCGTGCCATTCCTCGACGATGTTCCACACGTCCTGCTGGCGTTGGGTCAATTTAGGCAGTTCCCCCGGCGCCGGCAGCACCCGCACGAACAACAACTCGCGCCAGCCTTTCTGCTCCTTGCGCACCGCTTCCGGCAGCGCGCTTTTCAAGGTGACGTCGAGCGGCGCGCAATAATACTCCGATATCCAGCGGGCCAGGTGCAGGACTTTGGGCGTGAGCAACGATTGGCTGCCGATCACCTTCAAGATCGGACGCAGCCGGACGTGAGGCGAGGTTTCCACCAGCGCGGTGACGGAACCGAGAATCTGCCGCGCGCCGAAGGGGACCTTGACGCGGCTGCCCACTTCCACCTGGCCGGCCAGTTCGGGAGGAATCGAATAGTCAAATTCCTTCCGGACTTTCAGGTCCAATGTCACGCGCGCGATCATCACTGGAAGCAAAAAGGAAAATGAACCATTTAAAAAGTGAAAACGTGCGCGGAGTGGGCCGGCTGGTCGAGTCTTCGACAACATTTTCGTGGAACGGCTCTGGCGCAGCGTCAAGTACGAGGAGGTTTATCCCGATTTTCACCATCTTAATTCACTCAAAAATTTGTCTGGACAATGCGGAGCACCTCAGTCTGAGCCATGCAGAGGGATATAAAACCAGTCATGGCCAGCCAATGGTTAATAATCATCCAGTTTTTAGAACTTATTTTCATAACGTGGCCATGTAAGGCAGTGATCGATCGTCAAGCAGAATCTAAAGCGCCGGTTCACTATTCCGCAGATTGGTTGCGTACTGGGGAAAAGGCGGTTTTGATTCGTTGTTCGACGTAGGCCTTGTTCAGAACAAGTCCGTATTGGTCATGTTGCGTTTTCACCGGCACGAGCAGTGCTTTCTGATACACAGTTACGGCTTCCGCCCGCTGGCCCAGCAAATCCAGCATGTGTCCCCGCCAGACCAGTGCCACTCCTCGGTCGCCCACTTCTTCCATCCGACAAAAGACCTTCAAGGCATCCGAGTACCGTTGCGTGTCGTACAAGGCAAAACCAAGTCTTCGCAGGGCATCGGCATCGGAAAGGCGGGGCAGCCATTCCGCCGAATACTGGGAGGCGATCTTCTCGGATGACTCTGACCCCCACCAGGGATTGCGAAGGAGGTGTTCCAAAGATTGTGGCTTTTCGGGTATGGGGGTTGCCGGTGGGGGTGTTCCGAGGACTAGTGGTGGCTTGACGGCTTCTCCCGGCGGGGGGGCTGAGGGCGTCGGCGTCGCCGGGGATGTTTCTAGCAGAGACACCGACACCGGCGAGAGCGCGAATTCGCGACGGATACGGCGCGATCCCAGGGACTTCGAACCCAGCGCCGTCTGCAGCGGCGCGTAACCTGGAGCGGTGACGCGCACCTGTTTTCCTGGGGTGTACCACGCCAGGTGCAATGCGTAGTACCCTGTCGGAGAACTGCGTGCGGCCCCAGGGAATTCTGGCCTGCTTGGCGCGGAAAAGTCACGAGAGACGGTCAGTTACCACAACCATTTCGATACCCGGAAAAAAACGGAGCGGCTCAGCGATAGAGGCTGACGGTAAACGGCCAGTTCCGCGTTGGGAATCGGCAGGTGAGTGGCCGCATCCAGCACCGTGCCGTAAAGAAAAATGTTGGTGGGCAGGAACACTATTCCGGATGCCAGCAGCGCGCCTAGAACGCCCGTGGCCGTGACGAGGACTAAGGTGCGCCGCCCCTGAGTGATCCACCAGCAGAACGCGTACAACACGGCGACAAGCAGCGCGAGGTGAAACATGCTCCACGCCAGCGTGCCGTTCGAGCTGTGCCACAGGGCCCAACCTGCGGCGACCAGGACCGCAGCGGTGCCATCGAACTTCCAGCCCAAGATGAAACCAAGGAGCATCAGAATGATCGCGAGGTAATTCAAGCGCATGCCCCCGGATTGGAGGGCCAGTGGCGGAAGGCCCACGCCGAAGAGGTAGAGGCCGAAGATCACCGCGAAGAAAAGCAGCAGCGACATCCCCAGAAGCCGGGTGGACCATCGCACGGCTTGCAGCCAATCCCAAGTGCCGAACCGAAACCCCAATTTCGAGGCTGCAGCGGAAGCACCGGCGGCTCCCTGCACGGGCGTGGACGTAATGGTCTCGACATCGGTCTTGACCTGGCCGGCTTGTTGATATCGGCGCTCGGGATTCTTCTCCAGTGCATGCAGGACCACCTCGTCCAGGCGCACATCGACCTGCACCAGGCGCGAAGGTGGAGCGAACTTGCCCAGCGGCAATTCGCCCGTCAACATCTCGTAAAACACCACGCCCAGCGAATAAATGTCGGCCCGGTGATCCACCCGCCGCGGTTTCTCCACTTGCTCCGGTGCCATGTAGTGGGGCGTGCCGATGACTTGCTCGTCTCGGGTAATCGCTGGTTGCCCCGCCTCCCCGCCCACCATCTTGGCAATCCCGAAGTCCGCGATCTTCACCCTTCCTTCCTGGTTCAAGAGCACATTCTCGGGCTTGATGTCCCGATGCACCACTCCGTGGTCGTGCGCATATTGCAGCGCTTCGCAAATCTTCGGCACGATGGCCAGCGCCTCCTCCGGGCTGAGCCTTTTGCTTTGCAGCAACTGCCGCAGACTCACCCCATCCACGTATTCCATCAGCAGGTAAAACGAACCGTCCACTTTCCCGAAATCGTAAAGGATTACGATGTGCGGGTGGTTCAACCGCGCCAGCGTTTGCGCCTCGCGCGTGAACCGTTCCGCAAACGCGGGGTCTTGCTCCTTGCCCGGAGCCAGAATTTTCAGAGCCGCGAACCGGTTGAGATGCGGCTGCCGGGCTTTATACACCACACCCATACCGCCGCATCCCAGGCTGTCGAGGATTTCCAGGTGCGGGAAGTGCCGGGCGACTTCGGCCAGTGGCAGCGGCGCGGCGGGTGGCGGCTTCACCACCACGGTGTCGCTTCCAACCTCCGCGCCAGTCGGCGCTTCGGTCGGCGGTGCCAGGTTCATGGCCACCAGGCAGCGCGGGCAGAGGCCCTCGGCGCTGGCGAGGTCTCGCGAAGCCCCGCAGCGCGGACACCGATTCTGAGATGGAGACGCACTTGCGCTCATTGTACTGTGCTTAAGGAGTTTTGGCGGCGTGTTACAGAGAGATTCACCCCGCCAGCACTTCCATTAGATGCTGCATTTCCTCCGCCAGATCCTGCGGACTGGCCAACGTGTGAGCGACCTCCTCGCTGAAGATTTCCCGAAACCGCCGCCGCAAGCGATAGACCATCACCCGCACGGCCCCTTCACTTGCACCCAGATCACTGGCCACCGGGCCGTAGGGAATGCTCCCTTGCTCCGCAGTGAGGAAACCTTTCAGGCGCGCGAACTCGGCCGTTTTACCAGCCTGTTCATACTCCGTCCGCAGACGGCCCACCGCCTGCTCGACCAGTGTCAAGGCCCAGCGCCGTTCGTACTCCCGCTCGAGCGGCGACTCCGGGACCGATTGCTCCGCGTAAAGTCGTTCCGCCAAGGTGGTGTCAAGCGGAACCACCGCGCATCCACCCCCGCGTTTCTGCGCCCTCGCCCGGTCCCACTCATTGGCCAGGAAGCGATCAAGGGCGACGAGCAGGAATGTGCGAAACCGCCCTTTCACCTGGCCGGCTGCCTCGAGATAACCCGTCTGCAACAGCCGCGCGAAGAACTCCTGCGTCAGGTCCTCGGCATCCGGCGGAGCGTGCCCCAACCGCCGCACATGCGCGTACAGAGGATACCAATAGGCGTGGCAGAGCTTTTCCAGTGCTGCTGCGGAATCCGGCGAATCCTTGTCCAGTGCCTCCACGACCACCGACCAGTGGGTTGTGACGAACACCGATACTGGACGCGCCTGCCCTTTGGGCGTCGTTTCTGAGTTTTCCGAATTATCGGCGACACTCATCGCTTCGGAAGCGGATGTTACTTGGGCCGGCGTTCTGTGTCGCGCTCAAAAAACGCAACAGACGGCATACCCTCCCGGAGCCATCCCTCCGGATTTCGACGGGATACCAGACCTCGGCCGAATTGAGCCGTTCGAGGCCGTTGAAGCCGGGAGGAGCGATCCCCAGGAAGATCAGGCTCTGACCCGTGAGCGCAACGGGCTTACCGACCAGCTCAGCAAACGGCCTGGACCGCAGCCAGAGGCCTTCCACCAAGCTGAGCGCCAGCGAGGAAACCGCGATCACCGCCACAGCCGGATTCCGCATGAGGATACGGACGCCGAATCGAAGATCCTGCACGAGGTTTTCCATCGTAAACAGGGCGCGGAGTTGCAGGTGTATTTTACGTGGCCAGTTCATCGAATCCCGCAGTCATTCGTATCGCAGTGCCACCATCGGATCGACCTTCGCCGCCCTCCGCGCCGGGAACCAGCACGCTACCAGGGCCACCGCACCCAGCAGGACCGAGGCGCCTGCCAGCGTCAGGGAGTCCGTGGGACGAACCTCGAACAGCAGACTGGCGAGGACGCGGCTCAGGGCCAACGCACCCGCCAAACCAATGGCAATTCCGATCAGGACCAGTTTGAGCCCCTGCTTCAGCGTCCCTTTCAGCACATCATTGCCGCTTGCGCCCAAGGCCATCCGAATTCCAATCTCATGGACCTGCAGGGTGATGCTGTACTGCAGCAGGCCATAGATTCCCACCGCCGCCAGGAGGAGAGCAAGGCCGGCCGCCAAGCCGATCAACACCGTGCTAAACCGCCGCGGCGCCAACATCCCGGCTAGCGTCCTCTCAGTTATAGGAGAAGCGCGAGACGTAGGCAGGAATGTGG
>CAYIIH010000435.1:0-6689 GCA_964363225.1 uncultured Verrucomicrobiota bacterium | reverse complement strand
GTGAATGGAGAAGTTGCGAATGTGGCACTTCTTGATCATCTGGTTCACGCCGGGCCATGGGTTGGCGTGGAGTTGCCTGTAGTAAGCTGCCTTTTCGGGCTTCAGGCCGGTCACCCAGGCGTAACGCTGGGGTGGCTTGGGCAAACCGGCGCAGCCAGTCAGCAGACCGGCCGCCAGCAAGATGACGATTCGTTTCATCAGGGTCTCCTTTTTCGTGTTGGATTATCTAAACAGCCAATAGAGCACGACGAAAGTCACCAGGACCGCGCCGGCTAAGACGCGGTAATTGCCCAGACCGCGGCCGTGGGTCTCGCCGCGCAACGGCTCGCACCAGTCCTCCCAGACCAGCGCCCGCGCCTCCTCCTTCAGCGGCTCCGGCATCAACTTTGACGCGATCCACATGATGACGCAGCAAATAACCAGGAGGTAGAACGCGGTGAGCATGAAGTCATTGAGCGCCAGGCGGCAGAACGCGCCGTAGGCGTTGCCCAAGGACGGGCTGTTGTGCGCCAGCCAGGCGGCGATCTCTTTCTTCCAGAAATCCAGCGGAAAAATCAGCGCGCCCATGATCCCGCCCGCAACCAGCGTGGCGAAGGCGGCGCGGCCGGACGCTTTCTTCCAGAACACACCGAAGAGGAACACCGCCGTGATGGGCGGCGCAATGTAGGAGATGAGCTTGTTGATGCCGGCGAAGATCGTGTCGTAATGGCCGAAGAGCGGCGACATGACGATGGCGATGATCGTGGCCACGACGGTGGTGATCTTGCCCACGACCACAAGCCGGTGGTCGGTGATCGCGGGCCGCCAGCGTTTCACGATGTCGTAAGCGAAGAGCGTGGCGGAGGAATTGAGGGCGGCGGAGCAGGTCTGCATGGCGGCGGCGAGCATGGCGGCAGCCACGAGGCCTTTCAGGCCGATGGGCAGCAGGTGCATGAGCATGAACGTGTAGGTGTCGGCGGCCTTCACGGGGGCCGCGCCGTGGAAAAAGCCTCTTTGGACCAGCGCCACGCAAATCACGCCGGGCAGCACGAAGAAAAACACCGGCAGAATCTTCAGAAACGCGCAAAAGAGCGGTCCAAGCCGGGCTTCCCTTTCGTTCCGCGCCGCCAGCACGCGCTGGACGATGGTCTGATCGCAGCACCAATACCAGATGCCGAGCACGGGATAGCCGAGGAGGATCGAATACCACGGCAGGCCGCTGGGGTCTTGCGCGTCGCGCGCCATGTTGAGGAAGTTGGCGGTCGTGGCGGGGATGCCTTCCGCGCCGGCCATCGGGTGCGGGTGCGACGTGAGCGTCTGCGCCAGTTCCGACCAGCCGCCGATTTTCAGGTAGCCTGCCACCGTGATGGCCACCGCACCCACCAGCAACAGCACCGTCTGGAGGCTCTCGGTCCACACCACGGCCAGCAATCCGCCGAGCATCGTGTAAATCCCGGTGAGCACTCCGAGCGCGATGATGAAGAACATGAGCGCGTCGAGGCCGAGGATCGTTGCGTCCGGCGGGATGTTCAGGATGCCGCGCAGCACCCACGCCGCCGTGTAGAGCGCCACGCCGATGTGGATGACGATGGCCGAAATGAGCGACACGATGGCCAGCACGTCGCGGCACGGGCGGTTGAAGCGGCGCTCCAAATAATCGGGCAGCGTGGGCACCCGCGAGCGCAGATACAGCGGCGCAAAGAACAGCGACAGCAGGATGAGCGTGAACCCGGCCATCCACTCGAAGTTGCCGAAGACCAGCCCGTATTTGTAGGCGGCCTCGGCGAGGCTGACGAGGTGGACGGTGGAGATATTCGCGGCGAACATCGCCAGCCCGATGATCGGCCAGGTGAGCGTGTTGCCCGCCAGGAAATAATGGCTGCCCTCACCGCCCTGCCGCCGCAGAAATCCCGCCGCCACCCCGATGCCCACCACGACGAGCAAGTAGGTGACGATAATCGCCCAGTCCCAGCCGCTGACAAGAGTGCTCATGGTACGCAGCGCGGCAAAGCCGCAGCCAAAGTTGTTGAATCGTTAAAAGGTTAAATCGTTAAATGACTTGCACGTTGGAAAAATCTGCTCCGCCTGCGACGATTTTGGGCGATACCGATACAAACGGCGCGGTCATTTGCGGCGATGCCGGTCCATAAACTCCACGACCTGCCGGTAAGTGCGGGCGGCAACGTGCGGGTTGCGTTTGTCGAAGCCGTGCCCGCCCTCCGGAATGGTGATGAACTCGTGGGCCACCCCCTTGGCCGCCAGTTCTTTGGCCATTTGCACCGACAGTTCGTAAGGCACGTCGGTGTCTTTGGTGCCGTGAATCAGCAGGGTGGGCGGATAATCCCGCGAAACGTTGCGCACGGGACAAAAGGGATCAAAGGCGCGCGGCTCGGTGTCCGGATCATGGCCGGTGAGGACTTTGGGCCAAAGCCCCTGTTGCCGGCAATAAAGGTAAAGCTCCATTCCGCCGGATTGGTCGGCTTCTTCCTTGGTCACGAGCGGCTGCTGCCGGTAAAACGGGTCGGGCCGGCTGTACCACGGCCCGGCGATGTCCCCGTAGCCCCAGAACGACACCAGCGCGCGCGGTCGCGGCTGGACGCAAAACCCGGCCATCTGCGTCAAATAGCCGCCGGCGGATTGGCCCATGACGAACAATTCGTCCGGGTCGATGCGGAACAAGGCCGGCCCACGGTCGCGCACCCAGTGGCACGCGTCCTGCAGGTCTTCGATGATGGCGGGCAATTTCACCTGCGGCGCGAGGCGGTAGTCGATGGAGACGACGACGTAACCGGCGTTGAGCAGCGTCTCCAGGAGCGAGCCGGGATTTGGCGTCATCTTCCGTCCGCCCATCATCAGCGCGCCCCCGTGAATGAACACCACCACCGGCCGTATGGCGTCCCCCGGCAGCCGATGCACGTCGGCCTCCAAGCCGCTGCCTGGTGTGTCGAGGATTTTGAACGGGTAGGTTTGCACGGTCGGCTCGCCACAAAACAGTGTCAGCGGAAGAGCCGCTGCCGCGACTAGGCAAAACGTCAAGCGCAGTCTGCGGCGAGCACGGTGGCAGGCGATCAAGCTGGAGTTCATGCCAGGAAGGCTATGAAGGCTTGACGCCGCGGGCAATGCGGAAATCCGAAGGAAGAAACAAAGCGTTTGCCGTTTCGGCTGCGATGGATTATGCAGGCAGCCGGCGAGGGCGCATTTGCGTGCCTTTTTCCGGGGATCGCGATCGTTTGCGCCAACGGAAACCAGGTTAAAAGTCATGTTTAGGAATTTGTTCCGTTGGTACGTGCGAGTCCGCAGCACCTCTGGATGTCCCGTGACTTTGGTCTAGTCCGCTGGGCAGCGGTAAAGCTTAGCCGACCGGTGAGAGGAAAAGAGCGCGCCGCGTTCGAGGTTCGTCGTTGTGGTATCGACAAAGGTGTCACCCACGGCCCAGGACAGCTCGATGCTCTTGAAACGGTCGGGGCCAACTGGAACGGTGGGGGGGCGGCGTCATGTCGTCGTGGTCGCCGAGATACATCTGCCAGCAAAGCTGGAGTTGCTTGAGGTTGTTCCGGCAGGAGAGGTCCAGGGCTTTGGCTTTGCCCAGCGCCGGCAAAAGCATGCTCGCCAGAATCGCAATGTCGGCAATGACGACGAGAAGTTCGATGAGGGTGAAGGCGCGACTTGCCACAGTCATTCGGCGTGGTAGTCTCCATTGAACATTGGAATTGATATTATGCTTACGAGTGTTGAAGGCGTGTACGTGGATGGCGTGGTCAAGCTGGCCGAACAGCCGGCCCAAGTCCCGTCGGGGGCGCCGGTGATCGTGACGTTCCTGCCCGGGGGCGGAATTGATTTGCGGGCACACGGAATCGGCCCGGCGGAGGCGGCGGAGTTGCGCGCGCGGTTAAGCACGTTTGCCGAAGATTGGGACAGTGCGGAGATGTCCGCTTACGACGACTACGATGCCGCCCGGTCTCGTCTATAAGCGCGGGGATGTGATCCTCGTGCTCTTCCCCAACTCGGACTTGCGCACGGCCAAGACTCGGCCCGCCCTGGTCGTGCAGGCTGATCAACTGGGCACCGGGCTTCCCCAAGTCGTCGTGGCCATGATTTCCAGCCGGATGTTTCGAGCCGGTCATCCCAGCCGCGTCACGATCCGGCTGGATTCAGCCATCGGCAGACAGTCCGGCTTGTTAGCTGATTCGGTGGTCATGACTGACAATCTCGCGACCGTCCTGGAGTCAGCGATCGGCGACCTGATTGGCACCCTGCCAATGGCTGAGGTGGACAGGGCGTTGAAACACACCCTTGGGATGCAAGGTTGAGGCAATTCCGTCCGCGGGCAGGAGCAGCGTCGCCAGAATCGCGACGCTGGCGATGACGACCAGCAGCTCGATAAGAAGTGAACACGGTTGTCGGCGGATGATTCCGGTCAACGATGCTGTGATTGACAAAGGACCTTTTCATTTTTTCTTTCTAACACTACAGCGAATTTCCAGCCGAAGGTTGACCACGGATCACACGGATCACACGGAGAGGGTTCAGAAACCCGCACTTCGTATCTATGCTATCCGTGCCATCCGTGGTTCTTTTCCAGCAAGTGTCGCTGTAGTGCTAATGGGAGACGGCTGCCTTCGGAATCGCGCATCACGGCACGACAAGTCGGTAGAAGCGCCGTGCCGCGCCCGCGTCAGGGTCCGCGGCCTGCAATGTGCCGGTGAGGTTTTGCGCCGTACCCAGGCGTTGCCACATCTTCAGATCGCTTGACGCTTCGATCGCGTAGGTGAAGCCCTTCCAGCCGCGCACCTTGAGTTCCACCATTCCGTTCAGCACCTTCACGGTCGGCTCCAGTTTCGGCGGCTCAGTCACAGTCAGGATTTGGTTGGCAGAGACAGTGTGGAATTCCGTTACGATGCCAGAGGGCCATTCGATCCGCAACGTCTCGACGCGCGTGGCATCGCCGAGGCCGAAGTTGGGTCGGATGTCGTTTTGAGAAAAGGAACCGTCACCGCCGGAAATCTCCCGCATTTGCGAGAAGTTCTTTCCCTTGATGGTCGCTTTGACGCGGACCTTTGCTCCGATGGCGGAGCGATTGGAGATGGTGCCGATGAGTTTCAGCTTGAGCCAGGCATTGGCATTGCCGTTGTTCCGATAAAGAGAGTCGGCCTGGGCGCCAGCGTAACCCCCGTTGGCCACGAACAGGTCCATGAAGCCATCGTTGTCGTAGTCCCCCCAAACGCCGCTGATGGACGACGCCACATCGTTGACCAGATTGCCGTCGGTGATCTGCGTGAAGCTGCCATCGCCGTTGTTGTGGTAGAGGAGGTTCTTTCGGCCCGATTCGCCGCCGCTGAAAGTGAGACCGGGGTTCGCCACATACAAATCGAGCCAGCCGTCATTGTCATAATCCGCCCAGGCGCAGTTCGCGCCCGGCTGAAGGTCGTTGACCAACGGGCCGACGACGGCTGCCGTCATCTTCGTGAAGGCGCCGTTGCCGTTGTTTCGGTAGAGGGCATCGTTGGCGAGGGACGCTGCGCCTCCTTGAGAGACGAAGACGTCCAAGTCGCCATCGTTGTCGTAGTCGCCCCAGGCGGCTCCATTGGCCCGTGACGACGCGGCATCATCCAAGTCGCCCGTGTCACCCCGGAGAAGCCTGGTAAAGGTGCCGTTGCCGTTGTTTCGATAGAAGGAATTCTTCACATCCCAGTTGGTGACGAACATGTCCAGGTCCGCGTCATTGTCATAATCGCCCCAGACGCCGGCGACCGCCTGGCCGCTATCCGAGGCGATGTTACCCACAGTCGCGCTGGTCATTTTGGTGAACGAACCATCGCCGTTGTTGCGGTAGAGCAGATTGGCCGAGCCGAACCTCGTGATCATCAGGTCCACATAGCCGTCGTTGTCGTAGTCGCCCCAGTTCGCGCTGTTGGCATCACCACCCGCACCCGGGGGACTCCCCACTATCTTCGTGAACGTGCCGTCGCCATTGTTGCGGAAGAGCTTGCTCGGGGGGCCGCCAAAACCGGCGACGCTCAGATCGAGATGGCCGTCGTTGTCGTAATCCGCAAAGGCTACGCCGGCACCGCCGTCCGAATCGTTCACAACGACCGGGCTTGAGGTGATGCGGGTGAACGTTCCGTCTCGATTGTTTCGATAAAGGAAGTCCGCCCCCGCGTTGCCGACGACGAGATCAATGAACCCGTCGTTGTCAAAATCGCCCCAGGCTGCTCCCCAGGCGAGGCCGGCATCATTGACGATCTCGCCGGTGGTGATTTTGGTGAAGGCGGGCTGGGCCGAGGCCATGCAAGCACCGAAGGCCACCACCGCCACTGCCAGGAGGCGGCCGGCCACTCGCGAATGTGTCATGTTTGTCTTCATAGTTTGCTTCTTTCTCTTTGCCGGCGTGGTGGCCGGCTGGTTTTGTTGTTCGTCCCGCGACGACCACCGTCGCGGGAAAGTCCGCCGCACTAGGCGACACTCCATGCGTGGAGGGTCGCGCCCTCTTTTCTCCGGGTTTCGTTTGGCGACTCGGGTTACGGTCTTCTGCGAGTCGTCGTTGCCAACTCAACCAACTTGGGCTGGTGTGTGCTGAAATTCATATCGCTTACGGAAGCGGAAACGCGTTCTTGATCCGCTGCAAGTCCTGGTCGTCGTCGGCGTTCTCAGGCGGGGTTCCATAGCCCCAAACCGCCTTCTTGGGACTCCAACGCCAGCGCCAGTGCTCC
>CAYIIH010000434.1:0-6699 GCA_964363225.1 uncultured Verrucomicrobiota bacterium | reverse complement strand
ACGTGCCGGGCATCACCAAGAAAGACCGCCCGCTCACCGCGCAACACTTCGCCGAGTTTGCGGACTACTACGGCAAAGACCCAACGGCCTGAGCAAACGCACCGATACCGCTGAGACCGGTAGATTCCGCAAATTCCACATCAGCGAGATCAAGGAACGCGGCTACAAGCTCGATGTCACCTGGCTCAAGGACGACTCGCTCGAGGACGCCGATGAATTGCCCGAACCTCAAGACCTCGCCGCCGAAGCCATCACGGAGCTGGAGGCGGTGGTGGATGATCTCCGCGAAATCGTCGCGCTCGTGGAAAAGGAAGAGGGCGTGGAGAAATGAAACCGTTGCCAAACCAGCTTGCCATCCCGTCCAGCGCCTCGCAGACTGGCCGCGCGTCGGCGCCGCTCCAGAGCATTTGCTCGCTCGGACGCCACTCCACCGGCTAACGTTCGCCATGCACCTGATCTACATAGACGAGTCTGGGCAGACAGGCACAAATCTCCGCGATACGGCCCAGTCCGTCTTCGTGCTGGGCGCGTTGGTGGTGCCGGAGTCTGTCTGGCTGGGGTTGGAGAAGGATTTGCAGGCTGTCATCGAAAGGTCCTTTGCTCCGGCGCGCCCGGAGGACTTCGAGATTCACGCCACGGAAATCAGCAATCCGCGGCACAGCTACTTCCGGCAATTTCCCATCGCCCACCGTCTGGCGTTCCGCGACGAATGGTTTCGCGTTGCCCAAAAGCACGCTCTGAAGTTCGTTTATCGCGCGATTTCCAAGAAGCGATTTCAAACATGGAGCCACAACACGTTTGGTTCCGGTGTGGCCATCAATCCTCACGTCGCGGCTTGCCCACGGGTCGCGCGGGTCGTGGACGACCTGCTCAAGTCACTTCCCGGCTCCCCGCTCGGCATTTTCCTTTCAGACGAGAACCGTGAAGTCGTGGGAGATGTGGAAAAGGCCATTCGTGTGTTGCGCGGCACGGAGGGCGTCTTGAAGCTCGGCCAGATTGTCGAGAAAGGTTTCTTTATCGAGCCCGAGAAAAGCCCCGTCTTGCAGTTGTGCGACCTCTGCGTCTATGCCGCCCGGCGCCGTGAGGAAAAGAAAACCGGTTTCACCGTGAAATCCATTGACGAAAGCGGCATTCCTTTGATCGAACCGCTCCTTCACGTCGGCGATGAACGCCTGGGCGACGTCATCACGTGGTTGGAACAACAGCAAAGAAAAGGGCGGCCAGGGAACTAGTCACGGAGTCGGAAAAGGTCCGGCCCACTCTGGTCGCCGGGCAGAATATGCTGAAAAACCGATTGAATTGCAACCCCGTTTTCAAAACCCATCCATGTCCCTGCGGGACAAACACGAACGGAGGCGTGGAGAAATGAGCGACGTGCTTCCGCAAGGGTGGGCAGCCGCGCCGTTGAGCGAAGTCGCCGAAATCAATCCCCGGCATCCGAAGGGTCTCGACGATTCCATGCCCATCTCGTTTGCGCGAATGGCCGCGCTGAGTGAATCGAAACCTGAATTCGAGTCGTTGGAAGATCGAACTCTTGGCGACGTTCAGAAAGGTTTCACTCACTTCGCCGAAGGAGACGTGCTGTTTGCCAAAATCACACCCTGCATGGAGAACGGGAAAGGCGCGGTCGCTCGCGGTCTTCGCAACAAACTGGGTTGTGGTACGACTGAGCTACACGTTGTTCGGCCTTTGGCGGGCATCAGCCCTGAATACATCTACCGGCTTCTCGCGCAGGATCGGGTGCGACGTGCAGCGAAGGAGAATGTCACTGGCACTGCCGGGCAAGCACGCGTTCCCACTAGTTTCATCGGGGAACTTGAGTTGCCTCTCGCTCCGCTCGCCGAGCAGCGGCGGATTGTGGCGAAGCTGGAGACGCTGTTGGGCAAGGTGGAGGCCAGCCAGCAGCGGCTGGCGGAGATTCCCGTCCTGCTCAAACGCTTTCGCCAATCCGTCCTCGCCGCCGCCAGCTCCGGCCGCCTCACCGCCGATTGGCGGGAGATGAGAACCACGGATTGCACGGATGACACGGATAAGAAGACATCCGTGAAATCCGCGAAATCCGCGGTTCAAATTCTTGCCCGTAATGCCGCGGAGAGCGCAGAGGATTTGCCGGACGGTTAGAGGAACGGACCGCTAAACGAATTCATCGAAAGTTCGTTCTATGGGCCGCGTTTCGGCAAAGAGAGTTACGCATCTGAGGGTGTGCCAACAATTCGCACAACAGACATGGGCTTCGACGGCTCAATCGTTTTGACGGACGCTCCACGCATCAAACTCTCGGCCGAGGAACTTGAGAAATATCGTTTACGGCATGGCGACCTTGTGGTGACACGAACGGGCGCGACCATCGGAAAATGCGCCGTGTATGACAAGTCGCGTGGCCCGGCAATTCCTGGAGCTTACCTCATCCGCTTCCGTTTCAAACAAGACTTCGTTGATCCCAAGTATATTCTTCGGTTCTTCATGTCGCCTGCGGGTCAGAATCTTCTGGTGGGCGGTTCAAATGCCGTCGCGCAGCCCAACGTGAACGCGACGACCATTTCGCAGTTCTTGATGCCAGTGCCTCCGCTCCCCGAGCAACAGGAAATCGTGCGGCGAGTGGAGGGATTGTTTGCGCTGGCCGTCCAGCTTGAGGTGCGGTTGGCCAAGGCGCGCGGGCAAGTGGACCAGCTCACGCCCTCCCTCCTCGCCCGCGCCTTCGCCGGCCAACTCGTCCCCCAAGACCCGGATGATGAACCGGCATCGAAGCTCTTGGAACGTCTCAATCGATCCCGAACATCGAGAACCTGAGCGGTCCTACTGTTTCTTGTGATCCCTGATGATCTGGTGACTGCCGTCTGGCAGCAAGACTTCAGCGACGATGGGGGAACGATTTCCACGCAGCGCGTCGCAAATCCTTTGGTGCAGTTCCGCGAAGGTGATGCGCGAATATTCTTCGCCGGTGAGCACCAGGAGCGGGCTGGCATATTCCTGGAGACTGCGCGCCGTTCCCTTGAGGGAGTATTCGGTAACGAAGACGACGGCCCGCTCGATTGGCGATTCACCGTCGGCGTTGGTTTGGAGCGCGGGCGGAAGAAAGGCGGCGTAGGGGTCGCCACCCTCGTAGCCGCAGCCGGGCGTAGGCGAGCCGATGTGCGGCGGCACCGCTTGCGCCGTGACTTCGATCCACTCGCAGCCCAGGTGGTTGTCCCCTTCCTTTGGGAACTTCAGCTTCCACAACGTGGCGTAGATGCTCATGTGACATTCGTAACGTCGCACCCCGGTCAAGGCGAGCGCAAAACCGCATGACAAACACAATTGGTCGCGGCAGACTTCCCCAGCATGAAGAAAATTATCGTGCCGGAAACCAAGGAACAGGCCGAGTTAATCTGCGATGTTACCGGCAAGCCCGCGGTCGCGAAGTTGACGCTAACCTTCAGCTACGGCTCTGACCACGATGGAGAGATGCTCGAAGCAGACTTGAGTAATGAGATCGCGAACGACGTCCTGGCACTGCTCCAGGCCAAGTATGTTCAGTTCCGAATGGTTGATTACTTCCCATGACAAGCCTGCCAACCGTGCCAGTGCCGCGGTCGGGGTCCCATGTCGTCCGCCGAGTGGAGGGATTGTTTGCGCTGGCCGACCCGCTTGAGTTGCGGTTGGCCAAGGCGCGCGGGCAAGTGGACCAGCTCACGCCCTCGCTCCTCGCCCGCGCGTGGACTCCCTCGCCGCCCGCTCGGTTGAGCTGCGCCATTTCGCTCCGCGAAATTCGTCTCGCGCGTTCCCAACGCGCTCGGCTCACCGGCAAACTTGTCCCCAAAAAACCCCAACGATGAACCAGCGAAAATCCTCGCGTCAGTGCGTTTCGATCAGCGGATGTTGTGGTGGTGTGCGAACGCACGGGCCGGGTGCTTTACGAAGGCTTGGCGCATGACGAGGGGTGAGCGTGAAGCAGTTTGGCGACGAGCGCGCCTGGACTCAGGTTTTGCGCCCGGGCGAGGGCGCGGAGTTGTACCGCGTCGCCAGTCGTCATGGACATGCGCATCAAGGAAAACTCCTGAGCGCGCCGGGCGAGGCAGGCGAACCCGGCACGGGCGAACACAAATCCGAGAGGCCTCACCACCTCGTCAGCATCATCGTTTTGCGCAATGCCACCGGTGGAATAATCAATTACCGGCTTGGTGTCATCACCACGTACACTCGCGGTTGACGATTATGAAAACAACCATCAAACGATCCCTCTTCTGGACGCCCAGGATTCTGTGCCTGCTGTTTGCCGGATTCATCAGCCTGTTCGCGCGGGATGTGTTTGGCGAACACCACGGGTTCTGGAACACCGCCCTCGCGCTCTTGATGCACCTCATCCCAACCGGCATCCTCCTGCTCATCCTGGCGGTGTCCTGGCGCTGGGAATGGGTAGGCGGCCTATTGTTTCCTGCTCTGGGCGCAATCTACCTCGTCGCCTTCTGGGGAAGATTTCACTGGTCTGCTTACGCGGTCCTTTCCGGATCGCTGTTCCTCCTGGGCGCTCTGTTCCTGTTGAACTGGAAGTACCGGACAGAGCTTCAGACAGCGGCCTGAATCCCGAAGCGTTCTCGAAGGCGTTGCGCTGAGGCTCAGGCGGTCGCGGCGGCCGGGAGCGAGACCATGTTGGCAGGCTCTTGAACCGGGGCGAAGCTGACCTTCTTGATCTGCGCCGCGGAGTGTTCGTCCCGCAAGTGCCCGTAAACCTTCATGGCGAGCGCGCCACCGTCCTTGTGGCCGAGCCAGCGGCTTACGGTCGGAATGTCCACGCCGGCTTCAATGCAGGTGGTCGCGAACATGTGCCGGAAATCGTGATGGCTGAACGGCGCCAGGCCGAGGCGCTTGCAGGCTTTGCGCAGGGTGGTCTTGGCGTCCTTGATGGGGCTGACCTCGTCGTCGGGTGTGGGTTGGCGTTCCTCGTGCAGTCGCGTCAGAAGGCCGCGCAAGGCGTCGGTCATGGGGATCGTGCGCGCTTCGCTGTTCTTGGTGCCGGCTTCGCCGCCGGTGATGGTCACGGTGCCTCCGGCGAAGTTGATGTCCCGCCACCGGAGGGCCGTGGCTTCGCCCAGGCGCGCGCCGCTGTAGACGAGCAGTTCGATGAGGTCCGCCCCCGGCGTGGCCTTGCGCTGGCTGTCGGCGCGGCCGTCGCTCAGACGGATGGCAGTGATGAGTTGCTGGAATTGTTCGCGGTTCGGAATGGTGATTTTTGCCTGGCGGATTTTGCGGCGGCGGATATGCGAAGCGGAGTTACCCAAGATCAAACCTTGCTCCACCGCGTAGTCGAAGGTGCGCTTGAGGGCGGTCAGTTCGTGGGCAAAGGTTTGCGCAGCGAGCTTCGGGCCGCGCTCGGTGAGCCAGCGCTCGCAATGGGCCTTGGTGACATTGCGAAGCGCGAGTCCACGGAAGAAAAGGGAAAAGCCCTTGAGCGAAGTGCGCCGACGTTCCAAGCTGCGGGGCTTGAGTTCGTGGGCAGTGACCGCGAGCCAGCGTTCGGCCGTCTCCTCGAAGGACAGGCCGGATTCGTCGGAGGCAACGAGGTTGCCGATTCTGTTTTTGAGTTCGGCGAGGCGGCGTAGGGCGAGCTTGCGGTCGGCGGTCTTGAGCGAACGTCGAAACTGCTTGCGACTGCGCTTAATCACGGCATAGTAAAAGCCCGTTGGCTTGTTTGGCTTGTCACCTGGCAAGCGCAACCGGTAGAGATTCGGGAGCCTCTCGATCTTCTCCAACTGAGGTTGTGGCTCAGTCACCGGGATGGTCTCAGGATGATTCAAAGTCATGCCTGACTATACAGGGTGACAAGTGAAATATAATGCGGACTGCGTTTTATTCTCAAGGCACTTGAAACAAGCATGTTGTGGGTTGGTAGCTCAGTCGGTAGAGCAGCGGCCTTTTAAGCCGTTGGTCCCGGGTTCGAGTCCCGGCCAACCCACCACCTTAAAAACCCAATAAAACCCGCATAAACAAAGGCTATAACGCACTTCATGCTTTGCCTGTATCAATGCCAAGCAATAAGCGGCAATAGGACTCAATAAGGCGTTTTTTGGCAACCGTTGGCAACCGGCAGGCGGTTTTTCGGGTGAGACGTTGCGCCTTCTGCCGGTCAGAATTCCTTGATCTCTTGACGCCACCTTTGGCCACGGGCGGGCCTGCCGGGAGTCCGCACTCCCTTCACCCTCGCCGCGAAAGAAAACGCGCCACAGGTCAATTGTGTGCGTCAGCGGTAGGCGTGGGCTTGGGGTCCGGGGCCGTCAGCCAAGAAATATACTGCGCTCGCGTGGCGGCGGTGTTGGGCAGGTCGTACTTGGCCAGCCAATCGAAAAAGCCTGACAAGGTGACGGTGACGAATTCGACGCGGGCATTGCGCTTCCGAAACTCGCGGGCAACACCTTGGTTCACTTTCCGATGAAATGCGATTGGCCAATCATCGCCGGTTTTCAAAAAGGAATAGGTCTCTTGGTCTGGATAGTCGGCGAGCAACACCTTTGCGCCGTGAAAGTCCATTGGCAGCGTCAGGCGGCGGAAGAAATCGCGGGCGGCTTCTGTCGGCGTTCGACTATCCATGCCGGCAGTGTGGCGAGCGTGATACGCATGGGCAAGTTTCAAACAACCGTCGCGCACGGCCTTGGCTTCCTCCGGGTGCGTCTCCGCCAGCTTGTCCATCGCCTCGGCGCGCTTGCCGTCGCGACGGATTGTTTT
>CAYIIH010000433.1:0-6755 GCA_964363225.1 uncultured Verrucomicrobiota bacterium | reverse complement strand
TGAATCGAATACAAATGATTCGGCGTCGAGCCCCAGGCAACCTGCACTCCATTCGTTCCAGCCACACCGATCGACGCAATCCGCAAGTACGAACCGCGGTCGTTTGGGTCAGTTCCGGTGCGATACTCCGCCAGGTTGCTCAAGCCGTCGCTATCGTTGTCTGGCGCCGCATCAGCTGGGTTGTGCACATCCAAGCCATGCGCCTGCTCCCATCCATCCGGCATCCCGTCGCCGTCCCAGTCCAGCCACAGGTTCACGGCAAACGCCGACGTGTTATTGCTCATATCAACATCGCCGGTCACGCGCGTCTCGTCGGCAAGCAGCCGGTAAATCGTTTCGCCTTCCGGTTGCGTGCCGGGCGGAAGATCGAGCGCCACTTGCGCCAATCTTCCCGGCTCCAGCATCGGCACGTCCACCGTGGCCAACCACGCGTTTGTCTCGCCCTCGCGCCGGATCACCAGCACCGAGTTCGCCGCCGTCGGCGCGCCGAGGTTTTGCACCTGCGCAATCACCCGCACCGCGCCGCTCGCCTCCGCCGACTGGCTGATCAGCGAAACCGCCAAATCCGTTCCGCCAATGCTCAAAAACTGCGTGTTGTTCTCCTCGTTAAACTCCGTGAGCGCGCCCGCCGGGTCCGCCACGGCATACAAGACGTGATTCGTCGCCGGCTCCGGGACCACCCAAAGCGCGTTGACCGTGTTCGTGGCCGCGCCTTCCAACCAGCCGGACACGGTAAGGTTGGTGATAAGCCCGCCGCCCGTGGCGGGATTGCCATCGTAGAAGGCCACCACCGCATTGCTCACCGCCACGTCGCCGGAGTTCCGCAGCGTGGCCGCCAAATTGACCGCCGCACCGGGCAGGTAATTCTCCGCCTCCACCGTGAAGTCCCCCGCCGCCAGCGTCACGTCCTTGATCAGGCGCCGCTTGGTTACGCACAAATCCACCCGGCCCGGCTGCGGCACGTTGGTAATTGTCACCGACCCGCCACCTTCCAGCGTCACCGTCTTGTTGACGTAGATGATCTCCACTTTGTTGTAAGCAACAGTCAGGTTGCCCACGGCATCCCACACCGGCGCAAACGACCGCTCCAGCGGCGGGTCATTGAACAGTTGCGCGTCTTTGCTCCAGGTCGCCGACGCCGGGTCCAGCACCCGGTAATGCGCATCCGATCCGGCCTGGCTCATCTCCTGCCAGAGCAACGCCAGGTTGCCCGCCGGGCCAATGGTCATCGCGTAATCCGCAAAGCCCGCCGTTTGCGAGTCGGCGCGGACCAGCGTGGAATTCGTCGAGAAATCCCGGCTTAACACCAAGTCCGTCCCGCTCTGCCAGACCAGATAACTATGCCCGTCCGGTCCGACCGACACCCGCGCATTGCGATTCCCATCCGTGTTGGCGGTGAATTGCGTGGCCGCGCTCCAGACACCATTACTCCACGCGCAGTAAAACACCTGCTGGTCGGCCGCGTTCGTCAGCACCCCATCGAGGTCGCGGGTCCACGCATAGACCGCGCGGTTGCTGACGCCCGACAGCGATTGCGAAAGCCGATAGGGCAAGTCGGACAGCAATGCCAAGGGCGCGCTCCAAGTTTGACTGGCAGCGCTCCACTTGGCCCACATCACCCGGTCATTCTCCTCCCCGCCAACTGGCCCGGTCCCCATCAACTGGTTGGCGTAATTTCGGGTCCACACCGCCAGCACGCTGCCATCGGCCAGCGGCCCGCTCACCAGCGGCGCGTGATCAAGATAGCCGTTCGCGGTCAACGCCACCGGCGCGGTCCACGCCCCGCTCCCCCGATTCCACCGCGCCCACACGATCTCCATCTGCGCCGCCATCGCCGTTAAGTTTGTCTGGTTGAAGTTCGCGTCCGCCACCCGTTCCCACACCGCGATGGCATCGCCGTTGCCGTCGTAAGCCACCTGTGGTGAGAACTCGGCTTGCGTGTTCGTGTGAATCGTGGCTGGCATGCTCCAGTTCGTCCCGTCGAACCGCGTCCACTTGATGTCCGTGAACTGGAGATTGTTCGGGCTGCCGTTGTCCGTGACGTAGAGCAGCATCAATTCCTGCCCGCGCCCCGCCAGTGCTGGCTGCGAATTCGGAAAGACGTTCTGAAGCACCGGCAAATCGGCTTGCGACGGTGCCCCCGTTGCGGATGCAAGCGCCTTTGGAGCGCGGACATTCTTGTCCGCTTCCCCCGCCGAGCGGACAAGAATGTCCGCGCTGCCGCCCTGCCCCATCGTCCGAAAAGCTTCCAACGGCGACATCGCGGTGCCTTCTACCGCCCGCGCCTTCATTGCCGCATCGGAAGCCAGAAACCGTTCCGATCCCGTAAGCAGATAATGCCGCGAAACCGGGCGCACCGTGTCTCCGCCAACCGAAACGACCCGGAACATGGCCACGCTGGTCGTGCCATCGGCAGAGCGCATTGCCAGCTTAAAACTCTTGGCAGTGGGATATGAGACATCCACGAAGACGTATTCCACCGGTCCAAAGGTGAAAAACCACGCCTGGAATTCTGCACCCGCATAAGCTTTAAACCGGATTTTCTTAAGGAGGTCGCCGGGGATGCCAAACGTCACGCTCGGTTCTCCGCCCACATAAACTCGCAGATCCAAATTCTCCGACATTTTCGGCTCGTAGGCGGCTTCCAAGCCCACCTTTCCAGTCAGCTCCAAGGTGTCGAACTTGAACGCAGGCTGGGTGGCGAAGGTAATCTCCCCATCGACTCCAGGAATGACGTAAATGATGACTGAAACAGACTTGGTCAAATCACCCAAGCCCGGCACCCAACCCGCAGCCGTCGTCAATCCAGGCACCAAATCCAACAACCCGACGCGGCCCAGTTCAAGTTTGGCCTGGATTTCCCCATGCCCAAACACTTCGTCGAAGGTGATCCCGCTTTGGAACGAGGCTGTTCCGCGCGCACCTGCCTCGATCTTTCCAGAGATTTCTTTGTTGCCAATGTAGAGCTTCATCTTTGGATACCGCGTCAGGCCGGGCAGGCTTGGGCGACGCCCTCGCTTGCCTTGTTTGCCCTCCGCACCCACGCCAAGGGCCGCCTCCCAATCGCCGTCCGTGACCGTGTAGTCGAAGCTGGCATTGGCCGCGACCTCGAAGCCGAAACGTCCAATCACCGGAAACGTAAGCACCGCTTTGATCGGTGGATTGGGCAGGTCGAAATCCAATCCCACGTGGCCTTCCAGATACGTCGTGAATGGCCAGCCTTGCGCCATGACCAACTTGATCGGGTCCGGCATTGGAAGAATCCCCACATAGGCACTCACCGGATCGGACATCTGCTCGCTACTGCTGAAGGCTTGCACCGTGATTTGGTTGCCAAAGGCGTCAAAGCCGGGTCGGAACGGGGCGCTCCCCATGTTCATGGTGCAGGCATACTCCGCGCCGCCGCCGGTTTGATCGCTGACTTGAACGCCGTTGACGGAAAACCGCACGAAACCGGGCGTCAATCCGTTCCAATTCACGGAAGCCGTGAAGTCGTTGTTCAACGGAACTCCAGAAAGGAACAACCCTTTGAGGCGCGGCTCCACCTTTGTCACCACCGGCTTGTTCCCCACCGGCACGGTTTGCAGCAAAATGTCCGGCAGCGTCACCGCCTTGGCCCCGGCTGGCGCGGCCACCGTGCCGGTGTAAGTGGCGTAGCCGGTCTTGCTTGCCGCCAGCGTGTTCCCATTCGCCAACGCGACGTTCGCCAGCGAAAACGTCCCGTTGCCCGCCGTGGCCCTGTTCTGCCCGGCCAGCGACACAGTCGCCCCCGTGATGGCAGTGCCAGTTTGCGCGTCGCGCACCCGGCCGGAAACCGTCATGAGGTTGTCCCGCGTGTCCACCGCCGTCGCGTTCGAGTCGGCGGAGTGAGTGCCGGCTTCAATCATCGGCGCCAGCAGGCCGAACACAACGGCCATGGAGACCGACAGCAGGGCGAACAGACGCCTGGTCGGGGAAGAGGATCGTGGTTTCATAATTCAAAAGTCATTGGGGTGGGGAGCCGCCCGGAGTTTTCGCGTGGCTCCGCCGAGCTACTGGCACCGGGCGGCGGTTGTCTGCTGTTTGCCTGTGGTTCACAGTCCCCGCAGGACAGGATGGCAGCCGGGTCAGCCCCGACACCGCCAGGCGTCAGGGTTGAGCTGGGGGCAGGACGGACCGGAATCCGTTGTTGTTGTTCCTGTTGTCCGGCCAGTTGTTGTTGCGGTTCGCCGCCCGGCAGTTGATCGCGTTGTTGTTCCAACTGCCGCCGCGAATCACGCGGTTCGAGCCTCGTGGCCACCACCCCAAAGCGTTGCAGGACGTGAAGACGAAAAGCCCGGGTCTCCGCTGGCACCACAAACGCCAGCAGCGCCTGCGTCCGCTGCTGCAAGACCAGTTCGCTCCATTCGCCTCGTAAATGCGCCCGCTCATACCGCCGGAACTTGCGCGCAAACCGCACTTTGCTTCGCCGCGCCAGCCGCACCGTGCCGGGAAACAACCGGTAGCCCAGGAAATCCATTCCGAAAGCGGTCCGGTTGATGGCGGTATTGTTTTTGAGGTCCAGCTTCAGTTGCACCGCTAGGAACATCCGCACCCGCTCGCGCACCTCGCGCAGTTCGCGTCCGCTTTCGCCCCACACGACGAAGTCATCCATGTAACGCACAAAAGCCCCGCGTTGGAGGTCTTCCTTGAGGAATCGGTCCAGCGGGCCCAGGTAAAAGTTGGCAAAATGCTGGGAGGTCAGGTTGCCAATCGGGAGGCCCCGGCCGGGCGTCGTCTCGTAGCTGGAAATGATGCGGTCAAATAATGCCAGCATGGCCGGGTCTTTGAACTTCCGCCGGAGCAACCCGCGCAGAGTCTCCTGGTGAATCGAGTCGAAATACTTGCGGATGTCCATCTTGAGGAACCACCGATGTTGCCGGGCAAACCCCTGCGCCCGCTCCATCGCGAGCAGCCGGCCCTTGCCCTTGCGGCAGGCGTAACTGTCGAAAACAGCGGCGCGCTCGAGCACCGGCTCGCACACGCTCATCAGCGCGTGGTGCAACACCCGCTCCCGGAAAGTGGCCGCACAAATGGTCCGTTCTTTGGGATCATGAACCAGGAAGTAATGGTAGTCGCCGACGGGCACTTGTCCCGCCAACAACTCCGCGCCCAGTTCCTCCAAGTTCTCATCCAACCGCTCACGAAACGCCAGACAGTCTGCCTTGCCCCGCTTGCCCTTGGCGGCTTTCCAGAAAGCCAGCCGCAGGTTGTCCGGCGCGGCAATCGCCGCCATCAGTTGTCCGATGCGTTTCATTTCAGGCAAAAACAATGGCCGCAAAAGAACGCAGAGAACGCAAAAAAGTTGGCGAACGACAGGAGCGTGGCCTCTTTGTGTTCTGTGCGTTCTTTTGCGGCTGAAAGGTCTTCATGCCTTCGCCTCTCCGGCCAGGGCTTGCAGCACTGCCTCGCCGTATTTCTCCACGCGGGCCTCGCCCACGCCTTCGATTTCCTTCAAACCCGCCTTGCTGCCAACCTTTTTCTGGATGATTTGCGCCAGTTGTTCATTCGTCAGCACGGTATAAACCGGCACCCCCTCCTTCTCCGCCACGCCTTTGCGCCACTCCCTCAACCGGCTGAAGACCTGAAACTCCTCGGGCTTGAGCACCTCCTTGTAGTCCACCTTCGGCCGGCCGCTCAGGCTGGTGCCTCCGGTGGTGGCGGTTCCTTCCAAATACTCAACGCAAAACGTCCAGAACGAGTTCTCCCCATCCGACACGAACTCCTTCTTCACTGCCAGCACCCGCCGCGAGCGCAGAAAAACATTCATCTCGGCTTCCGCCTCGGCCAGGTTTTTCACCGGCAGAATGAAGAGTTTCAATTGCATGCTTGCTTCACAGACAAAGCTGGACTTCCAAAAAAATCGACCGCTGCGCGGGCTTCTCTTTTTTGTTCGCACCCGCTTGCCATTCCCTCACCCGCTCCGCAGTCAGGCTTCGCTCGTCCCTCGCTCCGCCTCAACTGCTCCGCTCTGGCTGTCCAGCTCACTGACCTGGGGGCAGGACGGACCGGAAACCGAAGTCGCTGCCCCAGTAGTCCGGCCAGTAGTAGTCGCGGACCGCCGCCCGGCAGTTGAACGCGTCGTAGCCCCAACTGCCGCCGCGAAACACGCGGACCGAGCCTGAGGCAGGACCACGAGGATCGGTCTGCGAACCGCTCGAATAGGACCCATACCAGTCCCAGCACCACTCCCAGACGTTCCCCGCCATGTCGTAAAGACCATACCCATTCGAAGAAAACGATCCAACTGGACTGGTGTAAGGCATGCCGCCCGTCGCGTAGGTCGGATGATAATCCCGCGTCGGGCTGACGTCGTATGCGTAATACGGGTGACCGCTTTCCCAGTAACTGTAGTAGTTCGCCTGGCTATGCGTGATCGTGTCGCCCCACGGAAACCGCTTTCCGCTCGCCCCGCCCCGCGCCGCCTTCTCCCACTCCGCCTCCGTCGGCAACCGATACCCCCCGTTCCACTTCACCCAGTCGTTCTGCACATTCACCTGCCCGCTCCGATACACCGTCACCTGTGCGACGCTGGTGTAATACGCCGGCGTCCGCCCTTCCTTCTCCGAACGCGCATTGCACCACTTCACCATGTCATACCAGTCGATGCTGTGGACGGGATGATTCGCCGCCTTCCCCGAGCCGGCAGAATCAAAGCTGTACCCGTGGCCGATCGCCCATTGATACACCTCGTCCCACAACGCCTTCGTCACCTCCGTCCGGTCCATGTAAAACGC
>CAYIIH010000432.1:0-6769 GCA_964363225.1 uncultured Verrucomicrobiota bacterium | reverse complement strand
GTTCCACCAGCCAAGGAATTTCGTAAGGCCATAGTTCTCAGTCACTTCAACAAATTTGGCCTGGTCGTTGCGAAAAACCTTTATCGGGCCCCACTCACAAGCGAGGATTAAATCAGGATCACCATCTCCATCCAGATCGCTAAACACCGCGCCGCTGACCAAGCCTGCTTGCTCCAAAACCTTTTTGTTTTCAGAATCCACGCGCAAGGTGCCGCCATCGTTGCGGAAGAGTCGGGAGGAAGCTGGAAAAGGATATTTTCCTGGAATGACTCGTCCGCCGACCAATAAATCCAAATCCCCGTCCCCATCCACATCGCCCAGGGCCAGCGGACCGGCGCTCGAATCGATGGCAGGCAGGCTCTCGTCGGTCGATTTGCTCGACACGTCGTACTGTCGCACAGCCGCTCCCATAACCAGGCCGTCCTCGTAATGGGCAGAGCCAGCCAGCAGGAGACGCTGTCCGGGAGCCTTGCACCAGCCCAGCACACTCGTTTGGTCACGGGTGATGGGCTGGGTGAAAGGCGCCTCGTCCAGTTTTTTGAACCCGCCTGTGCCATCATTCTGGTAAACAGCCATTTGGCCTCCTTTTCCACTTCCAATGATCAAATCATCCCAGCCATCCCCGTTCAGGTCGAACCAGCTTATCCCCGGCCCCAATTGACTCAGCTTGTTGGGCAAGAGCGGTTGCCGCATAAAGTCATCGAAAGGCTCATCGCTATGGACATGGCCGATCAAGTGGCTGACATCCTCGTACAGGGGTTGAGAGTTGAGGGTTGAGGGTTGAGGGTTGGAATCTGGGATTTGCGATTGTGGATTGCGGATTGCGGATTGCGGACTTGGGATTTCGACGGCTTCTGCTTCCTCAACTTCATAAACGTGATTCGGCAGGGCTTCTCTGATCACACTGTGATGGCCGCTCCGCCAATCAACCTCGATTTTCAGCAGGTTCGTCGGTGTCCCGGCAGCGAACACACGCACCGTATCATCGCAAGCAAGGTAGCGTCCCCCGCAGATCATCTCCTGCGACTGCAACCAGGCGGGGCCGCCCGTTACTTTTATCCTGGCTCCGATCCCGCGCGTGTTGGGCGGCAGTCCCTGCAAACGAACGGCGATTCGCGGCGCGCTACTGTCATTTCGGTAAACGCCCGCAGCCGCGTTTAAATTGTTAACCACCACATCCAAATCCCCGTCATTGTCCAGGTCGGCGAGAGCCATGCCATTGGAGATGCCTTTCCAATCAAACCCCCAAGCTTCGCCCACCTCTTCAAAAGTCAGATCGTGGCGGTTTCTGAAGGCGAGATTGGCCGTAGCCAACCGGGGAAAAATCCGACGGGCCCTGAAAATCTCAGCATCGGACATTCTTTTGGCGGCCCGCATGGTTTTGAGACGCTCGGCTACGTCCAGATCACGCGCGGCACGCTCCATGCCGTTGCTAATCAGCAGGTCCTCCCATCCATCCAGGTCCACGTCAAGAAAGAGACAGGACCAGGACCATTCAGAAGCTTGCACGCCACTGAGTTGCGCAATTTCAGCGAAGGTGAAATCGCCCCGGTTCAAAAACAGAGTGTTCAGCCCGTATTGAGGGCGGTCATCAATTTGGCCGATCCTGAGGAGGGGCGGGTTGGAATCTTGCTTTTGCGTCATGCGCTGGCGATGGTCGCGACTCAGCATGTCCAGAACCAGAAAATCATCGAATCCATCCCGATTGATGTCGGCGAAATCAAGCGCCATCGAGAACAGACTGCTTTTGCGCTGGGCGAGCCGGGGCAAAAGGCGAAATCTTCCTCCACCCTGATTTATCCAAAAGCGGTCCTCGGTTTGAAAGTCGTTGCAGACATAAATGTCCGGAAGTCCATCGTGGTTTATGTCCCGGAACGTCACCGTTAAACCCCAATCGAAAGGCGGCCGCGCCAAAGCCGTGCCATCCGCATCCAGGAACGCGCCTCCCGTGAAGGAAATTGGCACAAAATTTTTCCCATCCACATTGCGGTAAAGCACGTCCAATTCTCCGAGTTCCTCGATGTTGCCTTGGGGACCGACCACAAAACGGTCCATCATATCGGGGTCCGTCACCGGTCTCCCATTGATCGTATCCAGGACCAATTTCCCGTCCTTGGTTCTGAAAGTGGCGCGCGCGTTGGGCATATCCATCAGCGCCGACGCGCGATAATTCGCGAGGTAAAGGTCCAGAAACCCGTCATCATCAATGTCGCCTAAGGCCATCGACATCCCCCCCTTTTTTTCATTCAAGATTGTGGCGGCTTCCCTGAAGCGGCCGTGGCCGTCGTTAAAAAAGAGATGGGTGCCGTTGCCAACTGAATTCACAATCAAGTCAAGGTCATTATCTCCCTCGAGGTCAGCGAATGCTGCGCCGGTGGAGGTGATATCGGCACAGGCCACTCCCGCGAACTCTGTCATATCCTGAAACTTCCAATCGCCCAGGTTGCGATACAGTCGATTCGGACCATTCAGCCGGCAGAAATAGAGGTCGCACCAGCCGTCGCCATCCACGTCTCCCGCCGCCAACCCGGAGCCGTTCAGCAGAATCTGGTTGGTCAAATGCCGTTGCTCAGGCAGGGAATTTGTAAAAGCGATCCCCGTGACACTGGGCGGAAGCGAAGAAAAACCAGGTTTCCCGCCCGTGGGAACTGGCAGAAAGGCACTGCGGCAACCCGGGCCTGGTTGCCAATCCAGCGTTGCGGCCATGGACCACGAAGCGATTAGAGCCAGCCCGGCCGCGAACCGCAGCTTTGAGTTCGCTGCGGCACGAGAGAAAAGTTTGCTCAAAGCAGCAACTTTCACGAGAATTAAGAATGGTTCAAGCCTTTCACGGAAACAATGATGGTGGCAAGTAAAACTGCGGGGCGCACACAGCGCCCGGGTTGGATGACTGCAACGATGCAAATCGTTGGGCTCTTCTTTTTTATTTTCCTTAAAATCACTTGCTGTTAAGAGAGTGCAACATTGAAGAAAGATTACCACCGTTCGACGGGACATCGGCCAGGAAAAAAGAACAGCCCGGCAGAAAAGTCTGCGCAACCTGCTGTCACACCGGTTCTTTCCAGCCGCCGCCGCTGGCTGTTTCGCCTCACCGCCGCGGTCCTCTTCCCTTTGGTGGCGCTCGGAGCTCTCGAAATGATTCTGCGCATTGCCGGCTATGGTTATCCGACGAGTTTCTTTCTCCAAATGCAGATGGGCAACCAGAGCGTTTTCGTAGAAAATGAAAAGTTTGGCCTTCGATTTTTCCCGCCAGCCTTGGCTCGCAGCCCCTCTCCTGTAATGCTGGCGGCGGAGAAACCTGCCGGCACCTATAGGATTTTCCTCTTCGGAGAGTCGGCCGCCCTGGGCGATCCTCGTCCCGCCTATGGAGTCGGGCGTTACCTGGAAGTCTTGCTGCGCGAGCGTTTTCCGGGAACGCATTTTGAAGTCGTTTGTGTGGCCATGACTGCGATCAACTCACACGCTATCCTTCCCATGGCGCGCGAGTGCGCTCGCCATGAAGGCGATTTATGGATCCTGTACATGGGAAACAATGAAATGGAGGGACCGTTCGGAGCCGGGACCGTTTTTGGCCCCGAAACACCGAGCCTCGTTGTCATCCGAGCGGGTCTGGCTCTGAAAACAACCCGAACCGGCCAATTGCTGGCGGCCTTGGAGCAGAAGCTACAAGGCAAGGCTTCGGTCCGCACATCGTGGGCCGGCCTGCGCATGTTCCAGGAACACCAAGTCCAACCTCAGGATCCCCGCAAGCAGATTATTTACAAACACTTCCAGAAAAACCTTGAGGACATCGTGCGGGTAGGACGCGATGCGGGTGTCTCAATCATTCTCAGCACCGTAGCTAGTAACCTGAAAGATTGCGCCCCCTTCGGTTCCGTCCACACGGCTAACCTGAGTAATGCAGACCGGTCAAATTGGGATAAACTCTTTCAGCTTGGGACGGCCATGGAATCCCGTACGAATTTTCAGGAGGCGCTGGCGTTTTACGCGCAGGCTGCCGCGATCGATGCCCGATTTGCGGAACTGCCGTTTCGTGAGGGACGTTGTTTCTTTATATTGACCAATTACGATGAGGCGCGCCAGAGCTTCGAACTGGCTCGTGATTGTGATTCCTTGCCGTTTCGCGCTGATTCTGAACTGAACGCGATCATCGAGAGAATCGCTGCCCGACATGCGGACGGAGGTGTTTATCAACTGAACGCAGAGGACGCTCTGTCCCGGCAGTGCCCCGGTGGAATCCCTGGCAACGAAGTGTTCTACGAACATGTTCACCTGAATTTGGAAGGAAATTACGCGCTCGCACGGGCCTTTGGCGAAGCCGTCGAGAGGCTGCTTCCGCAAGCGATCACCCAACATCGCAGGCAAAGTTGGTCGTCCCGGCAAACCTGCGAGCAGCAACTTGGACTGACGGATTGGAACCGGCAGGCGGTTTACGCAGGCCTCCTTCAGCGCATTTCCGATGCGCCGTTTACCAACCAATTAAACCATCTCGCACAGGTTCAGGCGCTGCGGAATAAGCTGACGGAAATTAAGTCCCGCACTCATCCCAGCGCTTACATGGACGCTCGGCTGATTTATGAGGAAGCTCTCAAAAAAGCTCCGCAGGATTTTCGGCTGCATGAGAACTATGCGGAGTGTCTGGAGGCTAATGGCGATTGGGCTGAAGCGGTCGCGGAATGGCAAAAAGTGCGAGAACTCCGCCCGCACCATTTCTTGCCCTGTTTTCAAATGGGCAAGGCGCTCGCTCGCCAAGGCAAATATGCCGAAGCCCAGGAGTACCTGGCCAAGTCGTTGCGCCTGCGGCCTGATTATGCGGACGCCCTGCTCGAGTCGGGCAAAGTTCTGGTCAAACAAGGAAAACCGGATCAGGCCATGATTCGGTACGTTGAGGCCCGGCGCCTGCGGCCCGAGGAGGCCTCCATTCATTTGGATATCGCCAATGCCCTCGCCGTGCTCAACAAACGCGCCGAAGCCATGGAAAGCCTGCGCGAAGCCATTCGGCTCCGGCCATCCTTTTGGGAAGCACGCTTCCTGTTGGGAGTCGAGTTGGCCGTTAATGAAAAAATTAAGGAGGCCCAGGCAGAATTTGAAGCCGTAACCCGCCTGCGGCCAAACTTCGCACGGGCTCATTTGAATTTGGCGGTGGCCTTGGCAAAACAAGGACGAACGGACGAAGCGAGAGTCCACTTCCGCGAAACCTTGCGGCTTGACCCCGACAACAAGAAAGCGCAGCAATATCTGAAAGACCTGGAATCTGTCACAAACGAACGTCCCGGAGAAGGCCAGTCGCCGATTCCTTGATCATCCCGAAGCGGCGCAGAATTCGCCACTCGCACCACGTTCCTTTTGCCAAATTCCATGTCTGCGGCTAAAATTGAACCTATCATGTGGCAACTCCTGAACGAATTCCTGCTTTTTTTTCGAAAGGAAAAGAAATGGTGGTTGGTGCCGCTGGCTCTTTTCGTCCTGATCATCGGCGTTTTGATTCTTCTTTCTTCCAGTTCGGTCCTCGCTCCTTTCATGTATCCCCTCAAGTAAGAAAAAAAGGATTGTGCGTCTTTTCCTGTCCAACCGTGGTTAATGGGCCGTGCCCCGGACAGACCAATGTGCCGGGTGGCAACGAGAATATTTGCTCCAGGACTTTCTGCTTGAGCAATTCGGCTGATTGATTGCCTCGTCCCATGGACCCGGCAAACACGCAGTCGCCCACCACCGCCACATGAGGAGCGTCTTCGGGAAACCCGCCGATCACGTAGGTCACGCCGTCCTCAGCATGCCCTGGAGTTCCCCGATTCGTGATTCGCAGGCTGCCCAGGTGAATAAAATCATGGGGACGATTCCGTTGATCCGGAGGCGCGTGCCTGGAATTGGAATGAAGACGAACCTTGGGAAACCGCTCGCGGATGGGTTGTATGGCCGCGACATGATCCTGATGCGTGTGGGTAATGAAAAGGTGCTTTAACTGAAGTTGTTCAGCAGCAATCACATCAAAGATGGGCTGAGCGTCCCAACCCGTATCGAAAAGAGCGGCTTCTCGAGTCACTTCGTCCCAGACCAGATAACAATTCACGGCCAGGCCCTCGCCGGTGGTAGTGATGGTTCTGATCTCGCGCCAGGCGCTCAAATCCGGCTTTAGCGGCAGCCAGCCGTCCGCAATGCCCTCCAACTTGGCAGCGTGCAAGCCGATCAACCCGGCCAAAGCGGCATAATTGGGTCTCCTGGAAGGACTTCCGGTTTCTTCGAGCGCCACCAACTCGCCGGCGCCAAGACCAGCCGCCAGCGCTGCCGACTCGGTCGATACCCCAGCCGCCTGCCGTGCTTTCCGAATGATATCTCCGACGTGGTCTTCTAGCGTCATGCCGCTGAGCCTAGCACTTGGCCGGACTTTGCCCAGCAAAAGCCAACGAACTGCGCAAACTTTCTCCTTCACGGAGGGCGAGACTCCGTCGAGCCGTGGATTTCCGTCCGCCCAAAAGTCACGGCTCGACGGAGTCTCGCCCTACCAGCTCTTGGCTGCGGCTACGCCGCGCTGAGTGTTTCGTGGTTCCTCAACAGCGTAGCTACAACTAACTGTGAAATCTCACGACACAAATCAACTTGCGCTTTGTCCATAAAACACCATAGTTATTGCCGTGTGCCAAGCCGGATTGGCCTCCGTGGGGAGCGGCAGTTTCATTCGGCCGCAAAACGGTAGGGGTCGTAGCTCAGTTGGTAGAGCGTCTCGTTCGCAATGAGAAGGTCAGGGGTTCGACTCCCCTCGGCTCCACCA
>CAYIIH010000431.1:0-6805 GCA_964363225.1 uncultured Verrucomicrobiota bacterium | reverse complement strand
GGATTGGCTCGGGGCGAGGTTCCGACCGCTTTTCGGTGCCGGAAAACCCTTCCGAAATCGGAATCGCTCAATTTGGGTGTCATAAAGTCAAGAACCGCCCCCCTTCTTTTTTTAGGGAAATATTGAAAGGCCGATCGGGATGTCAGGGACAAGGTGGAACTTGTCCCTCCCTGAACTCAAGGGGCGCGCACCGTCGCGGCCACAAGCCACTACAATCGGCTTCAGAAGGCTAATTCTGCAATGCGTTGCTATGCGGGCCAAAGGCCTCCACCGCATCCATGCGGCAGGAGCGCGGGCATCCATGCCTGCGCGTTGGTGAGAAACACGTCTTTGCGGCTCACTCGAAGCAGCTTCCAATCGGCAAGACAACTTTTTAATAGGCGAGGGACACCCAAAGCGCGAGGCCGTCGCAAAACTCGGCTGTTGCCAATCCTTTGCCGCGCAGGCATGGATGTCCACGCTCCCATTGAAGTCACAGTTTAGAGCAGCCGGTCATGCCGTTTTGCGTTGAGCAGACAGCCGGCTCTGATTAGCCTCTGGGCGCATGAATGTGTTTGTGACCGGAGGAGCCGGATATATTGGCTCGGTTTGTGTGGAAGAATTGCTCAAGGCCGGCCATGGCGTGACGGTCCTGGACAATTTGAGTGAAGGCCATCGGTCAGCCGTGGACAGCCGGGCGGCGTTTATTGAAGGTTCGATGGGTGATGGACCGAAGATTCTCGAGGCGCTCCGGCAGGCCAAACCTGAAGTCATCATTCATTTTGCCGCGCATGCCCTGGTGGGAGAATCCATGGCGAATCCGGGCAAATACTTTCAGAACAACGTGGCCTCCGGGCTGTGTCTGCTCGAGGCCGCCATTGAAACCGGAGTAAAAAGATTTGTTTTCAGCTCGACGTGCGCCACCTATGGACCGCCCGACCGCATGCCCATCTCGGAAGATACGCCGCAACGTCCAATCAATCCCTACGGCGAATCCAAGCTCATGTTCGAGAAAATGCTGCAATGGTACCACTGGATTCATGGCCTGGAGTTTGTGGCTTTCCGCTATTTTAATGCGGCCGGGGCCAGCGAGAAGTTTGGCGAACACCACCGCCACGAAACACATTTGATTCCGAACGTGCTCAAAGTGGCGCTCGGCCAGTCTTCGCATTGCGAGATTTTCGGCACGGATTATCCGACTCCGGACGGCACCTGCATTCGCGATTACATCCACATTATCGACCTGGCCCAGGCCCATATCCTGGCTATGGCGCCCGGACAACAGGGCTTTTTCAACCTGGGCAACGGGGAAGGCTATTCTGTCCGCGAGGTGATCAAGACGTGCGAGAAAGTGTCCGGGCAAAGAATCTCGGCGCTCGAGAAGCCACGGCGAGCCGGCGATCCGCCGCGGCTGATTGCTTCGGCGGACAAGGCTTTTCGTGAACTGGGTTGGAAGCCCAGATACCCCAAGCTGGAAGAGATTGTTGGCAGCGCGTGGCGCTGGCACAAGAGCCATCCGCAGGGCTATGCGGATTAGCGCCCTTGCAGGATATCTTCGACGACTTTCAGCAATGTTTTTACCCGGTAGGGTTTGGGCAGGAATTTGTCGGGTTTAACGGCCTGTTGCCGAAGGAAACTCTCATCGACTGTGCCGCTCAGGAGCAGCGTTTTCAATCCCGGCTGCACTCTGCGGCAGCGATCAATCAGCTCCAATCCGTCCATGGAACCCATGAGACAATCGGTAATCAGCAGGTCGGGTTTACGGTCCGACTCCTCGATGGCCTGCAACGCGTTCTCCGGATCGCAAAACGCCCTGATTTGATATCCCTCCGCGTCCAGAACCGTTTGAGCCATTTCAACCAGCAACGGTTCGTCATCGACCACGAAGATCAATTCTTTCCTTGGCTTATCGCTGTGGGCGTTCGTTGATTCGCTCTGGCTCATACTATTCTCAACCTGTCATGGTCCACCGCCAATAAAACCCGGCCCACGGGGAAATGCCAACTAAACTTTCCAGTGAGCGTTTGATTTTTCAATTTGGGATGGTCACAATGCTCAGCGTACCGCGTTAAACAATTGAATGGAAAGCACAAAATGTTGATCGTTCATGTCCACGTCAAAGTGAAGCCCGACTGTGTGAATACCTTCCGGGAGGTCACGCTCGAAAACGCCCGGCACAGCGTGCAGGAACCTGGCATCGCCCGCTTCGATGTGCTCCAGCAGGCCGATGACGGCACCCGGTTCGTTTTGGTTGAGGCCTATCGTTCTGCCGAAGCGCCGGCTCAACACAAGGAAACCCTTCATTATCAGAAATGGCGCGAGGCCGTGGCGCCGATGATGGCTGAACCGCGAGCCAGTGTGAAATTCCTCAATCTTTTTCCCGGCGACGAAGGGTGGTGAAGGGCATGCGCTTCGAATTTGCCACCGCGGCGCGAATCCTGTTTGGCGCGGGTGCTGCGCGTGAAATCGGCCTCCTCGCGAAACAGTTCGGCCGGCGCGCCTTGCTGGTCACGGGCCGCTCCGCCAGCCGCGCCGAGCCCATGGCAGCGGCGCTGCAAGGGCAGGGCGTGGAAAGCGTGTGGCTGGCCGTTCCGGGGGAGCCGACGACCGATCTGGTTCGTGCCGGGGTCCAATTCGCCAAAGAACAGAAGGTGGATTTGGTGGTTGGATTTGGCGGCGGCAGCGCGCTCGATGCGGCCAAAGCGATAGCCGCTTTAAGGACGAATCCAGGCGATCTGCTCGACTACCTGGAAGTGATCGGCGGCGGAAAACCGCTCAGTCAAAAGGCCTTACCTTGCCTCGCTGTTCCCACCACCGCCGGCACGGGCACGGAAGTGACTCGGAACGCGGTGCTCTCCTCTCCTCAACACCGCGTCAAAGTCAGCCTGCGCGGCCCTCTGATTTTGCCGTGCCTGGCCCTGATCGATCCTGAACTGACTTACACTCTGCCACCGGCCATCACCGCCAGCACCGGCCTGGATGCCCTGACACAATTGATTGAACCCTACGTCTCGCCTCGGGCCAATCCGATGACCGATGCCGTCTGTGTCGAAGGTATGCGCCGCGTGGCGCGTTCGCTTCGCCGCGCTTTCGAGCACGGAAGCGAGGCGGCTGCGCGCGAAGACATGGCCGCTGCCAGTTTGTTTGGCGGACTGGCCCTGGCCAATGCCGGGCTGGGTGCCGTGCACGGCTTTGCCTCTCCCATTGGCGGCATGTTCGCCGCGCCGCATGGCGCCGTGTGCGCGGCGCTATTGCCGGTAACCATGGAAATCAATGTGCGCGCCTTGCGCAGGCGCGCGCCCGGAAGTGAGACTTTGAGGCGGTTCGACCACATTGCGCACCTTCTCACCGGCCATGCGCAGGCGGAAGCCAATGACGGGATCGGCTGGGTTCGGGAGACGTGCCAGGTTTTGAACATTCCGCCGCTCAAAGCCTACGGCATTTCTGTGGCTGATTTCCCGGCTTTAATCGAGAAAGCCGCTCAAGCCAGCAGCATGAAGGCGAATCCGATTCCACTCACGCCGACGGAGATGGAAGAGATTCTGCAACATGCCTGGTGACCGCTTTGCAGGCGCGTTGCGCCGGCATTCGTTGTTCGACAAGTTGCCGATCACAATTTACCCTTTTCGCAGTGAAACCGCTCACTTCATACACCTGCAAAATGGCTGAGGCCCAGGCAAAGGCCCTGGCGGCTTGGTTGCGCGCCCATGATTACGAATTTCGGGAAGTGTCTTACGCCCAATTTGCCGCCGCCAAAGACAAAGTGAATCTGGTCTTTTACGAGAGCGGCAAACTCGTCATTCAAGGCAAGGGTACGCAGGAATTTGTCGAGTTTGTCCTGGAACCGCAAATCCTGGGCGAAGCCCGGCTGGGCTACGAAACCATCCTGAACCCGGAGTTGCTCCTGCCCCGGCTCGGCATTGATGAAAGCGGCAAAGGCGACTTTTTTGGCCCGCTCTGCATTGCGGGAGTCTATGTGAACGAAGCCGTGGTCCGCGCCTGGCAGGACGCGGGCATCCGCGACTCAAAGAACATTTCCAGCGACAAGAAAATTGCCGAACTGGCCAAACTCATTCGTGAGACCGCCGGTTGCGTTACCACCGTGGTGCCGATTGGCAATGAAGCTTACAACCGACTGTACGCCAAAATGCGGAGCGTGAACACGTTGCTGGCTTGGGGCCATGCTCGCGTCATCGAGAACTTGATGGGCCAGCAGCATCGCATGAATCCCGCTCCGCAACGGGCCATCAGCGATCAATTTGCCTCCAATAAGCAGACGGTGGCAAGAGCGTTGATGGCTCTGGGCCGCGAGATTGAGCTGGTCCAGCGGCACAAAGCCGAATCCGACCTGGCCGTGGCCGCCGCGTCCATTCTGGCCCGTCATGAATTCGTCAGCCGCCTGGTGAAGCTGGAAAAGGAATTTCAAATGAGACTTCCGAAGGGTGCCTCGGCCGCGGTGGATGCTGCCGCGAAGGAATTCGTCAGCCAACGCGGCGCAGAGACTCTTGGAAAAGTGGCCAAGCTTCATTTCCGCACTGCTCTGCGAGCGCAAGGATTGCCCGAACCGCCCAAGCAGGAATGGCCACGGGCCAAGCACAGCGGGATCAAACCCGGCCTTCAAGCATAGGTGGAGCGACAGCCAAGAGTTGGTAGGGCGAGACTCCGTCGAACCATGGCTCATCGGCGGACGGGCGGCGTAAGAAGGTATCAGTCAATCGCATTGACATGCTTTTTGTTTCAACCGACGGGCAATTTTGGCGAATAGTCCTCACGTCCAGTCCACGAGCAGTTTTAACGCCCCGGCACCAAGGCGTGGAGACGCAAAGATTTTCCAGTTTTCCCTGCGCTTTCGCCACTTTTTCGGCGCGCGGCGTTCATTGCAGCAATTCAGCGGCGAGCACCAATGTCATTTGCTGCCAGGCCTGAACGACGGCCCGGCCATCATCTGAATGCAAGCGGCCGATTATGTGATGGACAAGCCGAGGATCAATTGTGGCGAGTTTTGTCAGGCGGACGGTGGAAGCTCGCGGCAAACCGATTTCAGACCAGCGTTTCAGAAAAACGTCGGAAGTTCCGCGGGGAGGATGCGTGGTGAGGCGTGCCACCAGCAAGTCGATGTCGCCGCTCACGAGCACCAAGCCCGGACGGCGTTTGCGGGTTTGAAGATCGGAAAAGGGAAATTCCACCGAGACCACGTCGCCGACCTTAAACGCGGTCATAGATTTCGTCTTCTGGCGAGTCGTCCTGAAAAAAGTTTTCGATGGCGAGCCGCTGCCAATCGAGGTCTTCGGCGTTGCGCCTGATTAACTGCGGCATGTCCCTGTAAAGCCGGAGTCGATCCGGCAAAGGCAAGGTTTCAATCGCCTCTTCGATTTCATGCAGCGTTTTCATCGCTGCCTGACTTTGCCTTTTCATTGCCACATAGTCAAAGCGGAATGCAGTCCCCGGAAGAACCACGGTCACTCCGACCATTCCGCCCTGCCTTTCGCCAAGCCCTCCTCGTGCGACGGGATTGAATCCGGAAACCCGGAATCCACGAAAAGGCTCAGTTTGACAAACGCTCTCCCTCACCCCGGCCCAAGCTCGTTCCCTCACCCGGCCTTCGGCCACCCTCTCCCATCCGATGGGCGAGGGACAGAGAGAGAGCAGCCATCGTCCGTCCTCTGATTGCTCGATCACTCTCCCGTCAACTCCAGCGCACGACCTTCCCATGAACCTCGATTCAGGAACGCGGCCTTCAGGCTGCAGAACCGTCGGCACTTCAACGCGCTGCAGCCTGAAGGCTGCGTTCCTATCGCCCATCCGGTTCATGGGCACAATGCGCAGCAAAAAGCCGTGGAGGCTTTCCAAGAACCGGCGAACGATTCAAAAAGGTGTCAATGGTAATGACATATTTTTGTTTCAACCGATTACCAATTGCGGCCCACTGGCCTCACGCCCAGCCCGCGACAAATTTTAACGCCAAGGCACCAAGGCGCGGAGAAGCAAAGAGCTTTCCAGTTTTCCGTGCGCCTTGGCGCGACGGACTACAAGCCGAACCAAAGCCGGACGGCGGCGTCGAGTTTCACCAAATCCGTTTCACGCAACTGGCCGAGCGGCTTGCGCACCAATGCGCCAGACACGGAGGCCTCGGCGCGCTTGGCGAACGACGCATGAATCAAGCCTGCCTCGCGCCAGAATTGGATGGGAAACTCTCCGGGACGCAACGCATCCCCCACCGAAGTCACCGCCACAACCAGCAAATCGTCGGACGGATAATGCGGACTGACGATGACTGCCGGGCGGATCTTAGCCGACGATTGGTCGGAGAAAGGAAACGGAAGCAGAACGACCGCGCCGCGATTATAGGTGGTCGTAGTCGGCATCGAGCGGGTTGTCCCAAATCGCGCGGAACGCGGGTTCGGACAAGCGCGCGAAGTCACCCGCCAAACTGCCGTCCACGTCGTCTGCGTCCGCGGCAATGACTTTGACCTTGGCGTTGGGTTTCAAGCGGGCCGGTTCGTTCAGCACAATGAACTTGCCGTCAAAATGCGCGTTTAGCGTTCTCACGGTGGCAGCTTAACTTTTCAGCGCTTCGTTCTCAAGCGGCAAATGTTTCACGGCCGATCTCCGCCAGCCTGCCCAAGCCGTCGGATTCAGCGGCGATGAACTCGGCATTGATGGACCACAAGTCGCGCTGGATTGACGGGTCTTCCGCCATGGCGGCCAGTTGATTGAAGACATCGTCCGCGTCGTTGTTTCAAACCTGCGTGAAGGGATCCTTCCTAGGAATTGACCCCTGCTATGGGGTGGTGTGTCAACTGGAATTTTTTCTTTTCATTCAGTT
>CAYIIH010000430.1:0-6813 GCA_964363225.1 uncultured Verrucomicrobiota bacterium | reverse complement strand
TGGACGTTCGACAAATCCAGACTGAGCGGGACGACCATGCCTTTGATGGCCGGATGCCACTCGCGGTAAGTCTTGTAGGCTTGCACCCGGCGCAAAATGCCGTCCGAGTCGGTCTTGGCGGAGATATTGGCCACCGTCATGGCATTGGTCTCAAACAAAGGCGCGGGAAAAACATCCGACTCGCTTTCCGCCGCCAGAATCACATTGCCGGCGCGGCGGAGCGCTTGCGCGAAAAACTCGTCCGATTTGATCTTCGTTTTGTCCGCAAGCTCCACGTCCTTGTCGCGGCGGTCCAACTGATCGAAGAGTATATCGAACCCGACCGCCTTTGCCCCCTGGGCAGCCAACTCGCTCACCACGCGTCCATAGAAGTGCCTGGGCCAGGGAAATATCTCGTAATAGCCGTATTTGCCGCTGTTGATCTCTTGAATGGAACTATCATCGATGAAAACACCCGCCAAATTCGTGGCCCATTCCTGCGAGAACCTCGAGGCCAACCTCACGCGCCAATCATAAGTGATCCACCTTAGCCGTTGAAAGGCGTCGTATTGCGGCTCACCCGTCTTTTCGTCTTCGGGAAAAAAGCGGGGCAGCGATTGCAGGAAACAGACCAAGCCGATGGCCCCGAATGCCACCAGAAATGGAACCAACTTTATCGCTCTGAATTTCACGTTGCCCAGCTAAACAAAAAACCCAGAGAAACACAAGGTTCCTCTGGGCTTGGTTAAATAACAACCCGCAACTCTATTCTGACACCTTGACCATCATTACGGGCTGATTGGCGATATATATCCGTCCGTCCTGTCCACAACCACCAGTGGCGGCTCCAACTCCACGGGTGGAATTTCCGAAGGTTTCTGCGCACCTTGACCAACACCGTAAATGATGGCCGCGTTGCGTTCGGCCGAGGTGACCACCACTGGCACATCAATCTTTTGTCCTCTATTCTTAATCTGCTCGCCCGCTCTATCAGCAGCGACTGAAGCTTGGCCCACTGACAATCCTACTTTTATGGCCTGTTCGTAAGCCTCGCGCGCAACGGCCGCCGCTTGGGCAACCAACGTGCCGTAGGCCGTCTTCGTCGCCTCGTCGAAGTTTGCATAGGTGGGAATGTCGATGGCGCGAGCTGCGAAATCGGCCGCAACCATAGCGGCCGCATGAGCCGCAGCGTCGCTCGCGTCTGACGTCAGATCGAAGCCGAAAGCAACCTCCACAGCCGCCAGAGCTGCATCCAGCGCAGCTTGCTTTCCGGGGTGCTCTGTTAATGTGTCCTCCTCGACTACTCCCCTGAGCTGATTCAGCCTTTGTACTCGTGCTGCGTCAAGCGGCCGCGTAATGATCTCCGGCGGGATGAAGATTTGTGCTTGCGCAATTGTCGCAATGCTGGTGAGTACGACATCGAACGGTTTAGGTGGCGGCGCCTCTGCCGGAGCCGTTGTCACGATATTGGCGACACTGCTACCCGTTTGAGCCGCCCCTTCCTTGGCCGTGGTCACTTGTTGCGCCGTGCCGCCTGCCGCGGTCGCCGCTTGGCCGGCCGCTGTTTGAGCAGCTTCCTTGGCAGCTTCCTGTACCTGGGCCTCCGATTGTCCCGCCGCTTTTGCAGCCACCGCCGCAGTAGCCGCCGCGGATATGGCCGCGCCAGTGGCAGCCGCACCCACCGTAATGGAGGAAGATTGTGCGCTGGCTTGGCTAGCCGCTACTTGACTCGCGACCGCGCCGCTACCCGTGTAAGCATCAGCGGCCCGTTGTGCGGTGGCAGTTGCCGCGTTCACTGCTTTTGCTGCGGCCGCCGCTGCCGCAGCAGAACCTTGACCGGCCGGAGCCGCCGCGGCCGCTTGAGCAGCTCTCGTGGCGGCTATATTTTGAATGGTTTCCTGAAGTTTCGTTGGATCGGCAATGGTCGTGCTAGCGATCTTGGCAGCGTCCTTACCGGCCTCGGTCGCAACAGGGTCTGTGCCGTCAGACGACTGGTCAAAAGAGAAGCTGATTTCCACCGCCGCGGCGGCCGCATCCGCTGCAGCTTGGTTTCCAGGGTATTTTTCAAGGACTGCATCTCTGGCCTCTTTCTTCAGTTTCTCCAGCGCGGCTGCCCGCTTCTGGGCAATAAGAGTTGCTTGATCCACCGGTGCCGTTGGCGGAGGCGGCGGGGGCGGGGGCGGGGGAGGAGGCGGAGGAGGTGCAATTGTGATAACACCTGGCAAAGTCGAAACGGCAGTCTGTACAACGCTCGCCAAGGTCGGTGGCGGTGCTCCCGGCGCCGGTGGAGCAGTCACGATTTGCGCCACCTGCACCCCTGTATTGTTCGCCTGGCCCGTGGCTGAGGCAATCTGCCCTGCCGTGCCGCCCGCCGCCGCCGCCGTTTGACCGGCGGCCGCTTGGGCTGCGTTCTGGGCCGCCTGCTGTATCTGGGCCTGTGATTGTCCCTGTGCTTGCGCTTGCACCGCAGCAGTGGCAGCCGCAGATAGCGAGGCGCCGGCGGCGGCCGAACTTACCTGCATGTCGGCAGATTGTGCGCCAGCCTGGCTGGCCGAATTCCGCACTGCGGCGGCACCGCTACCCGTGTAAGCCTGCGCGGCCTGTTGTGCGGTGGCGGTTGCCGCTGATACGACTGCTTGGGCGGCGGCGACAGCAGCAGCATTGCCTTGACCTGGTGGAGCAGCCGCGGCAGCTTGCGCGGCTTTGGTCGATGCTATTTCTTTAATGGCTGCCTGCAGTTGCCCCGGATTGGAAACAGTCGTAGAAGCAATCACCGCGTCAATCGCCGCTGCTTCGACGGCAGGCGGTGTCGGAGCAACGGAACTGGCCTGAGTCGGAACGGCGTTGCGGTCAGCCGGCGGCGTAAACGTACTGCCTGCTTCGACTGTGATCACTGTTGCCACACCCGCCGCATTAACGTAAGAGAACATGACCGTTCCGGAAATGACGGTCACCGCGCCAGAGTTGGCATTGATGCTGTATTGAGTTCCGCGAATGCCGGCCACGCCCATGGGGGTTTTGACTTCGTAATTGGAAGCCTTGGCCAGTTTTTTGACGTTCCCCAGGATTTCTCCCGACTGCAAATTCATTTCGGTCTCAATGACCGTATCAATGCCGGTTTGATCGAAGGTCAGTTTGTCCAAGGCCAGGGAGGAGGACTGGTTGATGCGCACCACCGGACCATTCTCGCCGAGAAAGAGATCGACCTGGGAGTTGGCCGCCGTCTTGACGACGGCACCGGACTTGAGGACTTTCCCCACTTTGAGAGGGCCGGATTGTGTCCCTTCTGTGTACTCAGCGGAGCCTCTGACGGTCCGGACTACTGCCCTGCCGGCAGCGGCTTGCGCAGAAGCTGTCGCGAACACCGCCAGCAGAGCCACCCCGCATGCCATCAAAATCGAAAAAGATCCAGCTTGTTTCATAAATTTGCTCCTAATTAATCAGTCGTTATCAAAGCCGCGCCAGTGTTAGATATTCAGAACAGATTGTCAAATGCATAATTCGGAAAATACTTCCTGTCAAATCCTAACGTGAGGCTGTTTCCAGCCGCCAGCCAAGCCCCTGAAACCGCCTTTTTCCCGTTCAACCAGCCTGAAGATAGCCGCCTTTGAGGCAAAAAACGCTCCCTTTTCTCCCGTTGGCCGGCGTTGCCGGGGCGTTAACGTTTGTTTTTCTGCTCTTTCAGCCTTTCTTCGACAATCTTCAAATAGGTGAAAGCAATGTAATTATCCCACCACTTCAGGCGGATGGATTTCTCGAAAGCGGCTTTGGCCGCGGCATAGTCGTCCAACTGAAGCAAATGCCAGCCTTGATGAGCGACAAGGTAATAATTGTTCGGATCCCGTTCCAGAGCGCGCTCGAAATAGGGGGTGGCTTCCCGATGCCGTTTCAGCCAGTGAAGGCACATGCCATACCGGAGGAAATTGTAGGGGTTGTGAGGATTCAGCTTCATCCCCTGCTCGAACCAAGCCATGGCCTTGCTCAGCGCTGGTAGGCCCTGGTCGTAGTGCCAGGCCTGCAACCGGTAGAGCTCTCCCAGGGCATACAGGGTTTCATAGTTGTTCGGCTCCGCCTCGTGAGCCTTCAACAGGGCGGCAATCTGCTCCTGGGGATCATCCTCGGCCCGCTCTTTCTGTTTCAGATAGATATATTCTCTGCCTCGGCGAAAGCCCTGTTGGCCAAGATAAACGACTCCAGCCAGACAAAGCAAGGCGGCCAGAATTCTCCCCAGCCAACTGGGATTGAACCAGTAACGCTCGGTGGCAAACCGCCAGTGGCCGGTCAATAAAGCCATCAGCGCAATGGCCAGAATGGCGTTGGCCGGGATGTGCATGTTGAAATCAAAAGCAGAGTGAATCAGGATGGCACACAAGCCAACCGACGCTCCCAGCACAAATGAAGAGCGATTGCTGGGTTTGGTTCCCAGATCGTTGGAGCGCTGGACGAACTTGCGTGTCTTGGATATTCCCCAATAGAGAAGGATCCATGCGCTGGCGACCAAGGCGGCGCCAACCGTACCCCAGTCGGCCAGGCAATTGAGATAATCATTGTGCACCCGCAGGGGACGGGCCTGCACCAGCTTTGGCCTGTAGGCGGGAAAGCGGTAGTCAAAATGAGCGGGACCGACCCCCAGCCAGAAATGGTCTTGCCACATGTGAATCGCCGGCCTCCAAAGCTGAAAACGGACATCGCCGATATCGTCCTCCGTAAAGAGCTTCTGGAACCTTTTCTGGGGATGGTAGGCTTTTTTCGCAAAAACAACACCCATGCCAACCAGCAAGACCAGGAGCACTATGGCGGGCATCCGGTAGTCTCGATGGCCAATCAAGATTCCGAAAAGCAGCAGGAGTGCCAGTCCGGTCGTCACCCATCCTCCTCGAGATATGGAAACACCAATGCCTCCCAGGATCATCAAGCAGGCATAACCGAGGAAGACTTTGACCGTAGGCTTCAACCGCCCCGTGAGCGTATAGGCGAGGCCCAACGGCAAAATCATCTCGAGAAAGCCCGCCAAGTGGTTTGGGCAAATATACGTGCCTGAGGCGCGTCCCGCGTAACCGGGCGGCTTCTTGAACGTCCAAACTCGCTCTGAACCTGTAATGAACTGATAAATGGCATAGAGCGCGATGGCCATGCCCAGGAAAACGAGGACAAAAAACACCAACTGAACCGCTTCCTGGCGGTTGAGATTGTCCAAAATGGCCAGAAAAAGAAACGCGTAAATGAGGATTCTGATCAACTCCTCGCGGGCAACATACTCCAAGTCGGCCTGTTGATACCGGATGATGGCGTAGCCGACGAAGGCCAGCACCGCCCAACAGATAGGCGGCCATAGCATCCGATAGCTCGTTCGAATGCAAAAGCGCACCATCCAAAGCAAGAGCACCCCCATGGTCAATCCCTGAATGACCAGCATCTCGGGTGTGCGGACTGCGCCCAGGGCCAAAGGCCCGTAAATGAGGATGGCCACCACAAGGCCCAGAATCCCCTTCTCACACCAATGATCAAGACGCGCGCGATCCATCAACTGCCAAATGCTAGGACAAGCCCCCTGCCTTAGTCACGCCAAATCAGCAGTCAAACCGGCAGTCAAACCGGCAACAGAAGCCGGATCAACCTCATCGTTTCCAATTCATGACACCGGAATCTTGCCGCCACCCTGCCGCCTGCGCAGGGCGGATTGAAGAAAACGGAGCGCCGGTTTGCAACCGGCTTTGGCGCAACGACCAGCCTGTGGGACCCTCAAGCCGATTAAAAATCGGCGCTCCACCCCGGCTGCCCAGGCGAGAGCTTCTTTCTTGAATCCGCCGTACCGCCTGCGAATTTTTCTTTTTTTTAACATTGACATACTTAGCCAGTTAGGGCAATCATTCCCATATGAAGCAGTGTGGCATCCGCAATCGACCGTATCGTGATGCCAATGAGATGAATCTAAGAACAGCCAATATTATGACATTTACCAAGACGGCTCTTTTGACTGCCTGCTTGCTCGTAGGGGGCACCGTAACTCAAGCGCAAGTGACAATAGACGTGGCCAGTGGCGGCGCCATCGCTGAGACAGGGTCGAGTTTCACGTTCAATGTCTCGGGCGTTTCCGCCGATGTTAGCTCCGTCAAACTGCGCCTCGCGTTCTCGTACAACTTCCTTGATGATTTGAACATCACGCTAAGCTCTCCCGGCGGAGTGAAAAGCGTTGCCGTGCTGGGTGCGGCACACGGTGATGGAGACGGTTCCGCCGAGTTTCGAGATGTAGTATTTAGCGACAGTGGTTCAGCTTTCCCATCATCTGCCTCAAATCCTTTGAGCGGAACTTACAGAACTCAAACGGGTCAAGACCTCTCATCAGGTGCTTCATCGTTTAGCGGACTTACGCCAGCTGAAGCCAATGACATACGCGGCTGGACATTGAGTTTTATAGAAGATGTTGCTACGCGCGACGGCGACTCGGGAATCCTCTATAGGAGTGGTACAGTCCCGGCCCCTTGGACTGGCTTCGTTGGAACGCAACTGGAGATCACCGTGGTCCCGGAGCCGTCCACCTACGCGACCCTGTTCGGTCTCGGAGCGCTGGGCTTGGCGGTCATTCGCCGCTTCCGCAAGGCCTGAGCAGATTCACAGCGTCTTTTTGGCAAACCACGGCTCCAGCCGTGGTTTTTTGTTGCTTGATTCGTTCAAGCCTACGACTCAAGTGCCAAGTCCGCTTGCACCGCTTCTGTGCCCGCCACGTTAGCTTTGTCCTCGGCCCGTGTGTGGATGCACCGATAAGCCAGGGTCGTTGGCAAAGTCGTAGCGCAACACCTGAGCTTGTCTGCGCAAGGGTTTTTCCAGAAAAAG
>CAYIIH010000429.1:0-6900 GCA_964363225.1 uncultured Verrucomicrobiota bacterium | reverse complement strand
CCAAAGCCAAAACGACCTACACCATCGGCATGAGCCAGTGCAATCTGGGCGAGCCGTGGCGCGTCCAAATGAACGCCCAGATCAAAGCCGCCGCCGACAGGCACCCCGAACTAAAGGTGATTTTCAAGGACGCCCAAAACGACACGCTCAAGCAGCGGGCGCACGTCGAAGAATTTGTCAGCGCCGGCGTCAATCTCATCATCATCAGCCCCAAGGAAGCGCAGCCCTTGACCGAGCCCGTGGCCAAGGCCATGGAGGCTGGCCTGCCGGTGATCGTGTTGGATCGCCGGCTCCTGGGCGACAAATACACCTGCTTCATCGGCGCGGACAACAAGAAGATCGGACGGGCCGCCGGCGAATGGATTGCGAAAAAACTCGGTGGCAAGGGCAAAGTGGTCGAGCTCAAAGGGCTGATGACTTCAACGCCCGGCCAGGATCGCAACAGCGGTTTTCGGGAAGGCATCGCCGGATCGGGAATCGAGGTTATCTTTGAAGCCGACATGAAATGGCTCGAGCCGGACGCGCGCAAGGAGATGGAGTCGGCGTTGTCCCGCTTCAACAAGATCGACCTCGTTTATGCGCACAATGACCCGGGCGCTCACGGAGCTTATCTGGCTGCGAACGCGGCGAGTCGCGAGAAGGAGATGCTCTTTGTCGGCATTGACGCGCTGCCGCAAGAGGGCGTGGCTTACGTCAGCCAAGGCATCTTAAGCGCGACGTTCGAGTATCCGACAGGGGGCGCGGAGTCCATCGATGCGGCGCTGAAGATTCTCAAGGGCGAAAAAGTGCCGAAGGAAATCGTGCTCGGTTCGCGCCTGTTTACGAAGGAAAACGTGGCTGGGGGCGGGGAGGTGTTGAAGTAGCAGTTGGCGCAATCGAGCCAACGAGAATGCTTTTCAGGCCGCCACGATGTTAGCGATAGACTTCGCGACGGTGGCCAATGGTGATGATGACGACCTGCGAATTCTGATCATAGATGTCGTAGATGACGCGATAGTTGCCAACCCTCACCCGATAACCAACTCTGCCTGCGAGTTTCTTACAGTCGGATGGCCGAGGGTTTTCCGCCAATTGCTCAAGCCGGTTCAGAATGCGCTCGGCATTGGCGGCAGACAACTTATCCAACTTCTTTTCTACCGACCTCGGCAGGATGACACGGTATTTCATGTGCGCTTGCGTGCCCGCTTCTTCCGGTATTCCTCCAGCGAGACGAAAGCACCAGCTTGAATTTCTGCCATGACCGTCGGCTTGGCTTCATCGTAGGCACGAACACATTCCAAGTCTTCCTCGGCCTGGCGCAAGCGTTCGTAAGTGGCCAAGTCCAGGATCACCCCCAAACGCTGCCCTACAGTATCCACGATGAATTGTTCTTTCTTGAGAGCGATGCCTTTCATGACGAAAAACTACCTAAGCAAAAGCAATGGGGCAAACACTTAATCGAGAAGCTCACTCCAGATTCACTTTCCCGCACAAATGCACTGCCAGGCCCAGCTCAGCCAACAGCGCGGCTTTGATGCGCACGGCACGATGCGCTTGCCGTTCGTTGGGCGCATAGACGACTTGGATGTGATTGGATTTGTGGCGCGCCATCATCTGATCGCGGGTAATGCCGTTGAGCACCGCATGCATGATCGGCCATTGCGGGGTCGTTTCGCACCAGCGGCGCTCGGTCTCCTGCAACGGCAGCTCGACGACTTTGCCGACGCCAAGGTCGCAATGCAGTTTGCCGTCCATGACAAAGACGCGGCTCCAGACAATGTGGCCCGGTTTGGAAATGCCTTTGACGGTTCCGCCGCCCAGCCGGAAGTACATGGGCGGCTGGCGTTCGCTGCGGGCGCCTTTGAAGCCGCCAATGAAATGAGCCGGCGGCGCCGCGCCGGAAATCAAGAACACCCAGACGTACTCATCGAGGTGCTGGCTGGCGTCCAAGACCGCATTCTTGCGGCGGGGGAGAGCCGAGGCGACGTCGCGTCCCGGTCCTTTGTAATGCTGGCCCCAGCGCAAATCGTGCAGCGTGTTCTCGGGCGCGAAACCAAGCTCGCGCCAGAGCCGGTACGTGAGCAGACCGTCGAGACCGGCGCATTCGTCCACTTCATTGAAATGCGGCACCGCTTCCCCCTCGAAGAGGATGCGGCCGGTATTGGGGCATTGCACAGGCGGACGATCGGCATTGTTGAGCAGACCTTCGGCCAGATCGCTGGCCGGCGCCAAATCTTTCAGGCCTTGCTGATATTGAATGCCGATGGCCGCGCAGCCGAACTCATCAGCCAGGCGGACGGCTGCGACGTACATTTTGCACTGCTGCAGAATCTGGTTCTCGGTCAGATCGGTCTCTTCGTTCGGGCCGAGGACGAATTGCATGCCTTTCTTTTTCAGCCAGGCATAGACCGCTTGCGCTTCGGCTTCGGGCACCTGGAGCATGGCAGCGTAGAGTGCGGATTGGCTCAGGCGCTCCTTGAAAACGCCGGTCGGATTGAGCAGTTCGTCGGGAATGATGGCATTGTGCATGCCCATGCAACCTTCGTCAAAGACGCCCAAGATGGCTTTCTGGCGTTGAAACTGGCGAGCCACGCGCCGGCCGAATTGTTCGTCGGCCAAAGGCAATTTGAGCAGAGCCAGGTCTTTGACGTGGCTTTGGTCGTGCGTGACCGTGCCTTCGGCGAGCCATTGGCGCAGACCGTCTTTGAAAAAGCGGTCGGCGAACGTCTCGCTCCACAGAGAACTGTAACGAACGCCCATTTTAGTGAGCGACCCGTTCAGGTTCAACATGCCCACCAACCCGGGCCAGGTGCCGCTCCAATTGGCGACGGTGAGGAGGGGGCCGCGATGGGTGAAGAGTCCGGGCAGCAGATGCTGGCTGTACTGCCAGACGGATTCGGCGACGATGAGAGGGGCGTCAGGGTCCAGCGCTCGGAACACTTCCATCCCCATTTTCTGCGAGTCAATGAAACCGTGCTTCTTGGTTTTGTCCCAGGCGTGAGCGCGGACGACTTTCCAGCCTTCGGCCTGGAAAGCCCGGGCGAGGGTGGCTTCCATTTTGGCTTGGGCGGGCCAGCATTTTTGGTTGGCCGAAAGCCGCAGATCGCCATTGGCGACCAGATAAACGTGCTTGGGTTTTAAAGCGGATGAAGTTTTCATGGTCATTGAGCAGATGACGTATCGTGCAAGATCATATCCGGCATTGCGGGAGACAGCGCGGCAGGCAGAGAGGAGACCTATCTTTCTCCAGCGCGGTGGAGTCGCAACCACAGGAGCGCGGACTTCAGATTAATTCTCTTTGCTGACGCGTTTGGCTAACCAATCGCTGGTGCGATTCTGTCCGCTCCAGTCGGACTCGCGCTGGCCTTTGATGGTATCGCCGTCCAGTTTGCCTTGGTACTTGGACGTGACGGTTCTGCCATCGCGTTCGCTGATGATTTTGAGGAAGACTTCGCTGTCTTTGATGTTTCCTTCGGTGATCGGCATTTCAGTGCCGTTACCCCAAATCAACGCGCCCGTTATCTTTTCGCCCTCCTGCTTGAGTTTGAGGTTCAATTCAAAAGTCTGGCCGTCCTGAGTGGTCAAACTCCATTGCCATTTGCCGGTGGTGCTGGCGGTTTCTTTGGCCCGTTTGGCTTCCCAGTCGCGGGAGCGGTTTTGGCCGCCGAAATCGGTCTCGATCGTGCCTTTGATGGCGTCACCGCTCACTTTGCCTTTGTATTTGGCGGTAAAGGTTTGGCCGTTGCGCTCGCGGGTGACTTTGAAGGAGATTTCGCCTTCCTTGACGGCGCCTTGCTCGATCTTGGTTTCAGTGCCGCCACGCCCCAGATAGACACCGGTCAATTTGTCGCCTTCCTGTTTCAGCTTGAGGACGGGTCCGATCGTCTGTCCATCCTGGGTGGTGAAGCTCCATTTCCAGGTGCCAGAAGCGCCAGGGTTCTTGTCCTCTGCTCCGCTGATAGAACTGGTCCAAACAAATGCCGCCAGAAGCAGCGATATATCCAGCCAGGTGTAAGACCGACGAGTCAGACTTCGGGAAGTAAAATAAGCACTCATGGAGGGTGTAATGACGAGGACGGGGAGAGAAGTCAAGAGGCTTTATCTTTGAATCTATGTTCGTGGTTGACCGTCATTTTAATTGCGGTAGTTTCGCGGAATCACCTGTCTGTCAACCGAGACAAGAAATTAGAGAATTTATGGATCAAAAACAGAACCAGCCAACGGCCGGCGGTAACACCCGCCGGGTCTTTATCAAGCAGGCAGCCACCGCCGCTGTGGCCGTCGCCGCCACCAACGTGTTCAAGACGCCGGTTTATGGCCAAAGCCAGGCGCCGTCAACGGGCCGGGTCATCGGCGCCAACGACCGGATCGTTCTCGGCTTCATCGGGGTCGGCTCGCAGGGCCTTAATTCACACCTCAAGCCCATTGTGCAGACCGCCTCACAGAACAACGTGGCGGTGGCGGCGGTGTGTGACGTGTCCAAGCACCGCGTCGCCGAGGCGCTTCCTGCCGCCGGCGGCGCGGCCAAATCCTTTGATGATTACCGCAAGCTGCTGGAAGAGAAGGATATTGACGCCATTTTCTGCGCGACGGTGGACCATTGGCACGGGCGCGTGTCCATTGACGCTCTCAACGCCGGCAAACATGTGTATGTGGAGAAGCCGATGACCCGCTACCTGCCCGAGGCCTTTGAAGTGTACGATGCGGTCAAGAAAACCGGCAAGATTCTGCAAGTCGGGTCTCAAGGTTGCTCGGACCAGAAATGGCACGAAGCCGCCCGGCTCATCAAGGAGGGGCAGATCGGTCCCGTTGTCATGTCGCAAGGCTCTTACATGCGCAATACGCCCAAAGGCGAGTGGAACCAGTATCAGCTTGAGGCCTGGGCGACGGCAGAGGACGTGAACTGGCAGGCTTGGCTGGGAGACAAGATCAAGAAACGGAACAATTTCGACCGGGAAGACTATTTCCGCTGGCGCAAGTACTACCAGTATTGTGCCGGCTTGCTGGGCGACCTATTCCCGCACAAGCTCCATCCCTACATGCTCGCAACGGGTAATCCCGAATTTCCGCTCCGTGTCGCCTCGGTAGGCAGCAAGAAGGTGCACACGGACAAGAACACGCCCGACGCCCGCGAGCGCGACGTACCCGAAATCCTCCAACTCATCGCCGAATTCCCCAGCGGCATGGTCATGCACATCACCTGCAGCACGGTGAGCGAACAAGGTACCCAGGAGATGATTCGCGGCCACAAAGGGTATCTGGTAATGGCCGGCAACAAGGTCGATTTGAAGCCGGAGAGGCCCTTCGCCGAGGAGATTGACCCTTACACCAGCCCGCCATTTCCGATGGAGAGCATCCCGGTGCACCACAAGAACTTCTTCGATTCCATCCGCGGCGCGGCCAAGCCCAATTGCGGCGTGGACTTGGCGGTGCGTGTGCAGACGGTCGTGTCGTTGGGCGAGATGTCCGAACGGCTCAGCACCATGTGTCTTTTCGACGAGAAAACCCGCAAGATCACCGCCTACGGCGGCAAAGAAATCGAGCCCCTCTCCTACGGCGTTTTGGACCCGTCCTAAGCAGCGCCTAAGGTTGTTCGCAAACCAACGGGGTTTCCCGGGCCGGCTCCCGCGAAACCCCGCTTCTTTTTTTACGAATGGCGTCGATGCAAACAGTGGCGGTGGCCCGCAACGCCATGGCGACGCGCTTCGAAATCGTGCTGCATGGCGAGAATCCGGTCGCCCTGCGCGCCGCCGCTGAAGAGGCGTTGGACGAAGTGGAGCGCCTCGAAGCCCAACTGAGCCTTTACCGCCGCAGCAGTGAAATCAGCCACATAAACTCGCGGGCCGCGGCCGGTCCGGTGCGCGTCGAGCCCGGCCTGTTTCGCCTCTTGCAGCGAGCGCAACTCTTAAGCCGGGAAAGCGGCGGAGCCTTCGACATCACCATCGCTCCGCTCATGCGCTGCTGGGGTTTTATGTCTGGAACAGGAGAACTGCCCGATCCCGGCGACCTGGCCGAAGCCCGGTCCAAGGTCGGGATGCATCGGGTCTTGCTCAACGAAAAGGATTTCACGATTCAGTTTGCCGGTGAAGGCGTGATGCTCGATCTGGGAGCGATCGGCAAGGGTTATGCCCTCGAATGCGCCGCGGAGATTCTGCGCGAAGCCGGAGTGCAAAGCGCTTTGTTGCATGGCGGCACCAGCACGATCCACGCCATCGGCGCGCCGCCGGAGGCCACGGCTTGGAAGGTCGCCATCGAGCATCTGGGCTATGCTCAGCACATCTCGGGAGCTGAGCCGGCGGCTGCACCAACGAACGATGCCGATCCCGTTTTGGCGATCGTTCCGCTGAAGGACGAAGCCTTGTCCGTATCGGCGGTCTGGGGCAAGTCCTTCGAGGCAGGGGGCAAGACCTATGGCCACGTGATTGATCCGCGCACGGGCGCGCCGGCTGAGGGAGCGGTTTTGGCGGCGGTGGCGCTGCCTTCGGCGACCGAGACCGACGCCTTATCCACCGCTTTGCTCACGCTCGGTCTGGAAGGCCATGATCAGATTGCGCGGCTCCGGTCGGGGATGCGGACCTTGGTGGCGGCACGGACGGAAACCGCAGGTCAGTTTAGGGTGGAGGCCAGAGGCATTGTGGTGCGAGGCGGTAGTTGACCTCGTGCTTGCCCGTGTTCATGCATGGAACTTTTCTCCGGTGAATTCATCTTTGCCATCTGTCGGCTCCACAAATCGTCCTCGTCGTCGTCCTCGACGATTGTGCATGGTGTAAAGGCGAGAACGAGGACGAGGACGACGACGATTCTGATTCTCCGAGGGGAACGGGGTTGAACCTAAATCCGGCAGTTGGGGAACGAGAAAACCGCAGATGGACACAGATAGACGCAGATAAGAAAGGGAAAGCAGTGCTCACCCAGGAGTTG
>CAYIIH010000428.1:0-6904 GCA_964363225.1 uncultured Verrucomicrobiota bacterium | reverse complement strand
CACCATCAAGCTCTTGCCGTTCATCAAAACAACGCTATGTCAGAATTGGTATGGCGTCAAATCCAAGTTTGTTTCTGGCAACTGATTCGGGCATTCAATTAACGGAGTGGTGAAGGATTGTTGAGCGCGTACCGCGAAGAAGCCGACTCGGGCTGTGCTGACGCTTACCCGGCGTTCTTTGGCTTGGAGGCATAAGACACGAGCTGGCGGCCGGAATCTTTTTGCCGCATGCGGGTGTCGGCAAGAATGGCTTTCAGATCAAGATTCAATTGGGTTTGCTGCGGTGTTGAGCCTCGTTACCTCGTCTCCTGCGGAGTTTCATCGGCATCCCCGCCCGCCGCCCTGACGATGGCCAGGAACGCCGGATTGCCGGTTGACACAATTTGGCAGCAAATTATCGTGAGGCCATGAACATCGCCTTGCCCCAAAGCCTCGAAGAATACGTGGCCGAGCTGGTTCAGACCCGCGGCTACAAAGGGTCGGATGAAGTTATTTCGGAAGCGTTGCGCGAGCATCAAGCCCGCCGCCAGGGCCTGGAGGTGGTGATGACGCCGGAACTGGAACGGCTGCTGGACGAAGGGCTGGAAAATCTGGAGCCGAATAGAGGGTGTCATAGCCCGCCAGCTTTTTGAATCGAAATGAAGGATGGCGCGGATTTTTGCTCCACAGTTTGCAGCCTTTGTCCGCCAGGCGTTGAATGTTTTCCGGCAATCGCTCGTAATGCTGCCAGAATTCCGGGGTGGTCCGGGAAATCACGAATTCTTTCCCGGCCACAGTCGCAGCGTTCCATTCTTATGGGCGGTTTTGGCTTCCTTGATTAAGAAGTCGAGTTTGCCGGCGGCGGCGTCTTGATCCATCTGGCGATCCCATATTTCATTGTCACGTTCCAAAATCCACCGGGCGAGCCGGGTCAACTCCGGCGCAGGCAGTTGCTCAATGGCGTGTTCAATTTCATCAACCGTGCTCATGGTGAGAATTTAGTCATGCCAGCAGAATTTGCCCAATGCAAAGTTAGCAGCAGGATTTGATCCTGAAAAAAGCAGTTGGAACCGCGGAATACGCGAAACACGCGAAAACAGAACGGGTTGGAGAAGAGGGCCGATTCACCCAGCGGGTGAACGACCTGGTTAGACGTTAGAGTTGCATTTTGGTGGTTTGTTTGGTTACTTTTCATTCATGTTATATGTTAATCTTGAATACAAAGGTAAAAAAGAGTCGTTTAATTTCGGTGCAGTTCCTAATATTGGAGATGTTGTGATTCATCCAGAATGGCGTGGGACAAAGGTTATTAAAGTGATTTGGGATATTCATGACAAAACTAAAGATATTTCCATTACTGTACGACTAATCGCTGAGGACGAATATGAAGCAACCCAAAAGAAATGACATTTAGCATCATCAAGGATAGACAATAAAATTTATATTTGAACACCATCCATATTGGAAGATAGCCGTAAGACATCAGGCCAGTTTTTGCATTCATAAACCAATGAGATTCACCGCCTAACAAATCACTGGAGCGAACCGGCTTAGCGTTTTGGTTTGAGATTGCTGGTGGTTTTAGAGCCGGTCGCTCAGTTCTGTCGTTAGCTTCACTCCTTTCCCTTTTGCGTATTTCGCGGTTTGAATTGCCGGATTCAGGTTCACGCTTCCCCTCCCTCAATCCCGGAAATTCTGGAAGCTGAGCGCGACGGGAAAGTCCTGGGCGCGAACGGCGGCGATGACCGCCTGCAATTCGTCTCTGCTCTTGGCTGAGACGCGGACTTGGTCGCCCAGAATCTGGGTGGTGACTTTGAATTTTCCGTCGCGAATGAAGCCGGTAATCTGTTTGGCCACGGGCGGTTCCAGGCCTTGCTTGATTTTGATCGTTTGGCGGGCGTGGCCCAACGGCGAGATGTCCGGGGCGCCTTTATCGATATTCTTCAAGCTGACCTGTCGTTTGGCCAGTTTGCCGATCACAATCTCCAAGAGGGCCTTGATTTTGAATTGGTCTTCGGCTGTGAGCTGGATTTCATTTTTTTCCAAAACGATCTCCGCTTTGGATCCTTTGAAGTCGAAGCGGTTGGCCAATTCTTTCCTGGCCTGATTGACCGCGTTCTCCACTTCCATGGAGTTTACTTCTGATACGATGTCGAAGGTCGGCATAGCGGCGAAAGTATATGACCGGGCGCGAAGATGCAATTTAGCATTTGAAATTCCGCCTGCCATCCGGGTACAAAGGCTGCCATCGCAAAACCTTTGACCAACAACAAACCTCGCCCCAACCATGGACCATTATCTTGAACGTGTCGTTGACCTCCTCGATCCCGCTCTCAATCGGATTTATAACATGACCGTGGAAGAAGCCCGCCGGCGCGTGCTCACCGGCCCGCCCGCCGCCGTGCGCGAAATCGACGGCTCCTTCGCCCTGCTGGCGCGCCAGGGCCAGACCGTTCGCTTGGCCCGCTCGCTCGACCGGCCGATGCGCTACTTCCTGGCCAAACGCGCGGAAGGCCCGGCCTTGATCGTGGCCGACCGCATTGACAGCATTTTCAACCAACTCAAGGCCGATGGATTGGAAGGCCAGTTTCACCCCAGCTACACCCGCATGGTGCCGGCGCATTACGTGGTGGAGATTCAACTGGTTGGCTGCCCCGATCCGGACCCGACTTACACCCGCTTTTTCACGCCGCAGACCAACAAACTGTCCACCGACCTGGAGGAAATTGGCCGCGCCTACATCGGCGCGCTGGCCAATGAGATTGCCAAATGGCTGCGGCAAGTCCCTGAACGCGAACCGATTGGCGTCTGTTTTTCGGGGGGCATTGACAGCGGCTCGGTCTTCCTGGTCACGTATCATGTCCTGCGCCAACTCGGCCTGAATCCGGGCCGGCTGAAGGCCTTCACGCTTTCCTTTGGCGATGGGCCCGACCTGGAGCAAGCCCGGAAATTCCTGGGTCAGTTGGGACTCGGTTTGTTCCTCGAACCGATTGAAGCCGATCTGGCCGGCCTTGATGTTGGCGAAACCATTCGCGTCGTCGAGGATTACAAGCCGCTCGACATCGAATCTGCGTCCATGGCGCTCACGCTTTGCCGCGGCCTTCGCGCCCGTTATCCGGACTGGAAATACCTCATCGACGGCGACGGCGGAGATGAGAACTTGAAGGATTATCCCATCGAAGAGAACCCGGAACTGACCATCCGCAGTGTCGTCCACAATCTCATGCTTTACCAGGAAGGGTGGGGCGTGGGGCGGATCAAACATTCGCTGACTTACAGCGGCGGCCTGAGCCGCAGCTACGCCCGCACCTACGCGCCCGCCCGGCATTTCGGTTTCGAGGGTTTCAGTCCCTACACACGTCCGGCCGTCATCGAAGTGGCCGAAGGCATTCCGTTTGTTGAGTTGACGGATTACGGCGTGGACAAGCTCTATGCGCTTAAAGGCGAGATTGTGGCGCGCGGGGTGAAAGCGATCACCGGTCTGGAGATGCCGGTCTTTCCGAAGCGCCGGTTCCAGCATGGGGCGTTGCCGAAGGAAAGGTTGCGGCTGCGGTTGCCGGAGCAGGAGACGGAGTATCGCAGAGAGTTCTTGTCGCTTTACCAGTGAAGCAAGGGTAGTTCTGGCAGGTGCAATGTGAGATCGAAAAGGTTTGCGAAAAGGTTTGCCAGAGGTGGCTTTAACCGGAAGCTTCTAAAGCCTGCAATCATTTTATGAACACCATCGAGTCCGTTCGCATGGACAAATCCGCATTTGCAGTCCGCTCGCTGGACGACTCGGACCCTGACCGGGACTACTGGCGCTCCAAGACACCTGCCGAGCGCTTGGAAGCTCTCGAACTGATGCGGCAAATCATGTATGGCTACGATCCGACTTCCGCGCGACTTCAAAGAGTTCTTACAGTTGCTGAACTCTCATCGCGTTAGATTTGCCTTGCCGGCTTCGGACTGCTAATTTCAGATCATGAGCACCGTGGAAGAAATCAAGGCCGCCGCCGCGAGCCTCAAGCCGGAGGAGAGATTTGCTCTTTACCAATGGCTTTACGATTCGGAAGAACTGCGACGGCTGCGTCTCGCAGAACTCAAGCGAGATATCGCCATCGGGATTGAGGAAGCCGACCGGGGCGAGGTGGCTCCACTGGACATCGAAGCGATTAAAGCTGAAGGGCGTCGGCGGTTGGAGGTCAAGCCAAAGACCTGATGCCCGAAGCTTTTCGCACAGCGCAGGCGAACCTCGACTTGGTCGAGATTTGGTCTTTCATCGCCGCAGACAATCCAGACGCTGCCGATCAGTTGCTCGAAACCATCGATGAAAAAGCCAAGCTGCTGGCGCAGAGTCCAGAGTTGGGCCGAAAACGATCCGACCTTGCTCCTTCGCTGCGGAGTTTTCCGGTCGGCAACTACCTAATCTTCTATCGGCCAGATCCGAACGGCATCGAAATCATTCGGGTGTTGCACGGAGCGCGCGACCTTCCCGGATTGTTTGAATGACCGCTCCCTATCCAGAACGCTTCCGGGACAGGGACCGGTGGATTCTCCAGCATCGGACGGAACGCAACGCGCTCGATCCACACCAACCTTACGCGTTCCTGATCGAAGAAGAACGCGCTGCATCAGGCGATGTCGTTTCTGTGGCGACAATCTTCCTGACCAATCGCGAATGTCCCTGGCGCTGTCTGATGTGCGATCTCTGGAAGAACACGCTCACCGACACGGTGCCACCGGCAGCCATTCCGGCGCAGATCAACTACGCATTGTCGCGACTGTTGGCCGCCGACGCGAATCGGCGGGACAATGCCGCTGCGGAACCGGCCAGTGCCTGCGGCGGGGAAGCGGCGTCCAGTCGCGTTTCGACGGGCGCAGCTCCACGGCAAATCAAGCTTTACAATAGCGGCAGCTTTTTCGATCCCCGCGCCATACCGCCGGAAGATTACGCGGCCATTGCCGGACAGGTACAGCCCTTTGAGCGGGTCATAGTCGAGTGCCATCCGGCGTTGGTGGGCGATGCGTGCCTGCGGTTTCGGGACTTGCTTGCCGCCGCGGACGCGAGTCCGCGGACAGACGCCACGCTTGAGGCGAGTAGGCTGGCCGGCGTGCCGGCTCTGGGCGATAGCCACGAAACAAAACTCGAAGTGGCGATGGGTTTGGAGACGGTTCACCCGGAAGTGCTGAAGAAACTCAACAAGCGGATGACACTCGACCAGTTTGCGCGGGCGGCGGATTTTCTGCGCCGGAACGCGATGGCTCTGCGCGTTTTCATTCTCGTCAAGCCGCCGTTTCTGGACGAAGCAGAGGCGTTGCATTGGGCGAAACGCTCGCTCGACTTTGCGTTTGAGTGCGGGGCCACGGTGGCCTCGCTCATTCCGACAAGATTGGGCAAAGGCGCGCTGGAAGCTTTGGCGCAGCAAGGCCGCTTTTCACCGCCGAGATTGTCCACGCTCGAGGTGGCGGCCGCTTATGGAATCGGTTTGAGGCGCGGACGCGTTTTTGCCGATTTGTGGGATTTGGAGAAGTTCTCGGATTGCCCGCACTGTTTTGAGCCGCGGCAGGCGCGCTTGCGCGTGATGAACCTGCAACAGATTGTACCGCCCGAATGCACGTGCCAGCGGTGCCGGGCCGGCCAATGAGGCCAACCTCTGAAGCGGGAGGAAGAAAGATAATGTCGGCAACTGCAAGCGGACACGCTAAAGCGTGGACAACCAACGAGAGAAACCCGGGATCGGCGTCCGGCCTTCAGGCGGTCCGCCCGGGTGCTACCGATGCTGGCGGCGCTTCACTTTGAGTTGCGTGAGCGAATGGAGCAACGCCGCATTCGCACTGGCGGCTTCTTCCTCCGAAAGCTTCTCCTTGAGCCGGGCTTCCGCTCGCTTCCGCGCCTCCTCGGCTTGGGCTTCATCAATAGCGTCCGCGGTGATCGCCATGTCGGTCAGGATGGCGACCCGATCGCCGGTGATCTCGACAAAACCTTCGCCGACGGCCAGATAAAGGTCCTGGCCCCCTTTGCGGACCAGGACTTCGCCGGACACGATCTGGGTCATGAGCGGAACGTGCATCGGATAGATGCCCATTTCACCTTCGACGCCGGGCAGCGTCACCATGTCCACGTCATCGGAGTAGGTCTTCGCTTCCGGCGTGACGATTTCGAGTTTGAGAGTGTTAGCCATCTCGCGAGGTGGAATTCAATTCGAGGTTTGAGATCAAGCCGTCTCGTGGATTTCCTCGATCTTGCCTTTCATGTAAAAGCTGCCTTCCCCAACGTCGTCGTGCTTGCCGTCGAGGATTTCCTTGAAGCCTTTGACCGTATCCTGAACGGAGACCTGCTTGCCCGGACGGCCGGTGAAAACTTCAGCCACGCTGAAAGGCTGGCTCAGAAAGCGCTGAATTTTGCGGGCGCGAAAGACCGTCAGCTTGTCCTCGGGCGACAGCTCGTCCATGCCCAAAATGGCAATGATATCCTGCAAGTCCTTGTAGCGCTGGAGCACCTTTTGCACGTTGCGGGCGACATCGTAATGTTCCTGGCCGACGATCTCCGGCGTCAATGCCCGCGAGTTCGAGGCCAGCGGATCGACGGCCGGATAGATGCCCAGTTCCGTCAGCGCGCGTTCCAGGACGATGGTGGCGTCCAAGTGCGTGAAAGTGGGGGCCGGCGCGGGGTCGGTCAGGTCGTCGGCGGGCACGTAAATGGCCTGGAACGACGTGATGGAACCCTTCTTGGTCGAGGTGATCCGTTCCTGCAGGTCGCCCATTTCCGTGGCCAGCGTTGGCTGGTAACCGACGGCGCTGGGCGTGCGGCCCAGGAGGGCGGAGACTTCGGAACCGGCCTGCGAAAACCGGAAAATGTTGTCGATGAAGAGCAGCACGTCCTGGTTCTTCTCGTCCCGGAAGTATTCGGTGACGGCCAGGCCCGACAAGGCCACGCGCAGCCGGG
>CAYIIH010000427.1:0-6919 GCA_964363225.1 uncultured Verrucomicrobiota bacterium | reverse complement strand
TCATAGGCGGTCAGTTTCCCGGATCTTTTCCAGTCTGACCACCCCATGTTATCTTACAGCCAGATCGGGCCAGTCGGTCACACTGGCCAGGGGTAACTCCAGACCGGTCTCGGGCGCGGTCGTGGGAAACGCGCTGACGAGCTGCGCCAGTGTCCGCGCGGCATAGAGCAGGCCCTGCGGCGTGTTCGCTGTGAGTTCCAAGCCCTTGGTGTGCTGCAGGGGTTTGATCAGATAGGCCTGATCGGAGTTGGGCAGTGAGCGGAGCCGCGCGTGTTCGCCGCCGCCGGTGGCTTCCGACAGCCCCAGACGGATGACGAACCCGGCGCTCTTCTGGTTGCCCAGGGCAAAGGACCGCAGCAGGCCGATGGCGCTCTTAATTGGCGGTGAAGCCTGGTGATCGCAATGCACGCTCACCCTGCTGGCCGGGAGCTTGACGCTGCCCGCTACGCTCATCTCCTTCGGCAGCGGAATGACGCGATCCGCCCAGCGGATCGTCTCACGGGAGCCGAGCGGCGTCGCGGGGTTCGTGGCTGGTTCCGCCTCTGCGGCGCAAGCCGGGCAGGCCCCCGGCGGGAGCGCCGCCGCCAGAACGAACGCGAAGAATGTGGTTCTCATGGGGGTCTCCTCCCAGCCTTTAATCGACCATCTCTTTGCTTTTTGTTCCTTCATCGTCTGTAGAAAATGACTTTGTCCAATTCCGCGTCGGCGGCCGATTCGTTCGCCGCGGTGCATTCCACCACCAACTCTCGATGCCGCACCGAGGGTTTGATGATCAGGGCTTTGACGTAGATTGGCTCTTGGGCCAAAAGCATCACGTCGTCCCAGATGCCGTAACACTCGAACAACCCGCCCACCGGCGAAAGAATGTTGTCGCGCGGAACGTCCCGAGACGAGGCGCCGCGCGCGCGGCTGAAGTCCACCTTGCCCGGCGAGAAAACGCCCGTCAAGTCATGGCAACCGACAAGCAACTCGTTCGGCCCATCGAAGCGGAGCGCCTCGGTCACATCGATTTCAAAGGGCTGATACCCGCCAAAACAACCGCCGACTTGTTTCCCGTTCAGATAGACCTGGCTGTTGAACTTCACCCCGCCGGAATTGAGTCTGACGCGCTTCCCGCGCATCGTGGCGGGCGGGGTGAATGCGCGGCGAAACCAGGCGCGCTCGTAGTCGTAGCCGCGTAGCACGCCCGGCACGGCGAAGGGCTTCCAGCCGCTTTCGCCCGGCGGAGGCTGAAGCTCCTTCACGGCCTGATATTCCCACGCACCGCTGAGATTGAGTTCCACCCGTGGCGCGGCACTCGCAAAGGCAGCCTCGCCGCAAGACAAGAGGAGACACGATTGCAGAAGCGCCGGAAACCTGGGGCCTGGACTGAGAATGACTGGCGCATGGCTGAGGTTGTGTCAGGGGTTAGGCGGTGACAACTTTCATTTTTCTCCGCCCGCGAGCCGGTCGCCAGCCAGTTCATTCAGGTAGTTCTCGACGTTGGTGTACCCATTGGAGGCAACGGCTGAGCCGTCACTTGCATTGCCGGGATGGAGGCCGTGCGCCTTTTCCCAGGCATCAGGCATGCTGTCGTGATCCGAGTCGGCAGCAGGCTCCGGCGCGCCACTGGCGAGATCAGGCCAGGAGCCGCTCGTGTTGACGCGGTAGGTGCAGGTCTTGTCGCGCACACTTTTCACGATGCGCTGATCGATGACATCGCGCGAAGGCTTGGATGCCCCAACCTTAGCCAGCACTTTGTCCAGCAGGCTGGAAACGGAATCCAAAGTAACCAGAGGCACCGGGAAAGGTTTCTCGACACCGTACTGCGCCGGGTCCACCAGATGAGTGCTGCCATCCCTCTTGAACTCGTAGTAGTCCCAGGTGTTGACGCCATGTCCGATCCAGTCGTTGGTGCAACCGGTTGGAGAGCGTGGTCCCCAGTTGCCGGATAGGTACAGCTTGGTTCCGCCTGCTTCCGCGGCCGAACCGTTAAGGCGCACTGGGCCACCGTTCCCGACGTTGAGATAGGGATAGCCGCTTTCCGGCCCTGCCAGCCAGAGGTTGTTGACTACGTTGCCAAACGCAGACGTGTTGAGGGCGAATTGCCCAAAGACCGAGGCATTGTTGCCGCTCCAGTTGTAGATGATATTGTTCCGGAAGTCGAACACGTCGGCGTGTTGCATCAAAGGGGTTCGTGAACCCAGATTCGCATACAGGTTGTGGTGGAGCGTGAGATTCTTCGGAGCACGGTTCCCGCCGATGTGGTTGCCCAGGTCGGCTTCGGCGATGATGTTCCATTGAAACGTGGCGCGATCCAGATAGGAGCCATACCAGTCCAGTTGCGTATCCGAGCCCCAGGAAACCGAGCAGTGATCGACCATCACGTCGTGGACTCCGGGTTCGGCGGTCCCATAAAACAGAATGTTGTTCCCGGAGTCGTGTTTCATGTTGCCTCCCATGCGAACGCGCAGGTGGCGAAGAATGATGTCGTGGGCGCCGTTGACGCACCAAACGCCCCAGTCGCCGTCGGGCTGCCCGGTCCCTTTGATTTGCACGCCGCCCGGTGATGTCTGCCCGGCCACGGTCAGGTAGGGTGTGCTCACCCGGATCGCGCTTCTCAACGTAATCGTGCCGCTGACGCGAAAGACGCAAAGGCGCGGCCCGGAAGCTTCCATGGCACTGCGCAAACTTCCCCGCCCCGAGTCGTTGAGGTTGGTCACCTCGATGACCCTTCCGCCACGACCGCCGCGCGCATTGGCACCAAATCCTTCGGCCGTCGGAAAGGCTTTGACGGATTGGGCCATCGCCACGGGTGCAGCGACAAGGGGAACGAACCCCAGCAGAAAGGTAAAGATCTTCCTGTGGCTTTTCTTTCTTGTGCGCATTCTTTGACTAGAGACTGCCATGGGCTCGGGGCTATTCGACTGTTAGAGCAGTCGGCAGGTCTCAGGGAGGTGGTGCGGCGGCCGGCGCCGGGCATTGTCGCGGCCATTCGGCCTTGAAGTCGCCAAGCCAGGCCCAGTGCAATCGCTTGTTCAGGTCCACTTCGGCCACGGCCACTGTGTCCGGCTTGCCGGCTTGCGCGAGGAGGGTTCCCTCGTGATCAAAGATACCGGAAGGCATCCAGTTCGTGGCCGGTTCAGAATACGTGCTGCTGACCACGTAAACGTGATTCTCGATCGCGCGGGCGGCGGCGAGTTTCGGGTTGCAGCCCCACACCGGAAACGCGATGACCTCCGCACCGTTTAACGCCAGCGCCCGGGCGACCTCGGGGGAAAATCCGTCGAAGCAGATCATCATGCCGACTTTGCCAAAGCGCGTCTGAAACACCGGATGCTCCGAGCCGGGCTGGATGCCGTTGTCGCATTCGCCGCCGGGCAGCGTGATCTTGCGATACTTGCCAATCATCCGGCCATCCGGCCCAACGAGAGCAGCGGTGTTGTAGATGAGATGCCTCTCCCGCTCGACCACGGGTACGAGGAACTCGCCCAGCGCTTCCGCTTCCGCCAGACCGACCCGCGAAGCCAGTGTCATCAACGGCGACGACGCCCGCGCGTCCTGCGCTTGAATCCAGATCGGTGTTGCTGCGGACGCGACCGACGCGAAGGCGGTGGCGGTCAGGAGAACGAGGCGAGGTTGCGTGGCTTTCAAGGCGTCTGAGGAATCAGTTCCAGAGGGCATCAGCAGGGCCACCGGAGGAGTAGCGTGTATTCATAAGGGTGGATCAAATCACTTCTCCACCACCACCTGCAATCGCCCGGTGGCGGATTCGCCGCGGTCGTTGGTGCGCTGGACGGAGACGAGATAGCGGCCGGGACGCGCGTAACGGTGAGTTGAGGTCGCGTAGCCGTCCTTGGCGAGCGTCTGGGCGTTGCCGTCCGACTGAACTTCCACCGGAGGGCTGCCATCGCCAAAGTCCCAGCGCTCGCGGCCTTCCGTGGGGCGAACTTGAAACGTCCGCACTTTGAAGGTCACTTCGTTGCCGGGTTTGAGGTTCTCGGTGGGCCAGTAGCAAGCGTGGATAGTGGGCTGAAGCTGGCGGGGCTGGGTGGGATTCATCACCTGGACCACGGCGAAGTCGCAGTCGCTGCGTCCCTCGGCGTCGGTCACACGGAGGATTTCACTGTAGGTGCCGGGGCGCTCGTAACGGTGCGTGGCGATGGCGTTGGTGGACTTGGCGCCATCGCTGAAGGTCCATTCAAAGGCGCGGATTCCCGACGGGCCGAGCGCGCTCCACGACCGGGTTCCGTCGAGTGTGACGGTTTCCCCAGTCGCTACGAGATGATGCGGGCGGGCGACGGCCTGGAGCTTCGTCTGACGCTCGGAATGATAGGCCTGCCAGTAAAAGGCATACGGCTCGACCATGCCGTGCCGTCCGCTGGGTTGCAGCGCGACCACGTCGAAGTGGAGGTGCGACCAGCCGCCGCTGCCGCCTTCCTTTCCCAGCAGACCCACACGCTGCCCCCTGCGCACGTTCGCGCCGGGCTTCATCGCAGCATCGATCGTGTGGAGGTGGCTGTAGCGGTAATACCAGCCGCGACCGTCGCGCAAATACACAACGTCGTAACGCGGCTTCACCGGCTCCGGCAGCTTCTCGGATACAAGCCGCGCCTCGCCGGAGCTGACCACCACGCCGTCCGTGGCCGCGATGACTTCGGTGAGTCCTTCCGCGCCGCCTGCGTCGAGTCCCCAATGGTAATACACGTTGGTCTTGCCGGGCGCTTCGTCGCCGTTGACGAAGGTTGGTTCGTTGGCCATCTGCGTATCGCCGGCGAACCACCGCTGGCGCAGCGGAAACCGGAATGTGCCTGGCTGAATCCACGGCGCGCCCGCCGGCCATAGACGCAGGCGTGCATCCTTGTCCAGTGCCCACGGATTGCTGCCCCGCTGCACCAAGCCCTTGGTAATGGGGCAATCCACCTGCACGCCGCCCACGGCGGTCGGCAGGTGATAGCCGGCGGAGGTCAGAACGAGTTTCTGCCCGTTGATCTCGACCGTCACCTGCGCCTGACGAACAGCGTTGCGCAGGCTGTCGCGCGTTTCGCGAAGATCGAGCAGCTTCACTTCCGCGCTGCGGCCGTCAGCGAGGTTGACGGACGCGGTTTCGCCGAGGCTCAGGTCCACCGCGCGGAATGGCGAGTCCAGCACGGGTGACGAATCTTCGTCCACGAAGGCCAGCTTCAGGGAACCGAAGTATTCGAAAAACACCGTGGCGAGTTTCTCGCCATACTCCCGCCAGTGTTTCGCGGACGGATAATCTTTCAGGCCAGCGATCCAGTTGCAGTTGAACTCGTGGACGACGGCGTCAATGCCGTAGCGCTCCAGCCAGCCGTCGCCGAGCGTGCCGGAGTTGTGGAAGGCCGGCTTGGTGCTGCCTTCGGTGAACCACGTGTGCTGGCGGAGCAGTGCCTCGAGCACCCCCATGCGTTCGAGATGCCGCTGCAAGTCGGCCACCGGCGGGCGGCTGATGTGCAGCAGACCGCCGCCATCATTGTGCAACTCCAGTGCCAGATGCGGGCGCTGGTCGGCCTCGATCATCGTTTCCAACCACTTCTCCAGCGCCGCGTTCTCCGGCGCGAGTTGCGGGTCGGCGGGTGTGTCCCAGTCCCGGTTGAGATCCTTGCCTTGCAGATTGAACCGTGTCATGCCGCGAGCCACGCCGTCCTTGTTCGCCATGGGCAGAACATACAGGCAATAGCGCTGGAGGAACCGCCCGGCGTCGGGATCGCCTTGGAGCAACCGGTGGATCACCCCCTCGACAACCCAGTTGCCGCCCGATTCCCACGGATGCGCGCGCGCGCGGATGAAGACGCGATACGGGGCACGCGGGTTGCCGATCCGCACGATCTCCAGTTCACGCCCCTGAACGGTCTGGCCGATGGGTGTGATCTGCACGAGGGAGTTCTCGCGAATCGTCGCGAGCAACCGCTCAAGGTCGGAGATCCGGTAAGGTTCGATACGTGCGACATAAAGTCTCGGGCCAAGCATTTCCAGGGCAAGTCGCACGCGATTGGTCGGAAGAGCTTCCGTCGCCATCGGCTTCCAATCACGCCCGTTCTCTGAAACCACCAGGGTCTTGAGTTCCTTGGCGACGGAGCCAGGCGTGCGGTTCCAGACATTGTCCAGGTTAATGAATTCGAGCGTCAGTTTCGATCCGGGCAACGCCTGAAGCAGGAAGTGAATGTGCCCGGCGGCGCGATTCGGTGAAGAACGTTCGTGGTCGTAAAGGAGGTGAACAAGAATCGTCCCGTCGGCGGTAGGCTCATACCAGACAGGCGACGCGTTCTCGAAGCTGGTATCAATGAACCCAAGGCCGTTGGTGTTTGCGGCGAGCTTCAGGTTCCAGGCCGCCGCTGAGTTTTTAGGCTTCGCGCCATCGGCAGCAACAGCCGCGAGCGACAGGAGAAATGCAGTGGCGAGAACCAGGGTCGTTTTCACTGGACAGCCTTTCATGAGGTGGCGATGTAGTATTTGCCGTCGAAGCCAAGGGCCCGTCCTGACAGGCAAAACTGGCGGCCGTCCGCCAATCGCTGTTTCATCCACCAGACACGGTTTCTGCTCATGTTCCATTCCTTTCTCGTTCAGCCCCAGTCCGTGGTCGGCAGGCTCTCGGCGCCGGCCGACCCGCTTCCGCGTTTCGATACAGAATATCAGCGGTACTCATCCGGATAAAGCCCGATTTTGTCCAAACTGCAACTCAGACACTGGGGGAGGGGCCGGGTGCTTCGGAGGGCGGATCCTGCACAGCTTGCGGAAGAGTTGGAAGACTACCCAGCCAAGAAGCGCCGTCAGGTGTGACGATGAAGGGCAATGGATTTCTCAGGGAGCTGGGCGTCGAAGAGCCGCAGTCCTTGTCTTTTCATGAATGCTCGCCAGCGTTATGGGGTATCGATCTTCACGAACTGTCCTCCAGAGGATGCAGGAGGCTTTGTTCCAG
>CAYIIH010000426.1:0-6932 GCA_964363225.1 uncultured Verrucomicrobiota bacterium | reverse complement strand
AGGGCAGTTTCTTGTGGACCAAGCGCTGGCCGCTTTCGTCCATGAGGCCGCAGAGCCGGCATGAGGAGGCGCAGCGACTGCACGAGAAAAGAAAAGCGCCGCGCAGCGTTGGCGATTTGTTTGGAAAGCCGGGCGCGTGCCGCTTCGGCAGGAGCGCCGGCTTGCAGCCGGCTTTGCGCGGGCAATGACACCCGGCCGAGCTTCCGGAAGAACGCGCCAGCCAGAAGCCGGTTTGGAAACCAGTATGTGTATAGCGGAGTGATCCCGTCCCCGCTGCTCCTTACACGCATTTTTGCCAGGCCAGCCTGTCCGGCGAGGCCCTACACGGTCCCACCATTCGCGCTGGCCGCATTCCAGGATTGCCGGCGTCGGATGGTCGAACTCCCGCGCCCCAGCCCGCAGGGCTGCCACCTGAATAGCCGTAGGTGCAACCTACGGAAAGCGTCGGCCCAAAGCCCGGTCCACCCCGGCAGGGGTGGCACGGCACCGCCTCAGCTCGGCGCTCGCAGCCACGGGAAGGTGGTACGACCCCTCCAGGGTCGTGACCCTCAATGGGACGCGAGTTCCGTAGGTTGCACCTACGGCTATTCCTGTTCAAGCCCGCCAGGCTTGGCCGAGGTCGTTCGGATGTGGAAGCTGGAGGCAAAGATCCGTGTAAGGTGCAGCGTCCCCGGGCGCAGCAATGCTGGGACTTGACCTGGCGTTCGAACCTTTCAACATGCTGGAGAATGCGGAACTTGTTGTGGCCGAGGACGGCCACTCTCCGCTAAACCGATACGGAAACCGGCGCTCCAGCCTGAAACCTCACTTGCCACCTGCCCACTTGGGCGGGTTTTTCAACTGGAAAAGCATTTCGCCGGCTTTGGGGACCAGCAGCACGCCTTCCGCTTCGCGCTGCGCGTAATCTTCCAGGCGGAGGCCCTTCGGATCGCGGTATCCCAGGTTGATCTGGCGGCACTTTTCCGGCGGGATGGCGGTCGCCAAGGTGACACGAGCGCGCGGTGTTTCGACCCCATTCTCATAAGAGCCAATGCCATAAACGTGCGTGGAATGAGCCAGCACGCCCCACGGGAACATTTTGAAGCGATCCCATTGCTTCAAGAAATAATCGCGGCAATGGTAGCCGACCTCCTCCAGGACTTTCCCGTGTGCGACGCACACTTCGGAGATATGCGGCGCGTAAATGATCAGTTCGCCGCCGTCGGCCAGCACGGGTTCCAGCTTGTACATGCACTTGCCACCCGTCCATAGCTCGTCGTACATCTGCGGAGCGCAGGAGAGGATGGTATGAAACGGCTGCTCCTTGTAGGCGATGTGTAATTGGCGCGACAGATCGCTCGCACCGTCCCAGGCCGCTTCCGGTGACCCGACGAAAAGGCCGGCCATCTCGCCGTGATCCACCACCAGGCAGAAGCAAAGCTTGCTTGCGTTGACCATCGCACCCGCGCGGTCCACCACCCGTCGGACGGGCGTCCATTTGTTGCCGATAATCATCGGATTGGTCACCACGGCGCCGAGCCAATGGAAGAAATTCAGGATTTCCGCGCCAGCCACTCCGGGGAACAGATACTTGTTGCCTCCTGAAAAACCGACGACCTCATGCGGAAACACCGGCCCGATGATGAGAATCTGGTCGTAATCGAAGAGCAATCGGTTCACTTCCACGGGCACGTCCATGGCAAACAACCCGCCGGATAGCTCCTTTATTTCATCTGCCGGAATCACGCCGATGCGCCGGAGCGCTGCCGGATCGTTCCAGGCATGATTAAAAAAGCGCACCTGCCGATAGGCCTCGCGTCGCTCGCTCTCCGAGATTTCCAGGCGCGCGCATATTGCCTGCTCGCTCATGGGTTGGTGCGTTCCCAAGGCAATCAGCACGTCCAGCGCGCCGGTCACCTCCGCCAGTTGCCGGTGCAGCGTCTGAAACAAAAGCCCCACCGGCGCCGTCCGCGTCCCGTCCGGCACAATCAGCAAAACCCGCTTGCCCCGGTACTCTTTTGCCGGACAAGTCTGAGCGATTACTTCGCTAACTTGCTGAGGAGCAAGGCATTGGCCGGCCGGCGCAATCTGTGAAACAACAGGCATAAGCCCTCAACAGGTTAAATCGTTTGCGCCAGGAAACCGCCATCCACGCGCAGGTCGGCTCCCGTGACGAAGCTGCTGGCTTTGGCGCTGGCAAAAAACAGGGCCGCGCCGATCAGTTCGTGTGCCTGGCCAAACCGGCCCATGGGCGTGTGCCCCAGAATCGCCTGGGCTCGCGCCGTCGGACTGCCGTCTTCGTTGAAGAGCAAGCGCCGGTTCTGTTCCGCCGGGAAAAAGCCGGGCGTGATCGAGTTGACGCGCACCCCGCGCGCAGCCCATTCACGGGCCAGGAATTGAGTCAGGCTCAGCACCGCCGCCTTCGACGCAGAGTAAGCGACCACGCGCGACAGCGGCACATGAGCGGAGACGCTGGCGATATTGATAATGCTTCCTTTGCCCTGCTGGAGCATGGCGGGGCCGAATTCCTGGCAGGGCAGCAAAACGCCGCCCACGAGGTTCAAATCAAAATTAGCCCGCCAATCGTCGATGCCAATCTGCTCGAAAGCCCGCTCCGCCGTGACCGCAACTTTGGGATCCGTGCCGCCGGCGGCATTGACCAAAATGGTGGCGGCCCCCAGCGCTTGTTCAATCTCGACGCGGGCTTGATGCAGGCTTTCCCGTTGCAGCGCGTCGGCGGCAAAGAATTGTGCCTGGCCGCCTTGTTCCGTGATCTTCCTGGCGCGCGCCGAGCCCCGTTCGGCATTTCGGCCTGCCACTGCCACGCGGGCGCCTGCCTGGGCCAGGCCTTCAGCCAGCGCGCCGCCCAGCACTCCCGTGCCCCCGATCACCACCGCCACTTCGTTCGATAAATCAAACAAATCCATAATCGTCTTTCTAGGAGGAGGATTGTGAACCGAGGCTGCTTCAGGTCACAAGAAAAATAAGCCAGCGGCCACTCGCACACCGGGTTGCCTGGCCGCAACTTCCGGCCATTCACTGGCGGCGACTGGCTGATCCGTGCCACAGTCAGCCCGAAGCGATGAGATCACTCACCCGAAAAGGAGATGTGGAGGTAGGATGGGATGTCCAACTCCTTCGCGGCGGCGGCAATCGCGGCTTCTTGCGCGGGGGGCGGGCGGGGAAAGGGGAACGACTCGAAAGAAGACTGAACGCTGTAATTCAGTCCGCTTTCACGCTCGCGCAATTGAGTGCCGGCTGCCTTGGACCATAGTTCGTGAAGCCTCGAATGAAGGATGCCGGAAAACGGGTCATCGCATCGGGCAATCACAACCAGCTTGTGATCGGGCAAGATTGGCTGCGTAAGCCAAGCGAAAACCCGATGCTTTGAAGTTGTAGGCGTGACGATGAATCGCTCCAGCGCATGAGTGGTCTTCCGCATTTCGTGCCGCATCCGCTGAGGTCTCCACCAGTTTTCACGCAACCATTTGTCACGATTGCTGTCTCGATGGGGCTTCACGCGTTCGACGACTATCTTGAATGGGGCTTCGTATCGGCTCGCAGCTTCTAAGGCGAGGTCGCCCGTGTCTATGATCCATCTTTGCCCGCGCTCCGTCGTAAGGTCTTCGCTGTTTACAACCGGCCGAACTAAGTCGCAGCATTGACCTGAGCCGCGTTTTGTTTCGCGGCGAGGGTGAAGGGGGAGTGCGGACCATTGGCAGGCCAGCCGATGGCCGCCAGGGCGCAGACGGCGCAACCGCCACCCACGATTGAGACTCCAACGGGTATTTTTTCCCGACAATTCCCGACAGATTTGCTTCATAAATACTGCTTTTCCTTTCGTGAGTGCCAAAAACGCAATTGCAGTTCTAGTCAATGTTTATGCTGCTAAAACGCACTTTTCACGAAAAGACGCGAAGCGCGTTTTAGGGTTCAGCTCCCGCCACGCGCACCCAATTCCCGTCTTTTTGAGCCTTGGCAGCAGAATTGTGCAGAACGGCACGCCCCGCGATTTAGCTTCAACTGGTCGGAGCCACCTTTAGCCGTTCGGCTCTTTACCCGGCGGCTTTTTCGGCGCTTCGATGGGAATCGACCAAGTGAAATCATCGTGAGCGAACTGGAATTCCTGCACCCAGATGGGCCCTTCCACATGCGTCAGCCGGGCCGAGTTGGATGACAGCGGAAAATCGAATTTGGGATAGTATCCCTCCGGCAGGTAGAAGAAGGCTTTGCCCTCAAGTCCCGGCATGCGCCGGTAGCTCCCAGACAAAAGGCCTTTCTCCACATCCCAAGCGAGCTTCTTGATCTCATGATAACCCTGCAACAGATGCATATCCGTTCCAATCAGTTGCGGCCCGCCGGTCACTTTGCGGATCGAAAGAATCCGTGATGACTCCGGCGGCAACAGCACTTCAATGCCGCCCTGGTGCAGGCCCAGGAATTTCTCTTCCCAGAATTCAAAAACCGCGCAGTCACGGCCCGGCTCCAAACCAAGCTGGTCGAAACGCACCGCGCGCGGTTCGGCTGCCTGGCCGAAATTGAACAGCCCCACCACATCCCAAGTCTCGGCTTCGTTCTTCACCCGAATATGCCAGACGGAGGGAACGTCCCGCTGAAACAAATCGAGCGGCTTCATGGGCGGGTTGCCCGGCGGCAGGCATTGCTGCATCAGCCGGATGCGCGAGGGCGGCAGATAACAGAGTTCATCACTCCAGGAGATGCTGCAGTTGGCCAGAGTCATGATGGCGGCCCGCACGCGCGTCTCTTCCACGCTTCCTTGCATGCGCACGCTCATGTCGCACACTTCGCGGTGGTAAGGACGGTCGTTGAGCCAATAGCCGGCAGCCAGCGCATGGGCATTGTCGCGCAACACATCGAACCGGCCTGGGATGCCTGCGTCCAGAGTATCGTTGCCGCCGTAGGCGCTGTTGGCCAGGCCGGCGCTCAATAGCGGCGGCGTCTGGCAAAAACGAATCCAGGCCGCATCGCCGGCGCCCCGGCGCACGGCTTCCATGGCCCGGCGCAAGACCGGCCAGCCGCGCGCCGTTTTCGGATCATGGGGGATGAAATGCTCGCCCGCCGCCGAGGCGATGAAATCGATCTTGTAGTAACTCACCCCCCACTGCGTCAGTTGCCGGAACGAGTTCTCGATGAACTGGAAGGCGCCAGGATGCGTCGCGTCGAGTTCGTAGCAATTCGGATTTGGCGCCCAGTACCAGCGCCAATTCACACGCGGCTTCCCGTCAGCGCCTTTCAGCAGCCACTCCGGATGCCGTTTGAAAACGTCACTGGTTTCGGCCACGTCGGTGGGCGAAATCCACACGCCCAGACGCAGCCCATAGCGCTCGCGCAATTGATCGGCCAGCCATTTTAGCCCGTGCGGAAACCGCTCATTGGGCACCCAATCCCCGGTCACGTCGCCGCGTTGCCAGCCATGGTCCAATTGCATGATTTCAAAGCCGAGCGGTTTGAAATGCTTGGCGGCGACTGCGGCGTTGGCCAGCACCTTTTCCTCCGTCATACCCATGCGATGGGCATACCAGGAACACCACAAGCTGGTCGGCCCCGTCCGCACCGGCTGCGCGCTAAATTTCGCCATCGCATCGCCATAAGCTTCCAGCGACTGAAACGGATCGGCGCCGCCCAACAGATAAAGGCGGTTCAATTCGACGGTTTCGCGCGGTCCGAGCACGCGACCGAGAAATCGCGAGTTGGCCGCCAGACTAACACCTCCCTCATCCAGTCGGAAATTGGCCGCCACATCGGGGCTGGCTTCGTCGGCTCGCACGTAGCCGATCGTCAGCGCCACGCGCGGATCGCGGCTCGTGAGCATCAGCACACCGCTGCTGTGATAACTCCGTTGCGCCGGCGAATCCAGGCCAACCGGCGACGTGAACGGCGCGGTGCGCAGCAAGGAATGGCCCTGGATATAGACCGCGGCGGGCAGTTCCCAGGCTTGGCCCAGCCACCACCATCCGCCGTTGCTCACGTCGATCAACTTGATTGTTCCCAACCTGATCGCGGCATCGCTTTCATTGAAAATTCGCCCTCCAATCGTGAGCACGCCGAGGCTATCATAAACCCGCAATTCGCGCTCCACGCGCACACCGCCGGCTTGCCAAACCTGGCGCAGTTCCCGGCCTTTCCCCAACGCGTCCCGGACTGGAAAGACGGACGCTGTTCCTCCGTTCCCAATGATATTACTCTGGCCGGTTTCCACACTGAATCGAGCGCCAAAGATGGCCACGTCGGTGCCTTCAGCCCAAACCGCATTCCAGACGCCGGTGCGCAAGTCCACGGAGACGAACAGCCGATCGCTGGCCAGCGTCGATTGCTCTGTTCCCATGTCGGCGACCGCGAGGCCGGCCTGGCGAGCCTCTTTGACCAGGCCGCTTTGTTCCTCCCTCGCCTTGGCCAGGGCCGACAATCGGCTGCGCGCCATACCCTGGAAGCGGCTGCTCCGCTCACGCCAGCGCGCGGCCAAGGCCGCCGTTTGGTCCGCTTGCCGAATCAACGCGCCGCGCGAGTCGCCATCCATCTGATCCCAGCGCTCGGATTGCAGCCGGAGTTCAGCGAGGGACGCCTGCAACCGCTCGGCGGCCTCACGAACGAACTTAGGTAGTTCGTCCAATTGAGGACTGATTGTCTGCAACGATTTCATGGCTGCTTCACCGCCGGCCTCGGCTGCTTCCAATCGGGCCGCCAGGTAAGCCTGCATTTCGCCGGCCGACAGCGGACGGCCATAAACCTCCATTTCCCACACATCGGTATGGTCGGTCGGTCCGGCTGAGCGCGTGACCAACAGGCGGACTTTGCCAGTCCGAACGGGTTCAAGAGTGGCCAGCCAACTGGCGGAAGTCGCGCCTCTGACCGAAGCAACCGTCTTGAAGGCTCCCTCCACTCTCAAGAAACTGATTCTGTAGTTGGTTGTTTGGCAACCAGTTGGAATCCCA
>CAYIIH010000425.1:0-6968 GCA_964363225.1 uncultured Verrucomicrobiota bacterium | reverse complement strand
GATCGTGCAACGGTGCGCGCGTTGCCATCCGGTGAAATCAGCGCCGACTCACGTCGGCGGCTACGGGGGACTGAAATGATACGGCTCAGTCACGGCGAGTGAATGAACTCCCCTCGGACACCCTACCGGCTTTTGGTTGTAGATCAGCCGCTTCCGAGCGTTGACACTCGCGGGCCGGTGCGGTAGGTGTGCCAGATGTTTAGCCGATGCTTTTCCCGACGGTTGTCGTCCGTTCTTCAGAGGCGTTTCGTTCTCCTGGTGATGTGGACTGCTGGCCTCCCTTTGTTCCATGTTTCGACGCTGCCAGCCGCCGGCGATGATTGGCAGCGCTGGCGTGGGCCGGCCCTAAATGGCATCTCCCAGGAAACCGGTTGGACCACCGTCTGGCCGCAAGAAGGCCCAAAGCAACTTTGGAAAGCGTCCGTCGGCATCGGGTTCTCTTCCGTTTCGGTGAGCCAGGGACGGGTTTACACTTTGGGCAATGAGAAGGAGACCGACACGGTTTTCTGTCTGGAGGCCGAGACCGGAGCGGTCGCATGGAAATATTCCTACGACTGCCCCCTGGACGCTACGTATTATGAAGGCGGGCCCGGCTCCACTCCGACCGTGGACGGCCCGGCGGTTTACACGCTGAGCAAACGCGGGCATCTCTTCTGTTTTGCAGCCGCCACCGGCAAGGTGATTTGGCAGAAGAATCTGACCAACGAGTTGGGCGCGGTAAAACCGCGTTGGGGTTTTGCCGGTTCGCCCCTGGTGCAGGAGAATCTGCTCCTCCTCAACGTCGGCAGCGCCGGCACGGCCATTGACAAAGCCTCCGGCAACGTGGTTTGGACTTCGGGCAAGGAACCGGCCGGCTATGCTACGCCGGTCCCTTTCCTGGCCGGCCAACAGAAAGCCGTCATGATTTTTGCGGCCAAAGCGTTGGTGGCGGTCGCCGTGAAGACCGGCCAGGAGCTTTGGCGGCATCCCTGGGTGACCCGTTGGGATATCAACATTGCCGACCCGATAGTGGCCGGCGATAAAGTGTTTATCTCCTCGTTTGATCGCAGTGGCACGTTGCTCCAGTTCGGCGCTGGCCAGCCGGTTCTCCTCTGGGAAAACAAGGAAATGGGAAACCACTTCGCCAGTTGCGTCTTGTTCAAAGGCTGCCTCTACGGCATCGACGGCAACACCGACCGGCCCGGCGTAGCCTTGCGCTGCCTCGATTTTCAAACCGGGCAAACCAAATGGTCGCACGCCGGCCTGGGCCTGGGCGGGCTCCTGGTCGCGGATGGCAAGCTGATTGTGCTGAGTGACAAAGGCGAGTTGGTCGTCGCCGACGCTTCGCCCGCGGCCTTCAAACCTGCAGCCCGCGCGCAAGTGCTGGGCGGCAAATGCTGGATCACACCGGTGCTGGCCCACGGCAGAGTTTATTGCCGCAACGCCCAGGGAACGCTGGTTTGTTTGGATGTGAAAACGCCGGCCAAGGCCACCTCGGCGAAAGGTGAATGAAGATAAGCCAATTCGCTGTCAACTTGGCGGCAGGCCGGGAAATTTGTTTCAAGACTTGTAGTGACTTGCCGCCGTGCTATCGTTAGGTTGTCATGTCTGTTACAATGGAAGAGCGTAAACCATTGCGCATGGTGGCTTGCGGGGGCTGTGAAACGAAAATTTTCATCCCCGGCGATCTGCCGGCGTTGTCCACTATTCCTTGCAGCAAATGCGGCCATCCGGTGATGATGCCGATGCAACTCCGCCAGTTTGAGTTGCGATCCGCCATCGCTTCAGGCGGCATGGGCACGGTCTATCGGGCTTTCGACACCACGTTGCAGCGCGAGGTGGCCGTGAAATTGATGAAACGCGAACTGGCGGATGATCCCGCCTCCTTGGAGAGCTTTTATCGCGAGGCCCGCGCCGCCGCCGCCCTCAACCACACCAATATCATCCACATTTACACCTTTGATGAGTTTGAGGGGCAGCGTTATCTGGTGATGGAATTGGCCGACCGCGGCAGCTTGGACAGCCGCATCGAACTCCACCACCGCATTCCGGAACTGGATGTCCTGGATGTCGGCATCAAGGTCGCCTCCGCGCTGGACACCGCCCTCAAACACAACCTCCTGCACCGCGACATCAAACCGGGCAACATCCTGTTCAATGCCGAAGGCGAGCCGAAGCTGGTGGATTTTGGCCTGGCCCGCACAGCCGAAGCGCCCGCCGAAGAGGAAGCGGCCATTTGGGGAACGCCCTATTACATCGCCCCCGAAAAGATCAAGCGCGAACGGGAAGATTTCCTTTCCGACCTGTACAGCCTGGCCGGCACCCTCTACCATGCTTTGACCGGGCACGTGCCCTTTGAAGCGCCTTCCGTCGAAGCCGTGATCGCGGCGCACATTCACACGCCGTTGACGCCGCCCAACCATGTTTTGCCGGAAATCACTCAGCCGACCAGCGACGCGCTGGTTCAGGCCATGGCCAAGAACCCGGAGGGACGATTCCAAAGTTACGACGAATTCATCATGGCCCTGACCGCGGCCCGCAGCCAGTTGTTGGTGTCCCATTTCAGGAATCAGGCCAAAACCAGCGCAGCCACTGCCAAACCAAGTCCCGCCAAAAGTTGGTGGCGGCGGTGAGCAGAACTCCTGAGTCGAAACCTCAGGTCAGGGAGCTAATCACCTCCTCAGTAAGGGCCGGTTCAACTCCCGGTCGTCCAGTTCCTCTGTAACGATTTCACTCCGGCAAAGCTTCCCCGCAAATCCATATTGAACGGGCTGCAGATCATTTCCGGCCTGGCGCTTCACCTTGCGCCGAGTAAACGGCAAACTTGCGGATGCGCGGCTCGGCCTCTGATTTCGTGATGCGCAGCCGGACTCGGGAAACTTCCAAGGGCGGGAATCGTATGAGTTGCTTGTGGCCGATGACCGTTCCTTGGCGCAGCACCTTCCAGTGGTCTCCCTCCAGCGCCTCGACGGCATACTCCTTCACACGTTCGCCCTGGCGGATGTCTTCCATGACGATGGCATGGTCGATTCTGCCGGGTTTGTTCAGCCTCAGTTCCAGCAGGGCTCCTTTCCCGCGGCGCTCCGCCAGGCTTTGGCCAAAACGCTTTCTTATCTCGGCTCCGAATTCGGCCAGCCGTTGGGCGTCGTTCTCGTGGATCAGCCCGCGGCGATCGGGCGGGATATTGAGCAGCAACACCGAATTTCTCCCGACGGATTTGCTGTAAATGTCGAGCAGGTGATCGAGGGATTTGACTTTGCTGTCCTCCTCCGCGTGGTAAAACCAGCCGGGACGAATGGAAACATCGCACTCGGCTGGATACCAGATCAGCGCCTGTCCTGGATGCATCTCTCGATTCCAGGATTCCGGGCCGACCGGCTGAACACTCGATTCATTCTCCCGGGCCAGCCCGTTTTCGTTGCCCACCCAGCGAACGTCGGGACCGCTGATCGCGATGAGCGCCTTCGGTTGCAGCTCCCGCACTGTCCGGTAGTAACTGGCCCAATCGTATTCCTGGCGTTTGCCGTTGGGGCCTTCGCCACAGGCCCCATCGAACCAGACTTCGGTGATCGGGCCGTAATGGCTTAACAGCTCTCGGAGTTGATTGCGAAAGTGCTCGTTGTAAGCCGGTGAGTCACCGTAAGTCCGCTCATGACGGTCCCAGGGCGAAAGATAAACGCCAAACTTGAGGCCGCCCTTCCGGCAGGCCTCCGAGACTTCCCGCACCACGTCGCCACGGCCTTGGCGCCAGGGACTGTTGATCACGGAATGCTCCGTGTAACGGCTCGGCCAGAGACAAAAGCCATCATGGTGTTTGGCAGTCAGGATCAGGAGCTTGATCCCAGCCTGCTTCAGAACGCGGACCCATTGGTGTGCGTCGAAAGCCGTTGGATTGAAAAGCTTCGGGTCCTCCTTGCCTTCACCCCATTCCCGGCCGGTAAACGTGTTGATGCCAAAATGCGCGAAAGCGATGAATTCCAACTCCTGCCAGGCCGCCTGCTGGGACGTCGGTTTGGGGAGGGCAGAGGAGGGTGGCTTTTCCGCCGCCTGGAGCAGAGGACCGGACACCAAGCAAAGGCAGAGACCCAACGCAGTCGCCGAGTTCATTTTGAGCATGGCAGATTGGATGCACGCGGCCGGGGCGGCATTCAAGCGCCGGCAAGGTATTTGTGTTCGCCAGATTGCGGATTAGAATTGTCGGCCCAGGACCGAATCGCTTACCTTGTCGCGCGATGAACCGTTTTGCCCTTCAGTTCCACCGGTGGCATTCTTGCTCTCGTCGCTCCTGGAAAGCTGCCACGATTCGCACATCGCGACCTGAGACCTTGAACCGCTGCAGACGAACTTTTGTTGCATATGCGACAAAAGTTTGCACTGCCTCTGCCTGTGGTTCATGGGCCACCACGACTCACGAATCGCGCATCGGGGCCATGAACCACCGGGGCGCCATGTTTGTAGTCCCGGCTTTAGCCGGTTCGGAACGGCTTGGCCGCCTAAAGGCGGGATTACAAACCAAGGGGAGTTCATGGAAAGCCAAATCCTGCTTTATGCTCCTCTCTTTATGCATAGCGCCGTTCACGGCGTGGCCGGTCAAGGCGGCAGATGACCTGGGCGCTTTGACTCATTCACGCCACCTCCCGATGGTGCGACGCGACTCCGACCCGGCTGCCACGTCCGATTGGCTCATCGCGCCATCGAAAGCCAAGGCCGCCGTCTGCCAGGGCAGAAACGAGAAGGAAATGATCCTGGACAATGGACTCATCCGGCGCACGTTTCGCATCCAGCCCAATGCCGCGACCGTCGGCTTCGACAACCTGATGACGGGCGCCAGCATTATTCGGGGCGTCAAACCGGAAGCCATTGTCTCGTTGAACGGCGTCGTCTGCCATGTGGGCGGTCTGGTTGGCCAGCCCGAATACGCTTATTTGCTTCCTGAATGGATTGACGAGTTGAAAAGCGAGCCAGGAGCGTTTCAATGCGCCGGCTTCGAGACCGGTCCAACCCAGGCCCCTTTTGCCTGGAAAAGAAAACGGCACGCCGCGGACCTGGCCTGGCCGCCGCCGGGCGTGGCCCTTCGGTTTCATTACCAGGCCCCGGAAGGAAACCTCAAGGGCCTCACCGTCACCATTCATTATGAGCTGTACGACGGCCTGCCCGTGCTCTGCAAATGGATGACCGTCCGCAACGGCACGAGTTTCCCGGTGGCCTTGGACGGTTTTACCAGCGAGTTGTTGGCCGCGGTGGAGGCCGAATCGGCCGTGGACGAACGCAATCTCAAAGAGTGGAGACGTCCGGCCATTGATTTCCTGAGCGACTACAGCTTCCACGGCATGGATGCCGCCACCGCCAACCGGACGACCGTCTGGCTGCCGGATCCGCAATACACCAGCCAGGTCAATTATGCGCTGCAAATGCCGGCCCTCATGGTCAGCCGGCCACCCTTGGGTCCCGGCCTGCGGATTCCGGCAGGCGGCGATTTTCAATCCTTTCGCACTTACGTGGTCATCCACGATAGCGACAGCCGTGAACGGCAGGGCCTCCTCCTGCGCCGCGCGCAACGCGTCCTCGCTCCCTGGATCACGGAGAATCCGATCATGATGCACGTGCGTAGCGCGGACACGAAAACCTTTCGCCAGGCAGTGGACCAGTGCGCGGAGGTTGGATTCGAGATGATCATTTACACATTTGGCAGCGGCCTGGACATGGAGAACGAAAACCCGGAGTACATCGCCCGGATCAAAGCGGATGTCGATTATGCGCATTCCAAGGGCGTCGAAGTGGGCGCTTATTCGCTCCTGGCCAGCCGGCGCGTCAGCGACGAGCACGATGTCATCAACCCCGCCACCGGCCAGACCGGCGGCGCCATCTTTGGCCATTCACCATGCCTCGGCAGCCGCTGGGCCGGAGATTATTTTCGCAAGCTGAAAAACTTTATCGAACGGACGGGACTCGATTTGCTCGAGCATGACGGTTCCTATCCCGGCGACGTGTGCGCCTCCACGCGGCATCCGGGGCACCGCGGACTCAACGATTCTCAATGGACGCAATGGAAAACGATTTCAGATTTCTACCAGTGGTGCCGGGCGTGCGGCCTTTACTTGAATGTGCCGGATTACTATTTCCTGGCCGGTTCGAGCAAGACCGGGATGGGATACCGGGAATCGAATTGGTCTTTGCCCCGCGAACGCCAGATCCTTCTTGGACGGCAAAACATCTACGATGGAACCTGGACCAAGACGCCGAGCATGGGGTGGATGTTTGTGCCCTTGGTCGAATACCAGGGCGGCGGCGCGGCGGCGACCCTGGAGCCGTTAAACAATCATCTCGATGCTTACGAAGCGCACCTGGCCAACAATTTCGGCGCCGGCGTCCAGGCCTGCTACCGCGGCCCGCGTCTCTACGACACGGACACCACCAAAGCCGTCGTGAAGAAATGGGTCGGTTGGTTCAAAAAATACCGCGACATTCTTGAGTCGGACCTCATTCATCTGCGCCGGCCCGACGGACGGGACGTCGATTGTTTCCTGCATGTCAATCCGCAGCTCCGGCACCGGGCGTTGGCCGTCGTCTATAACCCGCTGAATGAGCCGGTGAAACGGACCTTGACCTTGCCGCTTTACCATGCCGGCCTTACGGATGCCGCGCGCATCCGTGAGCAGGAAGGCAAATCCAAAGAATACAAATTGGACCGGCAATACCGCGTCGCTTTGCCGGTCCAGGTCCCGGCCCAAAGCGTCACCTGGTTTGTCGTTGAGAAGCCGTAAGTGATCTCGTGGAAATGCAATTCAGAAGACCCCTCATTCTACCTTCGCCCCTTGTGGTGGGGAGAAGAAACCGCTCCGTGCCTCGTGGCCATACTCACCATTCAGTGACTCGTTCCAACGTGGTCGAAGCCTCTCCCTCTCCATTTGGAAAAGGGAGAGGGGCGGGGTGAGAATGCCCCGAAGCAAGTCTTCGCGCCTTGCGCCCCTGAACCCGTTCAGGGCGGT
>CAYIIH010000424.1:0-7005 GCA_964363225.1 uncultured Verrucomicrobiota bacterium | reverse complement strand
CAGCGGGCGCGAATGTGACCGTCACCGTCACCGCCCGTAACGCGGCAGGCGAAAGCCAGCCGACCGCGCCCGTCACCGCCGTCGTGCCCTGAGCGTCGGCGGCGGTAGGGCGCGTCACTCCGTGCGCGCCGCTTTTCGGTGGCATGACGTCGGCGCGCCCGGAGTGACGCGCCCTACCAAGGAACGGAAAGCACGGTTGCCTCGCTCCGGCATGTGTCGCGTGCCGGAGCAAGCGAAATCCTATCGAATTAGGACACTCCCCAAATCCGTAATCCGGGATGCAAAATCCGTAATGGCGCGCCGTGCTGTCAGCCATTGCCAAGCCGCTCCGTCTGGGTCATGCTGCTCGCCAGATGACCCACCAGTCTTCAGACAGCAAAAGCGAACGGCTCAGTCCTTACCAACAGGCCATCCGCCGTTTCGACGCAGAGAACGCGCGCGATCCGAGCACCGAGTTGGCTGACGGCGTCGCTCAACCCCGTGAACTGCTTTATGCGCAGCGCCTGACCGAATGGATGCTGAAACTGTGCCCGGACGCCTCGGAGGAATTGCGCCTGGCGGCGCGCTCCCAGCATCTTTGCCGCTGGATGATACCGCGCAGTTCTTACGCCATGACGCGGGCCGGCTATCTGCGCTGGCGCACTGACCTCAAAACCTTTCACAGCCAAAAAGCCGGTGAGATTTTGCGCGAGATTGGATATCCTGCGGCAATCATCACTCGTGTGCAGGAACTAATTTTGAAAAAGACTTTTCCCGACGATCCCGAAAGCCGGCTGCTGGAAGATGCTCTCTGCCTCGTATTCTTGCAGCATCAATTTGCCGATCTGGCGGCCAGGACAGCCGAGGAGAAGCTGATCGGGATTGTGCAGAAAACCTGGAGAAAAATGACACCGGCGGCGCGCCAAGCTGCCCTGGGCTTGCCCTTCGCCGAGCGGGAGAAACGCCTGCTGGAGCGAGCGCTGGCTCAAGAGCAATAGGCTGCCAAGTCCGGCTTTAGGCTATTCGTAGCGCAGTGATTCAATCGGGTCGAGATTGGCCGCTTTGAAGGCTGGGTAGGTTCCGAAAATAATTCCCACCAGCGAGCAGATGGCCAGCCCGATCACGACCCAGTCAAAGGGAATGACCGGCGAAACTTTCAGGAAATAGCCGGCCACGTTCCCGCCCAGGATGCCCAGCGCCACGCCGATCACGCCGCCGACTTCGCAAAGCACGACCGCTTCCAGAATGAATTGCGCCATGATGTTTCGCTTCTTCGCCCCCACCGCCCGCCGGATGCCAATTTCGCGCGTCCGCTCCGTCACCGAAACCAGCATGATATTCATGATGCCGATGCCGGCGGCGATGAGCGCAATCGAACTGACCACTGCCACGCCCATGCGCACGGCCTTGGTGAAGGTCTTGAATTGAGTGATGAGAGAGTCATTGGAAAAAACTTCGAAGTCGTCCTCCTTGCCCGGCGGCACCTTCCGAATGTTCCGCAGGATGCCGCGCACCTGTTCGACGGTGTCATCATAGCTTGCCTGGTCGCGGGCCTGCACCAGTATGGACAGACTTCGCCAAACACGGCCGTAGCGATTCAGCCCGGTGGTAATGGGAATGACAGCGAAATTATCCTGATCCCCCCCCAACGCTGCGCCCTTCGGTTCCAACACGCCAACCACGGAGTAATTAATGCCGTTGATCTTGACCCGCTCGCCCAGCGACGACCCAAAAGGGAAGAGCGTTTTGGCCAGGCCATAGCCCAGCACACAGACATCATGGGCCGCGTCCACGTCCGTTTCCGTCAGGGCACGCCCTTCCCCGATGACCCAGTTCTTGGCGGGGAAACTGCCCGGGCTTTGCCCGGTAAGTCGCGCGGTCGGCGATGTTTTCTGATAGCGGGAGGTTATTTCTCCCCCCCAGAACCAGGTCTCGAATCCCACATGCAACGCCAGGGTCGCTTTCTCTTTCAGCCGCAGGCACTGCGCCAGCGTAATGTTCTGACGGCGCCAATACTTCTCGAAGCCTTCCGGCCCGCCAAAATGAACGGCCGGCCACTTTTGAATTTGAAAGGAGTGCGTTCCCAACTGGCTTAACTCCGTCTCGATGTTCCGCTGCATGACGCGCATGGCGGTCATGACCACAATGATCGAAAAGACCCCCACCAGCACGCCCAGCAAGGTCAGCCCCGAGCGCAGCTTGTGCGCCGCCAGAGCGCTCATGGCCATGAAAAAGCTCTCTTTGACTTCGGCCCGCAGGAAGGCCAGCCGAGTCGATCGCGAATGAATGGAGGGCGAGTTCAAAGCAATTTAGGCGGTTTAACCAGGTTCATTCATTGCGCAAAGCGTCCACCGGATTCATCCGCGCCGCGCGCCAGGCGGGGAAGAATCCCGCGGCGACGCCTGTTAACAAGGAAACCAGCAGAGCAATCCCCAAAACCGTCAAAGACATCGTGGCGGGCAGGAACCTGGCCATCACCAGGGTGAGCGGATAGGCGATGCCCAATCCCACCAACCCGCCCAGCAGGCAAATGCTCGCCGCCTCGATCAGGAATTGCAGCAGGATGGTCCGGCGCTTGGCGCCGATGGCCTTGCGAATGCCGATCTCGCGCGTCCGCTCCGCCACGGACACGAACATGATGTTCATGATGCCGATGCCGCCGACGAACAGGGAAAGCCCGGTGATGAACAAGCCGACTGAGGCGATGATGCCGGCCACGCGATTGAATGTTTTGATGAACTGATCCTGCTGGTTGATGGCAAAGTCGTCCGGCTTGTCCGGCGGAACCCGGCGGATTTTCCGCATCAGCCCGCGCAATTCCTCTTTCGCATCTTCCAGTTGATCCACGGAACTTACTTTGACCTGAATTTGGAAATCGGGATAATTCCAGAATCCCGACATAAACTGGTGCACCGGAATGATGACTTGATTGTCCAGGCTGAAAGCGCCCAGGAAGTTGCCTTGCTTTTCCAGCACACCCACGACCTCGAAGGAACGCGGGCCGACCTTGATTCTTTTTCCCAAGGGCGGCTCAAGCTGAAACAGATTGGTTGCGACTTCCGATCCCACGACGCAGACCGGCCGGCCGCCCTCGGCTTCAGCCGCCGTGAGGAAGCGCCCCAGAGCCACGGAAACGCCGCCGGTGAGCAGAAACTGGTCCGTGGTGCCAATCACATGCACACTGCTGGCGTTGCGGTTCCTGTATTTCACAGGCTGGAACATGTCCACCGCCGGCGCAATCGCGCGGGCCAGGGTCATTTGCTTTTCCAGAGCCTTGATTTGGGGCAGAGTGATTTCCCGGCGCTTGTTCGCCCTCATCCATTCCTCATAGGAGTCGATAAACCAGCCGAAGCGCTGGACATAAAGCACATCGGTCCCAATCACGGAAATGCTCTTCAGAAACGCCCGGTTCAGCCCCTCGATGGCTGTGCCCATCAATGTCACCGTGACGATGCCGATGACAATGCCCAGTGTGGTCAAGCCGGACCGCATTTTATTGGCCCGGATGGCACCCCAGGAAATGATCAATCCTTCTCTAATTTCAGTCCCGAAATTCATTGTGCGGATGGGGTCAGTCAACGGTATTGACAACTCTGAGCGTCGATTTCAAGCGGGTGGCCAATCCGATTGACCGACCTCTTAGCAAGCATGAACAGGCTCCAGGAGTTCCCGGTCACGATGGACTCGTTCATCGCTGGCGATGAGGCCGTCGCGAATGCGGATGATGCGCCGGGCGTGTTTGGCCACGTCTTCTTCATGGGTGACAACGATGAGGGTGTTTCCTTTTTGTGAGAGTAACTCGAATACGTCCATGATTTCCATGCCGGTTTTCGAGTCGAGATTGCCCGTCGGCTCGTCGGCCAGCAGGATGGAGGGCTTATTCACCAAAGCTCGGGCAATGGCCACCCGCTGGCGCTGGCCGCCCGACATCTCAGTCGGGCGATGGTACACCCGGTCAGCCAGCCCGACGCTGGCCAGGGCTTCCAGAGTCACTTGCTTGCGTTCCACGGCGCTCATGCCGGCGTAAATCAAGGGCAATTCCACGTTATGCAGCGCGTTGGACCGGGGCAGCAGGTTGAAGGTTTGAAAGACGAAGCCAATTTCGCGGTTCCGAACCTCGGCCAATTGGTTGTCATCCATCTCGCTCACGTTGATCCCATTGAGCTGGTAGCTGCCGGAACTCGGCGTATCGAGGCAGCCGATCAGATTCATCAGCGTGGACTTGCCGGAGCCGGAGGGCCCCATGATCGCCGCGTACTCGCCCCGGGCAATTTCCAGCGAAACATCGCGCAAGGCATGGATGGTCTCGGTCCCCATCTGGTACAGCCGCGAGATATGTTGGAGTCGAATGAGGCTCATGGCTTATCCCGCGAAGCCTCTTTGCCTTTGTCCGCTTCCGATTTTGAGGGACCTACTCTGATGCGCTTGCCGTCTTCCAACTCGCGGCTGATGGCCTTGTACCCTCCGGAAACCGCCTCCTGCCCCTCCTTCAGGCCCTCGGTGACTTCGACGTAAGAATCATCGCTGATGCCACGTTTGACCGGAACCATTTTCACCTTCCCATTTTCCGCCAGAAAAACCACTTCAATCGGTTTGGGCGGTTCGCCTGGCTTTTTGCTTTCGGCGGATTTGGTGGAATTGGTGGCGGTGCCGGTTGTATTCGTGGCCTTGACGGCGGCGGCGTTGGTTTTGGTTGTATCAGCGGCCTGGGCACCCCCTGCCTTGTCGCTTGTTTTGGCAGCCTGCTTTTTTGCGCCGCCTGGTTTTGGGCTTGGCGGCTCTTTGGGCAGCCGAGTCGTGACCGAAGCGATGGGCACCGTCAGCACATTGGTCCGTGAACGAGTCTCGACTTCGGCTGTGACCGACATGCCAGGGCGCAATACCTCCTTTTCTTTTACCCGGATTTTCACCTCGAATTTGGTTGCTTCCTGCTGCGAGCCGCCGCCCGAGCCAGGAAAGGCGGTCTTCGAGGAGTTGGCAATCTCGGTGACGGTGCCGGTGAATTTCTTGTCCCTGAACGAATCCACTTCCAGCCGCGCATTCTGGCCGACCGCGATCAAGACCACATCAATCTCTCCAATGTCCACCCGCGCTTCCATTTCGTTGAGGTCGGCGATGGTCATGACTTCCGTGCCCGCCATCATGGCGGTGCCGACCACGCGTTCGCCTAGTTGCGAGTTTAGCTTGCTGACGGTGCCAGTCAGAGGCGAAGAAATGGTGGTTTTGGCCAGGTCCTCTTCCGCCCGTTGCAGCGACGCCTTGGCCATGTCCACCTGGTGGGACGCACTGAGGGCTTGAGCCGTCGCGATTTCGTAGGCGGTCTTGGCCTCCAGAAAGCTGGAATCGGAGACCAGTTTGCTTTGGAATAGACCCTCGAAGCGTTTGAACTCAGCCTCGGCTTTGCGCAGATTCGCCTCGGCGCTGCTCTTGGCCGCAAGGGAAGCCTTAAAGTTGGCTTCGGAAGAATTCCGGCTGGCCATGTAGAAATCCGGTTTGATCTTGAGCAACAGATCGCCCTTCTTGACCAACTGGCCTTCCTTGACTGGCAGGTCAATGATTTCGCCGCTGACCTCCGGGCTGATCTTGACATGCCAAACCGGTTGTATTTTGCCGTTGGCCACGACCAATTCGGTGAGGTTGCGGCGGGTGACCTTCTCGGTCTGCACGGTAATCACTGCCTCCCGCTTGCGCAACACCGCGTACGTGGTCAAGCCGGCCAGCGCCAGGATGATCACTGAGAAAACAACAATCTTTCGGCCTGTCTTACGTTTTGAATTTGCCATTCGTATTCTTTTAATAGACACCGCTGCCGCGGCCTTTGTTTCAGTAAATCCGACAAACCGCTCTCGAGTGTTGCCTCAGTGCTCGTGTCGCCTCCATTACAGGTTTGTTCCAGGTTTGTAAGTCGCGCGCCTTACATGCCCGATCCCGCCCAGCCGGCATAGACAATGCCGAGGCGCAAGATCAGCCACATCCCATAGAACCAAAGAGCGCACTTGGCGAAGGAAACTCCGCTCAATCTGGACAAAGCCAGCGCCAAGATGCCCACATACCACAACGTCATGACGTTGATGGAGGAGAGCAGCAGGTGCGTTTTGTTCGTCGTGTCAAAATCACCAATGAACAGCGCCGGACCAGGCGTGGCCATGATACTCCCCATGACCACCGCCAGCAGCATGCCCACGATCCCGCCCAGAACATTGATCATGGTCGCCAAGCCGGTCATTTCCACCGCCTGCCTATACGCAAATTGACCGTGGAATGGCTTTGTTCGCTGGATCAATAGCCCCAGGATCAAGCCCAGCACCACCCCGATGAGAGCCGCAAATGCCAGCCGCAAGTACCAGGGCAAATCCAACGGCTTGATCAAAGACCAACCCAAAACCAAGCCTAACAATGAAAGCACGCAGACCATCGTCCGGGTCGTCGCAGGAGACGGAGCGGTGCCCAGCATCCACAACACCAAGGCCATGAAGAACAGCCAGGCAAAACTGGCTAAGACGGCTCCCACGGAACCTGAGATTTTTATGATGGTCATCCCCATGGCTTCCAGGCCTGCCCTGGCTCTCTCCGCATCCGCGGATGACATCTTTCCCGCCTCAACCATTTTTTCAAATTGCTTGTCCTGTTGTTCGCGCATTTGCTGTTGTATCGCCGGCTGCGAAAAGGCCACACAGACAAAAACAACTCCCACCACGCAGGAAAGCAAGACCGGCACCAGCCAGTTCGCGGTCGAACTCTTGCCGGCTTTGACCTCGTCAAAAACATCGCCCGGCGTGGCGAAGACGTTAAAAAGGCGGGAAAGAAGCGAACTCGACGAGGCAGGAGCCGCGTCCGGCAGCGAAGGAGACGATGGCGTATCCATAATTTTCCGGTCATTTTGACCAGAATCATGCCTGCTCGTCACGCTGGAATTTAGCCGGATTGTCAACTACCGGGACCCTACGCCGATGGTGGCGCTCCGCTGCGCCGTAGGGCGGATTCTTGAACCAGGGTAACGTCTTTGCACTGCGGCGGATCGAACAA
>CAYIIH010000423.1:0-7010 GCA_964363225.1 uncultured Verrucomicrobiota bacterium | reverse complement strand
GCCAAAACCCCCTGCTGAAAAACCTACCCGTTCTATGCAGAATCACTATTGACACAAATGGTTTCGCGTGGCCTTCAAGCCTGGGATACCTCCGACCGATTTGCATTGGCACTGATTCTACTTGATGCCATCGCCGGCCCGGCTTACGTTGCAGGCCGGATTTTGCCAGGGCCCACGGAATGTGGACTTACGAACCCCGCGAGGGCAGGAATGCAGCAACGGCAGTTTGCTCCGCATCTGCCGTGGTAACCCTGGCATTCTGGATTTTGATGGGCGATTGAACAGGCCCTCAGCGCGCCGAATCAGGAATCGCCTGTCGCCCGTGCTGGCACAGCCAGGCTAACTAAAACCGCAAATGTCATATCAGGTCATAGCGCGCAAGTATCGACCGCAACGGTTTGCCGACGTGGTGGGGCAGGAGCATGTCACGCAAACGCTCTCCAATGCCATCCAGCAAAGCCGCATCGCGCATGCCTACCTCTTCGTCGGCCCGCGCGGCACCGGCAAAACCACCATCGCCCGCATCTTTGCCAAGTGCCTGAACTGCACCGGCGGACCGAAGCTGGACTTTGCCGACGACGATCCTCGCGCCCAGGAGATCACGGAGGGCCGCGCGCTGGACGTGCTGGAGATCGACGGCGCCAGCAACCGCGGCATCGAGGAGATTCGGGACTTGCGTCAAGCGGTCAAGTACGCTCCCGCCACTTCGAGGTTCAAGATTTACATCATTGATGAAGTGCATATGCTGACCAAGGAGGCCTTTAACGCTCTGTTGAAGACGCTGGAGGAACCGCCCGAGCACGTGAAATTCATGTTCGCCACCACGGAACCGGAGAAGGTGCTGCCCACCATTTTATCCCGCTGCCAAAGGTTCGATCTGCGGCGCATTCCTTCCGCCCTCATCGTCAGGCATTTGGCGGGGATCGCCGCCCTGGAAAAGGTGCAGATCGACGAGGCGGCTTTGCACGCCATCGCCCGGGGCTCGGAAGGTTGCATGCGCGATGCCGAATCCACGCTTGACCAATTGATCAGCTTTTGCGGAAACCAGATCGTGGAGGCGGACGTGCTGTCCATGTTTGGGTTGACGGCGCGGAGCCAGGTTTTTGCCTTGGCCCGCCATTTGTTGGAGGGCCAGATCGAGACTGCTTTGCGAGAATTGAATGACCTGGCCAAGAACGGCAAGGACTTGGGCCGTTTGCTGACGGAACTGCTCAATCACTTCCGCAATTTGCTCATTTACCAGGTTTCGCGTGGCGATCTGCGCTTGTTGGAGGTCTCCGATTCGGAAGCGTCCACGCTGGCGGAGCAATCGGCCCTGGCCAGCCAGGAGACACTCACACGCGTCATGGAGGTGTTGGCCGAGGGCGAAGGCCGGTTCCGGGATGCCGCCTCCAAAAAGATTCTTCTGGAAATCACGTTGCTGAAGGCGATTCAGGCTCGCCAGGCCGTGAGTGTCGAATCAATCTTGAACAAGCTGCGCCAATTGCGGGAGGAAAGCGCCGCTTCGGGAGTTGCGCAGCCCGCCCCCATCCCGGCGTCCGTGCTGGCGCCTGTGCCGGCTTCTGCCCCGGCTGCGTCTGCCGAGGCGGATGCAAAGGCCGGTCTGCCTCAGCGGAGCGCCGCCGGGGGCCTTCCCAAAACGGCTTTGCTCACGGCAGAGGCACCGGCCGGCATGGCGCCGGCTCTTGCTGCCAACGCCCAGGAGAATTTAGAGGCTGTGTGGCAGCAGGTTGTAGAAGCAGTGGGCCGCGCCAGCCCTTTTGCCCGCACTTACCTGCTGGAAGCGCATCCGGTTTCCTTGGCCAAGAATGTTTTTACGATTGGTTTTGATCCTGAATTTGCCGATCATCTTGGTCTCGTGGATAACCCGAAAAACAGGAATCTGATTCAAACAAAGTTGCGCGAGCTGGGTTTGGGCGATGCGCAGGTCAAATTCATTGAGGCCGAAGCCCCGGCGAACCGCGCAGCTCGCGTGGCCACCGATGCGGCAGCGCCCGCCTCCAGCGGGGCGAATGCCCAAGCCAAGGCGGTTTCGCCGACTGAACCGAAACCAGAAAAGGCAACGTCCGCTCCACCGAACAAAGACGATTTCAAGAACGATCCATTGATCAAGAAGGCGCTGGAAATCTTCAAAGGCCAGATCGTGGAAGTGCGCTCCTGAACGTCAAATCCGTGGTGGTCAAGCACCTTGATCTTGGCCCCTCAATCTAACCTAAACCTGATTATGTCGAGTATTGGAAAACTGATGAAACAAGCTGCCCGCATCCAGAGGCAGATGGAAGAAACGCAAGCTCAACTCGCGGCGCGCACCGTCGAGGCCACCAGCGGCGGGGGCGTCGTCAAGGTGGCCGCCAAGTGCGACGGCACCATCGCCGCGATCAAAATTGATCCGCAAGCAGTCAATCCGGCCGACACCCAGTTGTTGGAAGACCTGATTCTCACCGCCGCCAACAGCGCCCTGGCCCAGGCCAAGGAAGTGTCCCAGGCGGAAATGGGCAAGGTGACCTCCGGGTTCAATATCCCCGGATTAGTTTGAGGAAAGCCTTGAAAGCGAAAGCGGTCTTCCTCGGTCCTCTTCCGCGGTTCAGCTTATGGCCTGCGACATGGCGACTCTTCCCGAACCGATCAACTCACTCATCGCGGCGCTGAGCCAATTGCCCGGCATCGGTCCGCGCTCGGCCGAACGCATTGCGCTGCACCTGGTCCAGGCGGACAGCGGTGCGGTGCAACAACTGGCCCAGGCTATTATCAGGGCCCGGGAACGGGTCCAGGCTTGCTCCAATTGCGGCGCGCTGGCCGAGAGCCAAGCCTGCGCCTTCTGTCAGGATGCGCGGCGCGATCCAGCCCTGATCTGCGTGGTGGAACGGGCCGTTGATGTCATCAGCATTGAAAAATCAGGAGCGTATCGAGGCCAGTTCCATGTTCTGGGCGGCAAGATTTCTCCGTTGCAGGGGGTGGGCCCGGAAGACTTGCGCATTGCGAATCTGGAAGCCCGGCTTTCCCGGGAACCCATCCAGGAAATCATTATCGCGCTGCCTTCGGACGTGGAAGGCGACGCCACGAGCTTTTATTTGGCCAGGCTTTTCTCGGCCAAAGGAGTGAAGGTGTCGCGCATTGCCCATGGCTTGCCGGTGGGCAGCGGCCTCGAATTTGCCGATGAACTCACCCTGAGCCGCGCCCTCGAGTGGCGCCGCGAACTGACTTAGCCGTTGGCCGGCCATTAAACTCGCCGCTGTCCATGAGACTTCCCCAAGCCGTAATCTTTGATCTGGGCAAGGTGCTGGTCGATTTCGATTACGGCATTGCCATTCAAAAATTCGCGAGCCGTTGTTCCCTGCCAGAAGGCGGCCTGCACAAACTGATCAACCAATCCGCGCTTCTTTTTCAGTATGAAACCGGCCTGCTGACGACCGAGCAGTTTTTTTCGCGGATCACCTCCGCCGCGGGATACGGCGGATCCTTCGATGAGTTCAGTGTCGTGTTCGGTGACATCTTCACGCCCGTGCCGGAGATGGTGCAGTTGCCTGCTGAATTGCGCGCGAAGGGTTTGCCGACGTATCTGTTTTCAAACACGAACGACCTGGCGATCCGCCATATTCGGGCGCGATTCCCTTTCATTCACAATTTCGAGGGGTGCTTCCTCTCCTATGAACACAAGCTGATGAAACCGGACGTCCGGTTTTACAGGATTGTCGAAGGCCAAACCGGGCGGACCGGAGCCGAATTGCTTTACCTGGACGATCGTCCGGAGAACGTTGCTGCCGGGGACGCTCTGGGCTGGCAAACCATCCTGCACCGTTCTCCGGAGGAAACGCGGGCGGCTCTTCGGCGCCTCGGGCTTCTGCCGCAAGTTGATGAGCCATAACCATGCTGTCAAAGGGAAGCCGAGCCGGCTCTTTTTCACAGGCTGAAAAAGCATTTACAATTGTCAGAGATTTGATGCAGACTTCCCCGATAGAATTGTGGTCAATATTTGGGAAACAATAAACCGATGAAAAGCGCGAAACGACCTTGACACGCGTTATCCTGCTAACGGCGTTTTACTTTGTCGGCGGTTTGGTGGGCAAAGAGGCGTCCTTCCTGATGGGCAGGGAGTCGTCCTTGATGGACGACAGGGTGGTTCTGGTTTGGCCGCCCGCCGGGATTGCCCTGGCGGCCATTCTGTTGTTTGGCTACCACTTTTGGCCGGGCGTGGCCTTGGGGGCAGTCCTATTTTCCCTTTTGAACGGGATGCCGCTGGGATTCTTCACGCTGGGCACGGCGATTGGCAATACGGTGGGGGCGCTGGTGTGCGCGTTTTTGCTGGAGCGCCTGATCGATTTCAAGAACTCGATGGAGCGAGTGCGTGACACGGTCGGGTTCATCTGCCTGGCCTGTTTTCTCGGCACCACGGTCAATGCCGCCTTCAACATGGTCAGCCAATGTTACGCCGGTGAAGTGCCTTGGAATGAGATGTTGCCGTCGATGGTGGGATGGTGGGTGCCGAATATGATGGCGGGCTTGGTGGTGTCACCTTTCATTCTGGCGTGGGGCTCGCGGTCGTCGATCGAGTGGAACACCCGGCGGATTGTGGAGGCGGTTTTCTGCGGGGTGGGGCTGCTGGCGACCACGTTCACTTCCTTCAATTCCTACCTGGTCGAGGGCCTGCAAAGCTACCCGTATGCCTTTCTCCCGGTGCCGTTTCTGATCTGGAGCGCGCTGCGGTTCAGCCATCGGGGGGCGACCACCGGCACGCTGCTGGTCGCGGCGATGGCCATTTATCAATTACTGCAGCAGCGCGGGCCTTTCTGGACCGACACCGGCACCTTTAGAGAAAGCCTGATGTTGATCGGCAGTTACATCGGTATTCTGGCGGTAACGAATCTGTTGCTGGCGGCGGCGGCGACCCAGCGCGAACTGGCGGAGCGGGCGGTGCGGGCCAGCGAGAAGAGGTATCGCGCCGTGGTGGAGGATCAAACCGACATGATCTGCCGGTTCAGTCTTGACGGCCGGCCGACGTTTGTGAACGAGGCCTACTGCCGTTTCCACGGCCAAACCAGCGAGCAACTGCTCAGCGCCCCTTTTCTGCCCATGCTTTCCCAAGGAACGCGCGAGTTTCTCGTCTCCCGCATGGCATTGTTGACCGCCGAGCATCCGGTCACGTCCCACGATTACGAGGTGCAAACGCCGGACGGGCAGTCCCTCTGGCAGGAATGCACCATCCGGCAGCTTGTGGATGAATCGAATCAGATCGTAGAGTTTCAGGCGGTGGTGCAGGATATCACGGAGCGGAAGCGGGCGGAGGAAGCCCTGCGCAAGAGCGAGGAGATGTTTCAACTGATCTCCGACAACGTATCGGACTTGATTGCCGTGACCGACGGCGAAGGCAAGCGCCTGTACAACAGCCCCAGCTACAAGAAGACCTTCGGCGCCATGGAGGCGCTGGGCGGGCAAGGACGCCTTTGCCCAGATTCATCCCGAGGATCGTGATCGGGTCAGGAAGGTCTTCCAGGAGACCCTGCAAACGGGCGTCGGGCAGAGGATTGAGTACCGCTTTCTGCTCGCGGACGGAACCGTGCGCTACATCGAATCCCAAGGGAACTTTGTGCGGGGGGATACCGGCCAGCTCAGCAAAGTGGTGTCGATCGGCCGCGATATCACCGAGCGCCGGCAGACTCAAGAGGATTTGGCCAAAGCCCGGGATGCGGCCGTGAGTTCTGCGCGCCTCAAGGCCGAGTTTCTGGCCAACATGAGCCACGAAATTCGCACCCCGATCAACGGCGTGATCGGCATGACGAACCTGTTGCTTCATACCCAATTGAACAAGCAACAGCGGGACTTTGCCGAAACCACTCGGGCCAGCGCCGACGCCCTGCTGGCGATCATCAATGATATCCTCGATTTCTCCAAAATCGAGGCCGGAAAACTCTCCTTCGAGATTCTGGACTTCGATTTGCGTGACGTGGTGGAAGGCACCTTGGAGATGCTGGTTGGACAGGCCGAGACCAAAGGGCTGGAGCTGGCCGGGAGCGTTCCGGCCGAAGTGCCCACCCGACTGCGGGGCGATCCGGGCCGGCTGCGGCAGGTCCTGACCAATCTCGTCAGCAACGCCATCAAATTCACCGAGCGCGGCGAAGTCATCGTCCGCGTGTCCACCGAAAGCGAAACCGACTCGCAAGTCGAGCTGCGCTTTGAAGTCAGAGACACCGGCATCGGCATCTCGCCGGAAGCACAATCGCGGCTGTTCCAGGCCTTCAGCCAGGCCGACGGTTCCACGACACGCAAGTACGGCGGCACCGGATTGGGGTTGGCCATTTCAAAACAACTGGTGGAGAAGATGCGCGGGGAGATTGGCGCGCAAAGCGGCTTCCGCAAAGGCTCCACCTTTTGGTTTACCGTCCAGCTCGAAAAACAGCCCGCCGCCGCCACAGCCGCCGCGCCGGTCCAGCACGACCTGGCCAACGTGCGCGTTTTGATAGTCGATGACAATACGACCAACCGCCAGTTGCTGCACCACCAGACGACGTTCTGGAGAATGCGCAATGACAGCGCGGCCAGCGGCCTGGAAGCGTTGACGGCGCTGCGCCAGGCGGTCGCGGATGGGGACCCATACGACCTGGCTATTCTCGACATGTTCATGCCACAGATGGATGGCCTCATGCTGGCCCGCCTGATCAAGAGCGAGCCTGCCATCGCCGGCACCCGGCTGATCATGCTCACCTCCTTGACCCAGCAACCCAACCCAGAGGTCTTGAAAGCGGCGGGCATCGAGGATTCCCTCTCCAAACCGGTCAAACAATCGCAGCTCTTTGATTGTCTGACCGCGGTCATGAGCCGGGCCGCCGGCCAGCCGGCAGACACCGCCCGGCCGGCCGCGCCCGGTTCGGTGGCCTTGGCTGCGGCGTCCGTCCGTTCCTCACTTAAACTACGCATTCTCGTGGCGGAAGACAACACGATTAACCAGAAAGTGGCCCTCAGCCAGCGCCAATGCATGAAGCGTTCCGGGGCCGACAAGCCAGCAGGGGAGGCAC
>CAYIIH010000422.1:0-7023 GCA_964363225.1 uncultured Verrucomicrobiota bacterium | reverse complement strand
CCACGAACTTCGCGGCGGAGCTTTGCGGTCAGGGCGTGGCGATCCTCCTCGGGGAGGGAGTTTTTGCTTTGGCGGGCACTTTCCAAGGACATTTGCGGCGGGCCAGGCCACCAAATTCATGCCGATGGAGTCCCCCACCCGCCGGCTCCTTGGCCCCGGAACGCTTCATGCATTCGCGCTGGGCAAATTTCGGAACGGCAAATTTCCTTTTGACAAATCCTCTTTCCTCCTGTTTCTTATGGCCTCTGTGAAAAGTGCATCTGCGTTTAAAGTTCAAATCGGCCTGAGCGCCCAGTGCTCAGCGGGACAAATGTTCTGCTGGCATGGCCGCCGTCCGGCCTTTGGCAACGTGGAAGCAGAATCATAACGAGTTAACCCAAGATTTCTGAAACCCACGATTGCCAGTCAATCGTGGGTTTTTCGTTTTTTAACCCCAAGGCCGCTCCAATCTGCGGCCAGAATCAAAAACAAATATGAATCAAACCAAACCAAGAAAACTCCCGTTGGAGTTTGAGCCTGAAACGGCCTTTGCCGTGGCGCCGGTGCCCGGCGTGGCGGCACGAGGCCCGTTGGACGCCAAACTGGAACAACTCAAAGAACGGCTGCTCGACGCAGCCCTGGAAGACACGAGGAACGTCGTGCTCTATGCTCCGCTCAAGCAAGCGGCCCTGGAGGCGGCGGCGCTGGCCTGGGCGACTCCATTTCCGCTCTTGGTCCTGCCCGGGCTTTTCGAAGAGAAAGCTCAGGTCTTGCGGCTGCGGGCCAAGAGACAGGTGGAAGTCCGGCGGCGCAGCCAACTGATTCTCGAGCAAACGGTATGAAGAAGAGCTACGGCATGGCCAGAAGCCATTCTCAGCAGCGTGCGCTTTCGGCTCGCGCTATTGAACATGGCTCCTGGCCTGTTTTTTCGCCAACCGATCTGTTCCCTCTTATCGCTCCGTCCAGCAGGCATGGCCCCCAGGCTCCCGAGGGAGTCTATTTGATTCCCAGATACAAATTGCGACCTTCGACCAAGGCGCACATCTTGCGGTCCGCAATGCTCCGCCGCAGCATCCAGAAACCGCAATCGGGATGAACATAGCGGACGCGGCCTTCCCCCAGAATCTCTTCGGCGCGCTGAATCTGGCGGGCCACTTCGTCCGGTGTTTCGATGATGGTTGACTTGACATCGATCACGCCCAGGCCAATTGCGATGTGGTGGTGCAGGCCGCGGAGGAAAGCCATTTCTCCCGGATCGCGCCGCGCCATTTCCAGCACCACATGATCGACGTGCAACTGGTTGATGAAATCAATGAGCTTGCCCCAGGTCCCGCGCTGGATGGTCTGGCCGCCATAATTCCCGAAGCAAAGATGCATCGCTTTCTGGCTGCTGACGGCATCGAGCACGTGATTGATGGCCGGCACTGCCCAGGCTGCGTCTTCCGGGCGTCCCGTAATATTGGCTTCATCAATCTGCACGACGTCGGCGTTGATCTGTGACACCTGGCTGGCCAGCACCCAGGCCAGGGCCAGGGCCAGGTCTCCCGGACTTTGATAATGCTGATTCAGCACGGTGCGGCTGAGCATGTGGGGTCCGGTGACGGTGAATTTCAAAGCGGACTTGGTCAGCTTGCGGGCGCGCTGGAAATCGCCCACCAAATCGAGGGTGCCCTCGGTCAGCGGCCCTTCCACGACGGCCGCCGGCTTGCTCCGAAAGCGCATTTCGTTCATTTCGGAAAAAACTTCGATATCCGTGTGGCCGATCCGCGAGCGAATGCCGCCCAAGGGACGGACAAAATAATCGATCATCCCGTTGGTGTCGGGGTGGTTGATATCGAAGCGATACAGTTCGCCATCCGCCACCACATCGATGCCGGCCAGTTCTTGAATCTTGAAAACCACACTCGTGGCGTCGATCAGGGCTTGTTCGCTCGGCAGGGCTACCAGCCAGTCCGGCACGGGATAGCTGCCCACAACCGTCGTTAGAATCCGCGGAGCATGCTGTGCGGTCATGGCCTCTTTGTAGGACGGCCGCCGCAAAAACACAAGCAAACCCATCCAAAAAACTCAGGCCCATTTCCTGAAGCAGGCCTGGAAGGAATATTTGCCGCGTTCTTCCTGGAATTCAGGGCCGCCGCGCGGCTGCCGGCTCGCGCCAACACGGCAGACAGATCCTCCGCCGCAGCGTCCACGAAGTCGGCCGGAGTCCCGAAGCACTCGCACACCCGTGCAACCGTGGCAAATGCAGCTTTGAAAATCCAGGCGGACGGACTACATTCTGCCGGTGAACGCCGCATGAACTTTCTCGATGAACAGAAGCGCAACGTCCGCACGACCTGGATGCTGAGCGCCGGATTCTTTTTGCTCCTGGCTCTGGCGGGCTTGGGACTCGACTTCTTTGTTTTCAAAGGGAAGGCCTTTTGGATAACAGCCGTGGTGGTGGTGTTTGCCCTGGGACAGGGACTCTTTGCCTATTATCGCGGCACCGCTTTGCTCTTGCGCTCAGTAGAAGCGCAGCCGATTGATCCGGCCGCTTCGCCCCGCCACCGGCAGGTGCTCAATGTGCTGGAGGAACTTTGCCTCGCCTCGGGCCTGCCCCAGCCGCCGCTCTATGTCGAGCCGGACGACGCCATCAACGCCTTCGCCGCCGGACGCGATCCCGAACACTCCGTGATCTGTGTCACCACCGGGCTGATCCAGAAACTGGACCGGAACGAAACGGCGGGCGTGCTGGGCCATGAACTGGCCCATATTCGCAATCGCGATGTGCTGCTCTTCACGATCATGGCGGCTTTTATCGGCTCGGTGGGGATTCTCTCCGCCCTGGCCTGGCGGGCGATTCGTGGCACACGGGTTTCACGCCGGTCCAAAGGCGCCGGACAAATCCTCATCGCCTTGCTCGCCATCGCCGTGGTGCTGTGGCTGGTTTCGTGGATTGGGCGTTTGTTGAAGCTGGCGGTCTCCCGCACGCGTGAATACCTGGCCGATGCCACCGCGGTTGAATTCACACGCGAACCGGAAGGGCTGATCGAAGCGCTCGCGAAAATCCAACAGGAAGCTTTGGAGACCGAGTATGGCTACGCGGACATGGCCCACGCCTACTTTGCCCAGCCCCATTTCAAAGCCGCAAGCTTGATGACCACGCATCCGCCCCTGGCCGAGCGGATTGCCCGCTTGCGCGTCTGGCACCCGCCCGAGGCGCAAAAACCAGTTGACCAACGCGGTGCGCCGGGTTACTAGTGTGGCCGTGAATCGTAGCTTGAACCACCTGCTGCCTCTTATTGGCGCTCTGCTGCTGGGCAGAGCGGCAGCCGGGTTTTAGTGCGATCACAACGATTTTCTAAACCCCACTGCCGACGGGCGGTGGGGTTTTTTGTTTTTACGAATGGCCACCATCGAACTCCGCAACCGCACATCAACCTATGAAAAATAATCGCATCACCATCTTCGACACCACGCTCCGCGACGGCGAGCAGTGCCCCGGCGCCTCCATGAACTTGCGCGAGAAGCTCGAGGTCGCCCGGCAACTGGCCCGCCTGAAAGTCGATGTCATCGAGGCCGGGTTTCCCGTGAGCAGCGAAGGCGATTTTGCCGCCGTCCAGACCATCGCCCGGGAAATCAAAGGCCCCATCATCGCCGGCCTGGCCCGCTGCGTGCCCAAAGACATCGAGGCCGCCGGCGAGTCCATCAAGCCGGCCGGCAAACGCGGGCGCATCCATGTTTTTTTGGCGACCTCGAAAATGCACCGCGAATTCAAGCTCGGCAAAGCCCAGGACGAAATCTTGCGCCTGGCGGTGGAGGGCGTGAAACACGCCAGGTCTTATGTCGATAATGTCGAATTCTCGCCGGAAGACGGTTCGCGCACGGAGCCGGATTTTTTGGTTCAGGTCTGCCGGGCGGTTGTGGCGGCGGGCGCGACCACCGTCAATATTCCGGACACGGTCGGCTGGGCGATCCCCGAGCAATACGCGTCGTTGATCGGCCGCCTGTTTGAAGCCGTGCCCGAATTCCAGTCCGGTCAGGCCATCATCAGCGTGCATTGCCACAATGATCTGGGGCTGGCGGTGGCCAATTCGCTCGCCGCCATCCGGGCGGGCGCCCGGCAGGTCGAGTGCACGGTCAACGGCATCGGCGAGCGCGCCGGCAACGCTTCGCTGGAAGAACTTGTCATGGCCATCAAAACGCGCACGGATTTCTTCGGCCCGCTTTATTGCGGCGTCAACACGCGCGAGATCGTGAAAGCGTCGCGCTTGGTCTCGCGCATGAGCGGCTTGGTGGTGCAACGCAGCAAAGCGATTGTGGGTCTGAACGCCTTCGCCCATTCGAGCGGCATTCATCAGGACGGCATTTTGAAGAAGCGGGAGACGTACGAAATCATGGACCCGGAGGAGGTCGGCTGGGGCAAGACCGAATTGCCCTTGACCAAACACAGCGGGCGCGCCGCCGTGGCCGCGCGCCTGAAACATCTCGGCTTCAAAATGACCGACGCGGATGTCCACGCCATCTTTGCGCGCTTCAAGGAAATCGGCGACAAGAAGAAGTTCGTCTATGACGATGACCTGACCGCTTTGGTGGAAGGCCATATCACCGAGGTGCCCGAGACCTGGTCCCTCGATTATCTGAGCGTGACCAGCGGCAGCCAGACTGTGCCCACCGCCACCGTTCGCTTGAAAAAGCCGGGCGCTCCCAAAGCGCCCACCGGCCTCTTGCAGGAGGCCAGCATTGGCGACGGACCGGTCGATGCCGCGCTCAAGGCCATCGACCGGCTCACGAAGACCAGAGGCCGCTTGATGGACTACTCCCTGCGCGCCGTTTCCCAGGGCAAAGATGCTCTGGGCGAAGTGACCGTCAAAGTCGATTTCGGCGATAAAGAAATGGTCACCGGCAAAGGGGCGAGCACCGATGTCATCGAGGCCAGCGCCCGCGCGTATTTGAACGCGGTGAACCGCTTTTTGTGCAGCGGCCGCGAAAAAAAGGCGAAGGACTCGCAGCCGTGAAGAACCATCAGGCCTTGATTCTTGATCAATTCACCCAAGGCGCTCCTTTGTTCGCCTCGGCGCCGCAGATCACCGACGCCTCGGCGCTCAAGCTGGTGGTGCGGCTGGCGGAGACCGGCCCGGCTGACACCGTTTTGGATGTGGCTTGCGGCCCCGGTCTGCTGGCCTGTGCCTTCGCCGGGACCGCTCGCCACGCCACCGGGATCGATTTGACACCGGCCATGATCGATCGGGCCCGCGCGCTTCAGGTTGAAAAAGGGCTTGCGAACGTCACCTGGCAACTTGGAGATGTAACGCCCCTGCCATTCGCCGAGGCTTCGTTTTCCGTGGTGACCGCGCGCTATGCGTTTCACCACTTTCTTGATCCGGAAGCTGTCCTGGAGGAAATGAAGCGCGTTTGCCAGCCCGGAGGAAGAGTGGCCGTGATTGATGTAATCGCTTCAGCGGTTCCAGAGCAGGCCGGGGCCTTCAACCGGATGGAAAAGCTCCGCGATCCTTCGCATGTGCGGGCGCTGACACTGGCCGAGCTGCGCGCTCTCCTCAGCCGGCATGGTTTGGCGGTTGTTCAGGAAGCCTTTTATAAATTGGAATTTGAACTGGAAGCAGTGCTGAAAGGTTCTTTCCCGAGCCAGGGAGATGCGGAGATCGTGCGACAGATGTTTGTTGATTCCCTGGCGGACAATGCGCTCGGACTGGATAGCCGCCGCGCAAACGGCGAGATCAGATTTGCCTATCCCATCGCGGTCCTCGTGGCGGAACGAGGCGGGTGAACCTATTTATGACCGACTTCGACCAATCATTATGGGCCGAATCCCGCTTCGCGCAGGATTATCGGGACCAAGCCGAGCATATCATTCAGAAGCGGCAGGAACTCTTCCGCATCCTCCGTTCCTTCCATCGGTTTTTCGCGCGTCGCAGCTCGCCCATCCATGTTTGCGATTTGGGATGCGGCGATGGCGCTCTGGCCCAGCAGCTTTTGGAGGAGGATCCGTCACTCAAGGCCACTTTGATTGATGGCTCCGAGGAGATGCTGGCTGCAGCCCGAAACCGCCTTGCGCCGTATCCAAACGTTTCTTTTGACCGCAAATCGTTTGCGGAGATCATCGCCGATTCCACTGGCCGTTCCGGTTTCGATTTTGTGGTTTCGGCCTTTGCCATTCACCATCTGCTGCTGCCCGACAAACGCGCCCTTTTCCAAACCATTTTCCAGCAACTGCGGCCTGGCGGCTTTTTTCTGAATATCGACACGGTCTTTCCGGATCACTCGCTTTTCACGGATTGGTGCTACGCGGTCTGGCAGGAATGGGTGGATGAACGGAACCGGCGGCTCGGGCTGAAAGGCGCTTTCAAGGATATCGCGGCCAAAGCCCGGCAGAATCCCGACAATCAATTGAGCGCGCTCGCGGACCAGCTCCAGGCGTTGCGCTCGGCCGGCTTTCAAAACGTCGAGTGCCACTACAAAAATGGCTTGTTTGCCATCTTTGGCGGAGGCAAGGCGAGTTAGTTAGAAAACCATCTCGCGAACAAAGACGATGTCGCCGGGTTCCAGCGTCGGAGATTTCTCGGGGTCAGCAGCCTTGCGCAACTCCTCGAATTTATACGCGGTCGTCTTGCCTTTGCGCGTCAGCTCAATCTTGTTTTCGTTGGCCAATCTCGTGAGGCCGCCCGCAGCCGAAATGGCGTCAAGCATCTTCCAGGTTTGTCCAGCGGGAATCTCATAGGTTCCTTGATTGTTGACTTGTCCCAAGACAAACACGGTTTTCTTCCCTGCTTTCACTTCGTCCAAAGCTCTGACAATGTCGCCCCACGAAGCGACAGACTTTTGGGTTCCTTCAACCTGGGTTGCAACACCTTTAGCTTCAGGCTCCTGGCTGGGTGAACCTTGGGGTTCAGGAGCCGTGGATTGGAGAGCAGCACCCGCTGGAGCCATGCCTGCACCACCAAAACCACTTCCACCAAATCCCTGGCTGCCACCGCTGAATCCGCCGCCACCGCTCCCACCGCCACCGCCAAAACCACCGCCGAATCCGCCTCCAAACCGACCACC
>CAYIIH010000421.1:0-7056 GCA_964363225.1 uncultured Verrucomicrobiota bacterium | reverse complement strand
TCGTTGTGTACCAACACCCGTTATTTTCATGCGAAGTGGTGGCCCGAAGGGCTGGTGGATTCATTGCTGAAAGCGGAAACGACCTTGGGCGGGCATGGGCATTTAATCAAAGAGATTGTCGAATTCGTTGTCGGTGCCGACCCAGGTCTGGGTGATGGTGTCGCCGGGCGCTCGCCGAGGGCGCGGTATTGCTCATGAATGCGGACGCACCAGGCATAGTCGCAGCAGTTTATTTAGTTGCGGAACTTGAAGAAGCAAGGTTCTTTGCTGGAGAATGTTTCTGCCAATCAGACTTATCGCCACGGATTTTGACGGGACGCTGCATGCCGACTTTGAGCATCCGCCCGTGCCGGTCGATCTTCAGAGCATGATTGGCCAACTGCAAGCGTTTGGCGCCTTTTGGATTATCAATACCGGTCGGGACCTATCAAGCTTGGTGGAAACCCTGGCGCAGGCGTGTCTGGCCATCCGGCCGGATTTTGTGGTCGTGGTCGAGCGGGAGATTTACTGTCGTTTAGGCTCCCAATATGTCGGTTTGGAACAATGGAACCGAGGTTGTTCTTTGGCTCATCAAGAACTGTTTGCCAGCATGCGGCCTGACGTGCCTCGCTTGACTGGATGGGTCCATGCTCATTTTCAGGCTCAGGTTTATGAAGATGCCTATTCGCCCTTTTGCCTGCTGGCGGAGAACAACGACGATGCCGATGCGATTCACGATTATTTGAACAGCTACTGTCAAAGCGCCGCTAATCTGGTGGTCGTGCGAAATGGTATCTATGCACGATTCAGCCATCAGGCCTACAATAAGGGAACCGCCTTGGGAGAGATTGCCCGCCGTCTCGGAGTGAGTTCTGAGCACATTCTGGCGGCGGGAGACGACTTTAACGATTTGCCCATGTTGTCGCGGCAGTATGCCCGTTGGCTGGTGGCGCCATTCAATGCGATCCAAGAGGTTAAAGAAACCGTCCTCCGCCAACGTGGCTACGTCAGCCACCAGCCCTTTGGCAGCGGGGTGGCTCGCGGCCTGGAATCCGCTCTCGAAGCAACGGCTTTCCTGCGGCATCTCAAACTAAATGCCGACGTGCCACAAATAAGGCTGACTAACTAGAAAAAGCTTAAGCCAACCTCGTCCCGGACGGAAACACATAAGTTATTCTCAATCAGCAAGATACAGTCAGAGATTCTCGTTTGACAGCCAAGGGCCTCATGATACTGTGAGTTGGCAAACGGTCATACACCAGGCTCGGATTCTTGATGGGCCGTGTGTTGGCCTGGCACATCAGAACACTTAATGCACGCATATAATGAGTGAAGCAACGACTGTTTCCGCCTCGACCGGCGGAGCAAAAAAGATTTCCAAAATCTCTGATGCGGTCATTCGGATCGCGGGTAATTCGCAGGATGGGATTCAAGCTATCGGCGGTTTTCTGGCTCGGCTGGCGGGACGCAGTAAACAGGAAGTCATGACCTTCATGACCATCCCCTCGACGATCTCGGGTGGGCCGTCCATTTTCCAGGTACGGATGGGATCGGGCGAGGTATTGAGCGCAGGCGACGAAGCCGACATGCTGATTGCATTCTATCAGCATTCCTACGAGAACCACATGATTTCCCTGAAAAAAGGGGGAATTGTGCTCTACGATTCCGATCATGTGGAACCGAGGCTGGAATGGGAGAAGGAATACCATCACCTTGGCGTGCCGATTTCCGGATTGACCGTCGAAGCCATTGGGGGGACGGCCAAAGACAAGGGAAAGAATCTCTACACCCTCGGTTTGGTGGCCAAAATGTTCGATTTGGATGTTCCCAAATTGACCAATCTCATTGCCGAACGTTTCGCGGGCAAGGATACAAGCGTGGTCAACAATGCCTTGGCTGCCTTTCATGCCGGTTACAGCTATTCGTTGGGCCAGGTGCTGGAAACCTATCAATTCGTCGAAAGCCAGAAGCAGACTGGGCATCAGGTGGTCTTGAATGGCAACGAAGCTTTAGGCTATGGCCTGATTGCAGCCGGGGTTCGTTTCGGGGCCGGCTATCCGATAACGCCCTGGTCCGATATCATGGAATTGCTGCGGCGTGAGCTGCCAAAATATGGTGGCACCTTTGTCCAATGCGAAGATGAAATCGCCTCCATATCCATGGCCCTCGGCGCCAGTTACGCGGGCCGGGTGGCGGTGACGGGTTCAAGCGGGCCGGGCATTTCCTTGAAAACTGAGGCGCTGGGGTGGGGAGTGATGGCGGAAATGCCCTTGGTCGTCGTCGATGTGCAGCGCGGAGGACCTTCCACCGGTTTGCCAACTAATGTCGAACAGTCGGACCTGAATATTGCTGTTTTCGGCGGGCACGGAGATTGTCCCCGGGTCGTCCTGGCCCCGGCCAATGTCGAAGAGGCTTTTTACACGGCGATTGAAGCGGTCAATATTGCGCGGCAATACAGTGTGCCGGTGATCATTCTTACCGATCAGGCCATTGCCACGCGCATCGAGGCTTTTCCAGAGCCGGACTTCGAAAAGATTTGCCAGGATATTTCGCCAGATTTGACCCCTGTAGCCGATCACAAGCCCTATGATCTTGCTGCGCCCAACGGAATCGCGAGGCATGTGGCCCCCGGGACTCGCATCCTAAGCGGCAAGTACCCTGTTGCCACAGGTTTGGAGCATGATGAAATGGGCCATCCGACTGGCTCACCTAAACTTCACATGCAAATGGTGGCCAAGCGCCGCAAGAAGCTGCAGGCTTTGGCCGCCACCCTTAGGACGCCCGACATCTACGGCCCTCCGGAAGGAAATGTCCTCCTGGTTGGATGGGGTTCTACTCAAGGCCCCATCAAGGAAGCCGTGGACTGCGCGCGGGCTGCCGGTGACAGCCTTTCCTCTGTCCATATTCGGTATATCAATCCCCTTCCTCCAGACTTAGAAAAGGTTTTCGCCGGCTTTAATCACATCTTTGTCGTGGAAATGAACGATGAGGGTTTATACGGGTACGGCCAATTGGCGGCTTTGCTTCGAGCGCGCTTTTACGATCCCAGAATTCGGGGCATCAACAAGGCCGACGGCTTGACCTTCAAAGTGCGGGAGATTGTCGAGCGCGCCAGAGAGACGGTCGCCACCAGCATCAGCAAGATGTGATTCTTAGTCTTGGCACTTGAACCTTTTTAACGAGACAACACTCCAGCCATTTTATTATGAGTTCGATTATTACCGCGGCCCCCATGAGTGATGGCAATATCGCAATAGCCCCCCTTCCCGACTCGGAACGGAAACCACTCACCAAGAAGGAGATCGCCGCTGACCATCCCACTTGGTGTCCAGGTTGCGGAGATTTCTCAGTGCTGGCGCTTTATTTTAAACTGATTGAAAAGCGCAAGTTGTGGCATGAAAAAATCACAACGATTGCCGGGATTGGCTGTTCCAGCCGGTTCCCCTATTTCGTGCAATCGCACGGCGTGCATTACATTCACGGCCGGGCTTTGCCCTTTGCCAGCGGCGTCTCACTGAGCCGGCCCGACCTGCACGTGTTTGTGTTTGGAGGCGATGGGGATGCCTTTTCCATCGGGGGCAATCATTTCAACCACACCGCGCGCAAGAACATCAAACTGACCTATGTGGTCATGGACAATTTCGTTTATGGGCTGACGAAAAAACAGACTTCGCCCACATCACCCATCGGTTTCAAGAGCAAAACGGATATCTGGGGGTCCATGGACCAGCCGATCAATCCCATGAAACAGGCCATCGCCGCCGGCGCCACCTTTGTCGCCCGGACGACTCATTCCAACCCCAATCACGTGCTGCAAATGATGGAAGCCGCCATGGACCATGATGGCTTTGGTTTTATTGAGTGTTTGAGCGAATGCGTGGAGTTTTATGAAGGGGCCTTTGATGCCTCAAATCCCCGCAAGGGCGGCGTCTTTAACACCGTGCCGGCTGACCACGATGTCACCGATGAAATCGCCGCCTACAAACTGGCCGATGCGCCTTTCCCCGGGTACTTTGGCCTTTTCTATAAAGTCAACCGGCCGACCAAGAATGCCAATGAAGCCAGGATCAACGCCGGTGCCATGGAAAAAGTCAAGGGCCTCAAAGACTGGCAGCTTCTGCAAAAGACCTTTAGCCGGCTGAAATAGGTGAACTTAGTCTATGCCTATTTACGAGTTTGCCTGTCCAAAATGCCGGGTCATTTTCAGCTTTTTATCCAAGCGATTTCAACCCGATCGTCTGCCCACCTGTCCGAAATGCGGAAATAAAAAGATGGTGAAGCAAATGAGCGGTTTCGCCATGCCCCGGGGCCTCAAAGAACCCAATCCCACCAGTGAGCAGGAAGGCGGCTCTGAACCACCCATGCCGGATTTTGACGATCCAAGAGTCATGCGCGCCATGAACGAGATGGAGCAAGACATGGCTCATTTGGACGAGAACAACCCGAAGCACATGGCTCACATGATGCGGAAAATGAAAGACCTTCTTCCCGCCGACGCCATGCCCAAGGAGATGGATATCGCCATCAAACGCCTGGAAGCCGGGGAAGACCCGGAGAAGATCGAGGAAGATATGGGTGACATCCTCGGAAATTTCATGGGCGGCCCGGAAGAGGAAGGAGGTCTCGGAGGCTATGGCGGCGGAGGCTATTCCACGGACAGCGGACTTTATGACTATTAGACACTCTGTCCGAAGTGCTTACAACATAATCGGTGTCGCTGCTTTCCACACACGACAGGAAAAGTGGGAATCTCATTTCGGCACAGGTATTGCTAATTATTCGCCTAGACCGAAGACATGAGCCAGAAAGCCCAATCGACTATGAATTTGACGACCGCCAACCAAAGCCAAGCCGGGAGCAATGGGCATCCTTCCTTTCCATCCAGCTCGAATGCCGGCTGCAGCCACAACGACCTCTTTGCAGCTTGCCGCGAGTTGCGCCAAAGGTTTCTCGCGCAATTGGCACGCCGAAGAGCCCGGGGGCCAGTCGTAGTTCTGCGCTGATTCTGACCGCAGATGTCAATGCTGGGAGAAAGGGTTTCCAAGAATTGCCGCACGTCAAGAACCTCTTGGCTAACAGGTCTTCACTCCAGAATTCAACGAGGTGCTGCGCTGTGCGCCAGAACGATCGCCTGGAATCGAGATCAGGCCGTTCTCCCTCACCCCGGCCCTCTCCCGCCGGGAAAGGCGGAACCAACCGGTCGTCGTGGGAAGTTGAAAACGCCGATGGGCTGGAAGCGTTGTTCAGGCAAGAGGCCGTGCCGAGCGCTGCTCCCTCTCCCGGCGGGAGAGGGGTGGGGTGAGGGGGAAACACACGCTCGTGACCACCGTTCCATACAGCCAAACCGTGCTTCGGAAGAATTTGATCTCTTCACAACAAGTTTTGAAATTCAAGGACTCTACCGAAGGCCAGGCCGCCCGCTTGACTTCACCCGGCGGGTGAGAGCAGTTCTCACTACAAACTTTTTCCTTCACGACAGGGCGAGACTCCGTCGAGCCGTGGAATCCCGTCCGCCAAGAAGTCACGGCTCGACGGAGTCTCGCCCTACCAGCTTTTGGTTGCGGTTACGCCGCGCTGAGTAATCCGCCGTTTTTGGCGCTGTTTCCAGCGTAATGGGTCAGGACCGATTCAAGAATCCGCAGCAGCCGACATCAGCCGGCTCTGGTTTCCTCTCCTTTTGAAAAACGAGCCATCTGACGTTGGCTGCTGCGATGCAACGAATTCTTGAATCCATCCTGACCTCTCCGCCAGGCGACATCTCCCACATTGACAAGCCTCAACCCACGGTCGACAGTCCCACTCCACCTGCGGCGCATCCTCGAGTTGTCGCTGCCTGTAGTGGCGGCCATCTTGGCTGCCGTAAAGGGCGGCATCCTGCCGCCCAGTCCGGCGTGGGAGCCGGGTGTGGAATCGCTTTTCACCCCGGCCCGCTCCACCGGGCAGGATGCCCCGTTCTACGGCAGGCAGAGATGTCTGCCGCTACCGACAACTTGGGGATGCACCGCTCCGCCGTCTTGCTTGGCAAAGCCATTGACACGACGCCGATTCTTTTGCAGCCTAATCAGTCATGACAAGCCGCTTTCACCCGGGCCAACTTTTTCGCCCTCCATTTAGGTTGCCGACACAATGTTAGGCCACCAAGATATGCGCCATGAAAATTCCATCTCTCCTCACTGGCGTTGCTGGTGAGTATTTCGTCGCTGCGGAGTTGTCACGGCGCAGTCACATCGCCTCCATCTCACTCCGCAATACGCGCGGCATCGACATTCTCGCCACCAACCGAGAGGCGTCGCGCTCCATTACGATTCAGTGCAAGACCAATCAGTTGGCTCGCAAGGTTTGGATACTGAATGATAAGTGCGAGGGTTTTGTTTCAGACACACACTTTTACGTGCTCGTTGCCCTAGGTGGAGTCTTGTGCCATTTCAGCTAAACTTTGGCTCATGAGTATCGTCGAACTTCGCGCTTGAAGGGCACGTTGAACCAACCGGTCGCCTACTGCATCTTGTGACCATTCAACTCGGTGTTCGGAATCGAACTCAGGACGCCTTCTTCCAGCGCATCGCCCAGCGGACGGACTTTCTTCTCGCAACCCGGCAGATGTTTCCGCGCCAGTTCCGCCGCCTTGCCCATGTCGACAATCAGCGTCACGCACTCAGTCCTGCCGCGCAGTTTCCGCTCCGGATGCCCGCCGTGAATCGGCGGCGAGAACGGCGCTTTCCGTCGCACGTAAAGCGTGGGAAGTACGGACGTTGGACACGCTGGAAGCTTATCCTGCTTTCAGAGTGCCGTCCCAGCGAGCGGGACGGACGGACAGCAATTCATCGGCGGTGAGCGGCGCAAGCTGTGACTCGCGCACGGTGACCACGGCGACGGTGTCGCCGACGGCGTTGAAAACTTCCAAGCTGTAGCCGTCTTCTTGGCCAGGCCGGCCGGGGTGGTGTTCGACAAGCGTGGCCACGTCGCCACGGCGGAGTCCGGGTTCGGGCAGGTCCTCACTCAAAGCCATTCGCGTGGACAGTTCAGCAATTCTCATTTTGACATTGCCGACGCCAGCGGGCGGTGAGATTTGAGCCG
>CAYIIH010000420.1:0-7067 GCA_964363225.1 uncultured Verrucomicrobiota bacterium | reverse complement strand
CCGCCTCACTTCTTTACTCCACTCCAAAAAACAGGAGTTTTCGGCCAGATACTATGTACGTGGCGCGTCGCATACGCCCAGCAAGCGGTGGAAACTGCCAAGGCGATGAAGACAAAGCAGGATACCCAAACCGCATAGGACTGAGCCGTCCTGCCAGAGTACCGAAAAAACTCGTCGAATGGTCCGGTCGAAAACGTGAGATACGCAGCCGACACGAACAAAACTAGATTCGCAAAGGTTGCCCTAATGAATGCGCCCGTGCTGTATCTGATCGACTGCCTGGGCAGCCATTCTTCTTCGGCCGTAATGGAGCCTGACCAGTGCGCTTGCTGTCGTCGAAAGGCTTGCCAGAGCAAAATGCCTCCAACCCAGCAGAAGAAGAGCGGAGCACCCAGGCAAAGGCCCACAGCGGCGCCCAAGGAATAAAGTGCCATCCACACGTAGAGCCGGATGAACATTAAATCCGCCCACAGCCCGATGGCGATCAGCAAAATCCCGCTGACGGCAAGCATGGCGAGTTGGAGATGACTGGCCGGCAAGTTCCGCAGCTTGCGACCATTGAGCCAGCGACCATAGAGAACTGCGGACACCAGAACCAGATGGCCGATAATGCAAATCAGGACCGGGTCGTAGAATTTCCCGAAATTCGGATAACTCGTTGTCTCATCCCGGCCCCGGGATGTCGCCTCCCACTCCAAGAATTTTACTCGCTCCCAAAGCCCATAGGCGAATCCTAGCACAACAATACCGGCCGTGATTGCAGCGCCGATGATGGCCCAAGGATTCCGCAGAGACCAAATCCAGGCCTTGCGCCACGCGCTCGCGGGCTTGGCGAGGATGGGCTCGTGGTTCAGGAATCGGCCCAGTTCTTCCGCCAACTCCCGCGCCGAGTGATAACGCCGCTCCGGACGTTTCTCCAAGCACTTCAGGCAAATCGTTTCCAGGTCCGCTGGCGTTTGGAGTTTCAGTTTCGACGGCGCGACCGGTTCGGTTTCCACCACCTGGCGGATGATCGCCAACGGCGTGGCCCCCGCGAAGGGCGCCTTACCGGTGAGCAGTTGGTAGAGAATTGCGCCCAGCGAATAGACATCGCTGGCCGGACCGACTTCGTGGTGCCGGCCCGTGGCTTGTTCCGGCGGCATGTAACTGGGACTGCCCAGCACCGCGCCGCTCCGGGTCAAGCCGCCGTCGTGTTCGACGGTCTTGGCCAATCCGAAGTCCGTGAGGCGCGGCTGGCCGTTGGCATCCATCAGCACATTTTGCGGCTTGAGGTCGCGATGCAAGGTGCCGCGTTGATGCGCGTAATGGGCGGCCTCGGCGATGGTTTTGACCAGTTGCGCCGCTTGGCCCGCTGGCAGCGGATTTGCTTTCGCGTAGTCGGCGAGGTTTTTGCCCTCCACGTAGTCCATCGAGAAATAGTATTGCCCTTCGTGCTGGCCGACCTCGTGAATGGCCACGATGTTCGGGTGCTGCAAGTTGGCCGCCGACTCGGCCTCGGTGAGGAAGCGCTTCACATCCGCCTCGGTGGCCAGTTGGCCGGCGAGAATCATCTTCACCGCCACGATGCGGTTCAGGCTGGTTTGTCGCGCCTTATAGACCACACCCATGCCGCCGCGCGCGATTTCCTCCTGCAACTCGTAATCGCCAAAGTACCGCAGCGCGGGCGAAATCAGCGGCCTGGCGGCAGGCTGGTCTGCGGCTGCCTGCACGTCCGGGCTGCCAGCATTCGAGGACATCACTGTTTGGTCACTGCCTGGATCGGCGCCAAAGGCGACCAAGGCGAGGCAATTGGGGCATAGCCCTTGCAGGGAACCGTGCGCGATGGCCGCGCCGCATTGAGGACAAAAGCGATGGGCAGTGTTTTTCATAGAATTCCGTTTCTATCTCCTAAAACGGAATCCGCGTCCGACTATTACAGACTATTTCGCCGGCTTTCACCCGCGCATGGCGGCGAGCAGGTGCTGCATCTCGGCTTCCATGTCCGACGGGTTGACCACGGTGGCCGCCACCTCCAGACGCACCAACTGGCGGTAACGGCTGCGCAGACGGTTTACGGCCACAGCCACCGCGTTGGGGGTCAGCCGCAGTTTCGCCGCCACTGGCTCGTAATCGCCGGCCTCTGCCGTGTCGGTCAGAAAGGGCCGTAACAGTGCAAACATTGGCTCTTTGCCGGCCGCCACTTGTTCGGCGCGCAGTCGTTCCAGCGCCTGGCCCAACACGGCCATCGCCCAGCGCTGGTCGAACAATTGGTCGGCGGTCAACTCGTTTTTGGCTTCAAGCTGGTAGAGTTGGTCGGCCTGCCCGGCGTGCAGGGAAAGCAGCGCGCCGCCCCCGCCACGCTTCTGCGCCCGGTCGCGGTCAGCGGCATCGGCGACGAAATGATTCAGACACGTGATTAAAAAGGAACGGAACCTGCCCTTGTCCGGCGTCACCTCCCGAAACGCCCGACGCTCGATGAGGTGTGCGAGAAAATCCTGAACCAGATCCTGAGCATCGGGACTCAAGTGGCCGCGCCGCCGCAAATAGGCATACAACGGGAACCAGTAAGCGCGGCAAAGCTGCTCCAGCGCCCGCTGCGATTCCGGCGAGGTCGTCTCGCCGGCCGCCAGCACCTCGCTCCAGTGCGTGGTGGCAAACGCGGCGTGGCTGTCCAAGGGAACACTCATGCTGGCCGGCTCATGGTTGGTGGCAATCCGTGAGATGCCTCAACCGGCTTCCACCAGTTCCACCCGGACCGTCTTGCCCAAGGCGCGCGCGATGCGGTCAACCGCCGAGAGCGGAACGTCCTCAGCGTGGGCCTCGATTTTGACGACGGCGGACTTCGGTGTCTGGGCGCGGCGGGCGAGGCCGGCCTGGGTCAGACCGGCTTCCTCGCGCGCTTGGCGGAGTAGGACGCCGAGTTTGAACTCTGAATAACCGGCGTCGAACCCGGCGGCAAACTCCGGGTCGCGGCGTTTGCGGCCTTCAATGTATTTCTGCAGATCACTTTTCATGGTTTTTGCTTCTGGTTTAGATGGTCGCGCCGCCGGGCCTCGGCCAGCGCGATTTCCCGTTCCGGCGTTTTCTGTGTCTTCTTGGCGAACGCGTTGGTCAGAATAACGAGGTTGCCCTCATCCCAGAAACCCAACAGCCGGAACGCATCGCCGCCGAACTCCACCCGGACTTCCCAGATGTGCTCAGTGCCGACGAGTCGTTTCAAATACTGCTCCGGCACACGCGGAAGGTCTTCCACTGCTTTGAGCACCCACAGGACTTTCTTGGCCTGCTTCGGTTGGAGCGCTTCAAGGAAATCCTGAATCGGGACGCGCCCGTCGGCGGTTCTGTAAAAGTTCACGTTCCGCACGGTCCAACTCTACCACAGACCAAACAAGGCAGTCAAACCGCGCCCTGTCCCACCACACGCGGATGGTGCGTCATGACGGACGTTGGCTTGTTCACGTTCGACATGACCCCGCGCTTTGGAACCAACCTGAACGTCTTGCCCGAACCCGTGACACCGAGAAGCGTCTGGTGTTTCGCGCCGCCGAGCAAGCCAGCCTGCCTTCCGTCGGTTACGTAATGGCTTGTGGCCGGCAGACCGGCGGGTTGATAAGGTGCGACGAGTTCCAACATTGCCGCGAAATTACGAACGGAGCAGTGTCAAACCAGAGCGCGATTCGCACAGAGAACTCAGCGCGCTTTGGGACGAATTTTGCCGAAGTAAACCAGGGCGCACCCGGCGGCCAGGCCGATGGGAACGGTGGCGAGCCAGTGCAGAAAAACAGTAGATTTGATTCCCGATTCGTCCCCCAAAGGGACTCCAATGGCAAAGACGACGTCGAGTAGTACCAGTCCCAGCAGAATCGACAGGAATAATTCGCGCAACTTTCCGGTGGTGGCGCGCACGGCCAGAAAAATCACGGGCACGAGCGCGTTCCAGACCGTCCAGACCGCGACGGCGAAAAACGGGACATGGCTCTCGCGGGAAAACAGGGCGGTGAGCAATCCCAGCGTGACGAACACGCCGGCCAGCGTGATCGCGAACGCCCGGCGGTCGCATTGAAACAGTTCGCCGAGAACCAGCGGGGCCACCTGTTCTGCCGCTTCCACTTTTCTGATTTTGACCCATTTGACCAGAACCCAGCCCCCCACCAAACCGCCCAGCATCGAAGTAAAAACAAAACTCGCCGGCAGCCAAGAATACGGCGGCGCGGTGAACCAGCCGACCGTGAATCCCACGAACACCACGCCCAGAAATGCGGACACCAGCGGCGGCCGTTTATACACCTTGCGCGTCGCATAAACCCAGCAGGCGGTGGAAACCACCAGGGCAATCAAGGCAAAAAAGGTCGAAAGCACGATCTTCCCATCGCGCGAGGGTCCAACCACATTCAAGACCCGATCGAATAGTCCAGTTGCAATCCCGAGCTGCGCGGCCGACACGAACAAAACCAGGTTCGCAAAAGTCGCCATGGTGAATGCCACCGTGCTGTAATGCAGCGCCTGCCGGGGCAACCATTCTTCCTCCACGGCGGTGGAGCCTGACCAGTGCGCCTGCTGTCGGCGTATGGCTTGCCAGATCAAAATGCCTCCAACCCAACAAGAGAAAAGCGGGAGGCCCAGGCAAGCTGCCACGACCTCGGCCGCGGCCGGGCTATCGAAAAAAAGGGGTTTCTTCCACACGTAGAGTCGGATGTATATCATATCCGACCACAGCCCCATGGCGATCAGCACCAACCCGGTTCCGGCCAGCAGTGCGAGTTGGACGTTGCTGACGGGCAAGTTCCGCTGTCTGCGGCCTTTGAGCCAGCGCCCGAATAGTAATCCCGGAATCAGGACCGAACAGAACGTTGTAACCATCACGTGAAACACGGTAAACGGGTCGTAAAATTTGGAAGGGGTGCTCCCTTCCAGATATTTGACTCGCTCCCAGAGGCCGTAGGCGAATCCAAGCAGAACAAGTCCAACCACGGCCGCAACGCCGATGATGGCCCAAGGATTCCGCAGGGACCAACTCCAGGCCTTGCGCCACGCGCTCGCGGGCTTGGCGAGGATGGGTTCGTGGTTCAGGAAACGGCCCAGTTCTTCCGCCAGTTCCCGCGCCGAGTGGTAGCGCCGCTCCGGGCGTTTCTCCAAACACTTCAGACAAATAGTTTCCAGTTCCGGCGGCGTTCTTGGGTCCAGCTTCGACGGCGCGATCGGTTCTGTTTCCAGGACCTGCCGGATGATCGCCAACGGCGTGGCCCCCGCGAAGGGCGCCTTACCGGTCAGCAATTGGTAGAGAATTGCGCCCAGCGAATAGACATCGCTGGACGGCCCGACTTCGTGGTGCCGGCCCGTGGCTTGTTCCGGCGGCATGTAGCTGGGACTGCCCAGCACCGCGCCGCTCCGGGTCAAGCCGCCGTCGTGTTCGACGGTCTTGGCCAATCCGAAGTCCGTGAGGCGCGGCTGGCCGTTGGCATCCATCAGCACATTTTGCGGCTTGAGGTCGCGATGCAAGGTGCCGCGTTGATGCGCGTAATGGGCGGCCTCGGCGATGGTTTTGACCAGTTGCGCCGCTTGGCCCGCTGGCAGCGGATTTGCTTTCGCGTAGTCGGCGAGGTTTTTGCCCTCCACGTAGTCCATCGAGAAATAGTATTGCCCTTCGTGCTGGCCGACCTCGTGAATGGCCACGATATTCGGGTGCTGCAAGTTGGCCGCCGACTCGGCCTCGGTGAGGAAGCGTTGAATGTCGGTTTGGTTGGCAAGCTGGCCGCCGAGAATCATCTTCACCGCGACGGTGCGATTCAGGCTCACCTGGCGGGCCTTGAAGACGACCCCCATGCCGCCGCGCGCGATTTCCTCCTGCAACTCGTAGTCGCCGAAGTAACGCGCGGAGAGCGACAACAACGGCCGGGCGGTCGTTTGACCGAGGTTCCCCGGCGGCTCTGCCGGGCTGCCGGCGCGGGAGGTGACGGTTGGCGCGGCGCTTTCGTCCGGCCCAAAGCCAATGAGGGCCAGGCAGTTGGGACAAAGGCCTTTGACCCCCTGAGAAATGGGCTGGCCGCATTGCGGGCAATGATTGGGTGGGTTCGTATTCATAGTCTTCACCCCGGTTCATAGGAATCGGCGGCGAACTATGACAATCTTTTCATCCGCGGACGGCCTCCATCAGATGGCCCATCTCGGCCTCCACGTCAGCGGGATGAGCCAGGGTATCGGCGATCTGGGCGCGAACCAGTTCGCGGTAACGTTGCCGCAGACGGCGGACAGTCACGGCCACCGTGTTGGGCGGCACGTTCAATTCCGCCGCCACCGCCGAGTAGTCGCGGCTGCCGGTGGCGTCGAGGAGGAACATGCGGAGGCGGTCAAAGAGGTGTTGCTTGCCTGCCGCCGCCTGTTCCCGGGCCAGAGCCTCCAGCGCCCGTTCCAACACCGCCAGCGCCCAGCGGCGGTCAAAATCTCTTTCTGGCGTGGCGGGCGTCGCCGTTTCGAGGGCGAAGCGCTCTTCGGCGTCGGTCTCATCGAGCGAAAGAAGGACTTGCCCGCCGCCGCGTTTGGCCGCGTGGCGCCGGTCCCGTTCGTCAGCGAGGTAATGGCCGAGCGCCGCGAGGAGGAACGAGCGAAAACGGCCTTTGTCCGGCGAGAGTTCTTGAAAAGGGCTGCGCGCGAGCAGGGCGGCGAAGAAGCCTTGCGCCAGATCCTGCGCGTCATGCGGCGGGTAGCCGCGCCGCCGGACGTGCGCGTAGATCGGATACCAGTAGGCGCGGCAAAGGTATTCGAGCGCGGGTCGAGATTGGGCGGTCTCCGTGCTGCCGGCCTGCAACACGACCGTCCAGAGCGTCGTGACGAACAAAGCATCCGGCCGACTGGTCGAGGCGTTAGGCGTTGAGTCGTGCATGGGCTTTGAACAGCGCACAGTTTAGCCCACGGCGAACGACAAGGCAAGTTGCAGTCTCAATCTGCAACGTCAATCTGCAGGGCCGTTGACAAAGTCGTAGCGCAGGTTTCACAACCTGCTGTGTCGCAGAGCTTCCAGCCTGCGGACGCCGCAAATCCAAACACGCTCTCTGACTTCGGACGCGCTGCCGATTGGAAATCGGCGATAC